>JANWZD010000001.1:0-324553 GCA_025054935.1 Dehalococcoidia bacterium | reverse complement strand
CCGCGGAAGCACTGACTGCCTTCCATGATGCTCCAGCCGTAGTTGACCGGCGGGGGGGTCCCCGCCGGGGTGAAGTTGATCTCTTCGAGCGCGTTCTGGCCCACATCGGCGATCCAGAGGTCGCCGGTGGCGCGGTCGAAGCTAAACCGCCACGGATTGCGCAGACCGATTGCCCAAATCTCCGGGCGCGCTCCTGGCTGGCCGACGTACGGATTGTCGGGCGGAATGGCATAGGGCGTGCCGCGATCGACGTCGATCCGCAGCAGCTTCCCTAAGAGAGAGCCGACATTCTGCGAGGTGCGCTGCGGGTCGCCGGCGCCGCCGCCGTCGCCTGTGCCGATGTACAGCATGCCGTCCGGGCCGAACTGCAGGCTGCCGCCGTTGTGATTGGGAGCAAAATCGGGGATGGCGAGCAGAACGCGCCCGGTCGCCGGGTCGGCGCGCGCCGGGTCGGAACCGACGCGGTATTCCGCCACCGTATTGTCGCCATTCCGGGCGGTGTAGAAGACGAAGAAGCGCCCGTTCTGGGCGTAGCCAGGGTGGAAGGCGATGCCGAGCAGCCCTTGCTCTTGCCCGCTTGCGGTGATCAACGAGCGGAGATCGAGAAATGGGGTTGGAAGCAGCTGCCCGTTCGCGATCACCCGGATCAGGCCCGGACGCTCGAGGATGAACAGCCGTCCAGAGCCGTCCGGCGGAGCAGCGAGGTCGGTCGGCTGGTTGAGCCCGCTTGCGACAAGGCGAAGCGTGATGCCGACCGCGGTCGGATCGGGGCGAGCAGCCTCGATCGGGGTCGTCGACGCAGGGGGAGATGCCGTGGGGGAGGGCAGAACGGACGCAGTCGGCACCGGCGCGTCGCCCGCTGTAAGCGGCGGCGTCCCGCAGGCGGCGCTCAAGAATAGAACAGCAATGACGGCGCGTCTCACTTGTCCTCCGCTCGCACCCTGGTTCATTCGCCTATACGCCAGCAGCGCCGCAGAAGTTGCGGCTCCGCGCCGGGCCGACGCTTCTCAGGGAGGGATCATCAGGCTCGGCCGGTTCCCCGCGCTCGCCGCCAAAAGCGCGCCTGACCAGATTCCTTCCTCGCCGGCCTGGCGCTCGGCTCATCCGTGCGTGGCCCGCCCCCTTCTCGCCTGCCGCGGGACGGACCGAGCGCGCCACAGGTGTGGAGGGGCTTTGGACGGCAGTGCGGGAAGGAGCTCGGCATCCTTTGCCGTTGTCGGTCCTCGGCAGCCAGGGGAGAGAAGCGCCGTCAGTGGCGACCGGTGGCGGATCGTTGGAAGCAGAGGAACTGGGCGATGGCCGCGCGGGTGCTCCGCGGGAGGCCGCTCGCCGTCCTTCGCCCCTCCCAGAAGCATGGTCAATGCCGGCGGACGCTCTCCTGCCGGCTCAACCGTGTACAGTACCCATGACATTCGGGTGCGCAGGGAAGGAGCATGTCGATCGAGCAGAACAAGATGCTCGTCCGCCGCTGGATCGAGGAGGCGGTCAATCAGGGGAAGGAAGAGGTCCTCGATGAGATCATCCATCCCGACATGATCAACCACGAGGGGGTTACGCCCACCGGCGGACGAGAAGGCTTCAAAGAGACGATGGCCGTCTTCCGCACGGCGATTCCTGACCAGCGGATGGAGATCCTCGACCTGATCGCTGAAGAGGACAAGGTCGCCGTCCGTCTCACGTGGAGCGGGACGCCGACCAGTCCGTTCATGGGCCGTCCCGTGAATGGCAAGCCGTTCACGGTGACCCACACCCACATCTTTCACGTGCGCGATGGGATGCTCTACGAACACTGGGCGAACCGGGACGACCTCGGCATGTGGCGGCAGATCGCCGCAGAGTGAGAGGCGTCTGCGGCAGAGCGGCTATAGTTTCCTCGTATGAGCAGTCCGGACGTTGCCATTGTCGGCGGAGGCGTGATCGGCCTCGCCGTGGGGTGGCGCCTGGCGAGCGCGGGGATGCGGGTCGCCGTCTTCGAGCGCGAGCGGGTCGGCGGGCAAGCGTCAGGCGCGGCCGCGGGGCTGCTTGCGCCGGTGAGCGAGCACCTGACGCCGGATGAGTTTCTCGCCTATGGGATTGCCAGCCTCCGCGCCTACCCTGCCTTCGTGGAAGCGCTTCGGGAGGAGAGCGGGGTCGACCCCGAGCTTGTCGCCGGCGGCGTTCTCCGGGTCGCCTTGACCGCCGAGGAGGCGGAGACGCTGCATCGTCTGCCGACTGGTGACCTCAGCGCGGAGATCCTCGACAGCCGGCAGGTGCTCGAACTGGAGCCAGCGGTGGCAGCGGCCGCAGTCGGCGGCCTCCTCGTTCATGAGGAAAGTCATGTCTCCAGCCCGCGCTTGGTCGCCGCGCTCGCCGCTGCGGCCCGGCGGCGAGGAGCGCTCATCCATGAGGGAGTTCCGGTCAGCCAGTTCATTTGGCAAGGCGACCGCGTGGTGGGCATCGAAACCCCGCAGGGGCAGGTTGCTGCGGGCGAGGTTGTGGTCGCTGCCGGCGCTTGGAGCGGGCTTCTCGCCCGCCTCACGCTCCCCGTCACGCCAATCCGCGGCCAGATCGTCTCGCTCGATGTCGGCGCGCTCATGCTGTCGCGGCCGCTCTTCGGCGTCGGCGCCTACCTCGTTCCCAAACGCGATGGCACGATCGCCGTGGGCGCCACGGAGGACCGAGCAGGATTTGCCGCAACGCCCACAGCGCGCGGGGTTCGAGCGGTGCTGACAGGTGCCGAGCGGCTCGTGCCAGCGGTCGCTGACTGCGCGTTTCTTCGCGCCTGGGCCGGCCTGCGCCCGGCGACACCCGACCGGCTGCCTATCCTTGGTCGCATGACGGAGGGGCTCATCCTCGCGACTGGCCACTATCGAAACGGCATTCTCCTCGCGCCGATGACCGCCGAGTGCGTCGCCGCGCTCATTCTTAGCGGCGAGCCTCCCCTTCCGCTCGACCTCTACGCCCCCGGGCGATTCGCGCCGGTTGAGCCGTAATCACTCGCGTTTGCCGGTTAATCTCTCGCAGGGCGCGCCCGTTCATGGTATCGTCTTGCTGTCCCGAGTGGCTGGCACACGTTGCCGCGCCGGCGCGAGGGGGCGCTTGGGCCCGCTTCGCGTGAGGAGGCTTCCTTTCCTTTGCGGGAAGGGCGGCGCAGCACGCCTCTGCGAGCGGTCGCTCGCTCGTCCGAGGTCTCCAGCAGGAGAGCCCGTCACTCGGGACGCATCGTTTTGCGCTTCGGCCGACCAACGCCACCGGCAATGAGCAGCGCGCCGATGGCGACTGCCGAACTGAATGCGAAGGCGAGAAAGGCCGGGGCGTAGCTGCCTGTCAGTTCGCGAATTCCGCCGGCGAGGATCGGGCTCGCCGACGAGACGAGCGCCAAAGGAAGTCCGATCGCGCCGTAGATTGCGCCATACGCGGTGACGCCGAAGCGGTCGGCGACCACCGTTGGCTGCAGGGTCACGGTCCCTCCAAGCGAGAGGCCGTACAGCAGCGCGAACAGCCAGACCCCGCTCCCCGGCCCGGCGAGAGCAAGGAGGACAAATCCGCCGACTTGGGCCAGGTAAGCGGCAACGAGCAGCAGCACCGAGCCGAAGCGGTCGCTCAGCCATCCGAAGAGCAGCTTGCCGCCGATCGAGCAGCCCGCCATCAGGCTGATCGCTGCTGCGCCTTCGGCGCTCGTGACCCCCTTATCCCGCAGCGCCGGGAGGGCGTGAAGCCCGATCGAGTTCGAGCCGGCATGGCCGAGGGTCAGCGCGAGCGCCAGCAGCCAGAACGTCGGGCCCGCCAGCGCGACGGCAAGCGACGGCGTCTCGTCCCCGGGCGGCCGGTGGCCCCTGCCCGCCCCACGCCGTTCGGCGCCGAGCGGCAGTACCCCCCGCTCCTGCGGCGACCCGCCCATCGCGAACCAAACGACGGGGAGGACGACAAGCCAGATCCCTACGCCGAGCGCGATTACAGCGCCGCGCCACCCCACCGCCTCGATCAGCCATGTCACGAGCGGCACGAGGAGCACGCCAGCAAGGCTGATGCCGCTCACCGCGATCCCCATCGCAAGCCCGCGCTTGTCGACAAACCAGCGCGCCACCGCTGCCGAGACCGGCACCTGGCTCATGCCCGCCCGGCCGACCGCTCCCAGCCCGAAAACGATGAAGAACAGGACGATCGTTGTCACTGTGCTGAGCAGCACATAGCTCAGACCGGTGATCAGGGCTCCCACGAGGATGACGCCGCGCGCGCCGTGGCGGTCGGTCCAGCGGCCGACCAGCACGCCTGCCAGCCCCGGGAGCAGCGTGCTCACCGCATACGCGACCGAGATCGCGGTGCGAGACCAGCCTTCTTCGTTCACCCAGACAGGGAGCAGCGCGCCTAGGGCATAGCTGCCCAGCCCGCCCTGAACGAAATAGACCACGCCGGCGGCAGATGCCACCCACCATGCTGGATGCACTGCCGGCAGCGCCAGCGCCCGGAAACGGCTGGCTGCGGGCTTCTCCGTCGCTCCCTCCTGCCGCCATTGTATACGACGGGGTCAGTCCAGCGGCCCAAGGTCGTAGGGAGGCGCGACTGGGATCCCGCTCGCCGCGTCATACACGATCAGGCGGACGCCCAGCGGTCCTGCCGCGTGAGGGATCTCCAGCAGGTGGTAGGTCCGGTGCGCCTCGCCGGGCTGCCAAGCAGAGATGGGGAGGAGCTGCCCGCTGCTGACGATTTCGCGATCGTCCTGGGCCAGCGTCCTGCCAGTGCTGTCGACCAGGCGCGCCGACACCTTCAGCGGACGAGAAGGCGGCTGGTCGACGCTCCAGAGCAGGCTGATCGTGCCGACTGTGTCGCGCCGGGCGCCGGTCCAGCGGCGCAGCCAGACCTCGCCCAGCTTTGCTTCAACAGGCCGGTCGGCTGCGCGCAGCCGCCGGTCGAGGCGATAGCGAACTGTCGTGCCGGCGCTGCTCTGCCACTCTTCTGCTGCCTCGCTCGCAGAGGCAAGCAGCGTGTCAATCGCGCCCTTTGGGTCTGGCGCCGCGCCGAGGGTGAGCGCCGGGTCGGGCAGAACGATCAGAACTTCCCGCGCCTCGCCGACCGCTGCCTCGAGACGGGCGGGAAGGAGTGCGTCGTCGGTGGGGACGATCGTCAGGCCGGAACCGGCGATGAAGCGGACAACCGCGCCTAGGTCGTGGGGGTTGTAGCGGGCGTTGACGACGACGATCACCAAAGGCTCCTCGCGCCAACGCCGTGCCTCCCTGACAACGTCGGTCCAAAAGTGCAGCCGCAGGTCCTCGACTGCTGGCCAGAGCACAGCCATCCGCCATGCCGACCAGAGAAAGACCCCGGCAACAAGCGCGCCTGAAGCGAGCGCGGGCAGCACTGGCGGCGCCCCGCGGCGGATTGTCCAAGCTGCTGCTTTGGCGAGCCCAAGCGCCGGAAAGAAGAAGACTGCCGGAGCGAGGATCATGGCGTGGAGAAAGTGCGGTTTATGCTCGCGGGGCAGCGCGGCAGCGAGCGTCCCGATGGCGAGCCAGAGGAGGAGGAACCCGTAGGGCGGGCGATACCACTGCCGGAGGGCGAGGAGGAGACCGAGGAAGGCAAACGGCGCAACGGCTGCGCCGAACATCGGCTCGCCCGGCAGGTTGTGGACCGGTTTCGGGTCGCCGGCGACCACAAACATGCCGACTGTTTTCAGAAGGCGGTCCGGGAACGGCTCAACAAAACGGCTGAGAAGCTGGACGGTCCGCTGGAAGAAGAGCGCGGGCTGAGTGAGGGCGACAAGGGCGAGCGGCAGCAAAACGATCCCGGCTGCGGTTCCGAAAACCGCCCAGTTGCGTCCCCAGCGTGCCCGGGACCCGGGTGGAGCGCGGAGGAAATCGGCCAGCAGCGAGAAGCCGAAGAGGATGAGCGGCAGGAGCCGGGCGCTTGTATACGCGTACTGAGCGATCCCAGCCGCTGCGCCGGCGACCGCCCACGCCCTCCAACTCCCCTGCTCGCGAGCGCGCCAGAAGAGCAAGGCCGCAATGGCGGCGAGCAGCGGCAGCAGACTGACCCGCACGCCGAAGCGGTTTAGGAGAGCGGGAAAGAGGGAGACGCCCATGAGCGCTGCTGCGGCGACAGCAACCCCCGTTCCTCCCTCGATGGAACGGAAGAGCCGGCGGCCGAGAGCGAACGCTGCGGCGACCGACAAGACGCCGCAGAAGGCCATCGGGAGCCGAAGCGCCAGCGGCTCGCGCCCGAGGAGTGCCACCGAGGGCGCGAGAAGGAGCGCGAACAGCCCCTCGCGGCCGTTGTTCGCTGGATAGAAGGGAGCGATAACGCCCGAGAGCGCATCAAGCCCGTCCACAGCTTCGTCGGAGTGGAGGCCGGGCGGGAGCGTGCCGAGCCCCACGACGCGCAGAGCGAAGGCCGCGAGGAGCGTAACGACGAGAGCAAGGCGGACGAGGCTGATCACATCAGCTGGACGAAGCTGCGATAGGCTTCCGCTCGGTCTGGTTCCGAAGAGCAGGGGGCGAGCAGCGGCACATCAACCCCTGCCTCGCGCCATGCTGCCAGCCGCTCCCGCGCGTAGTCTGGCGGACCGCAAATCGCGACCGCGTCGAGCACCTCATCCGGGACCGGTCCCGTAAACTGCGGCAGTCCCGCGCGCGCAAATTGGCGCTGGTAGAACGGCAAGCGGGCATAGCCGAGCCCATGGCGGGCAACCTCGCGCGCCTCGGCGCGGTCAGCTCGAAGACAGACGTGAATGACGCTGTACACCCGGAGATGGGCAGGGTCGCGTCCGGCGTCGCGCGCGCTGCGCTCCAGCAGGCTGCGGAAGCGCCGGACCTGGTCGATTGTCGCGAGGCTAGTGATGATGCCGTCACCGTGGAGCCCAGCGAGGCGAACCGTGCCCGCCGTGAGCGCGGCGAGGGCGATCGGCACTCGCCGCCGCGGCGGGTAAAACAGCGAGAGTGCCCCGATCTGAAAATGGGGGTTGCGGTGGTTGATCGGACCGGCCGCGTCGAGCGATGCCCGCAGCGCGGCGAGGGTGTCGCGCAGTCGCGCTGATGCGTCCCCCCACTCGAGATGGAGCAAGCCCTCAACCGCGACCCGATGCCCCGTGCCGATGCCTAGCACCAGCCGCTCCCCAGACAGCCGATCGATCTGGGCTGCGGCGGCGGCGAGGATGTAGGGATGGCGGTGGAAAATGACGGCGATCGCCGACCCGATGGCAGCGCGGCGGGTGCGGACGGCGAGCGCGGCGAGAAGGGTCAGAACATCGTTGCGCGACTCGGTCACGAAAAGATGGTCGACCCCGGCGGCCTCCAGTTCGACGCCGAGGTCGACAAGCGACCGCGGGTCGTCGAACTCTGCTGTCAGCAGTGAGACACCGAGGCTCGGCATTGTCCCTCCATTCTCCCATCGTAGCGGATTCCGCTGCTGCCGTTGCGGAATGGAGTACCATAGGAACGCCAGAGGAGGGTTTGTGGAGCTGTATCCCCTTCTGAAGACAGCGCACATCCTGCTGATCGCGACGTGGTTTGGCGTCGACCTCGGTGTCGCGACTTGCGGGTCGTTGATGCGCAACCGCGACCTGACGCTCGAAGCGCGCGGCGCGTTCGGGCGACTTCGCCGGCTCCTCGATATCGGCCCGCAAGTGAGCATGCTGCTCACCGTCCCAGTCGCTGTTGCCCTCATTCTTGTCGGCCGCTGGGTCACCTTGCCGCCGGAGTGGCAGCCGCCGCTCTTCTGGGGCTCCGTCGCGGTCGGCCTCGTCTGGGCAGGGGTGACCGCTTACGGCCACTTCCACCCCGAGCGGTGGGGCGCTCCCCTCGCTGCAGCTGATGTGGTCATCCGGCTCGGCATCGCGGCCGCCTTCCTCATCCCCGCGGCGCTTGCTCTCGCCAGCGCGAGCGGATGGTTCTGGCTGAACCTCAAATCGGTTATCTTCGGCATTATCGTCGCGTGCATGGTTTGGGTGCGGCTGGCGACACGCGAGACGAACGCAACCATTGTCGCCATCGCCGGCGGCGAGAAGGAGCGGGAGCCGCGTCTCGATGCCCAACTGCGCGCGATCGGGGTCCCCATTGCGATTATCTGGGTAGGGATTGTGGTCAACGTCTTTCTTGCCGTGCTGAAGGTGAGCTGATGGCGCTCGACTATCAACTGCTGAAGGCGCTGCATATCCTGCTCGTGATCATCTGGCTCGGCACTGATATCGCGACGATGGCCTCGTTTTACGGTATGCTGAACAGCCGCTACCACATCACGACGCGGCTGGCAATGAGCCGCCTCTCCGACCTGATGGATATGGGGCCGCGCTCGGCGCTGGTGCTTCTCCTGATGCTGGGCATTTACCTCACCTATCGCGGAGAGTGGGGGCTTGAAGGGCCGGTCGGCGAAGCGATAGCCGTCGCGAGTGCCGTCATCGGCGTTCTCTGGTTCGCCGGCGTCTGGCATCAGTATTGGGTGACCCACGGCCACATTGCCGGCAGCCGTCATGCGGCGTTTCAGCAGTTCTTCCGCCGCTTCGACCTCGGGTGGCGGGTTCTCGTCTCAGGCGCCCTCGCCGTCGCAGCTGTCTTCTCCCTGTTCGTGCCGGGCGCCCCATTCAATGCGCTCTGGCTCTCTCTCAAGCTCATTCTGTTTGCAGGGATCGTTCTGATTGGAGTGTACCTGCGGGTGCTCCTTCCCCAGATCGGGGCCGCGGTCGGTGAAATCGTGAAGTACGGCTCCACCCCCGAACGCGAAGCTGTGCTGTGGAAGCCCTCCCTGCGCGCCATCGTTTCGGTGTGGGGCATTTGGGTGCTGATCGCGGCGATTGTCTACCTCGCGGTCGCCAAGATCTAAGGAGCGCGATGGTCTTGACGAGTGAGGAGGTTGGGCGGGGTGGCAGCCCTCTCAGCGTCGCGATCGTCGGCGTTGAGCGGCTGGAGTCATCGCTCACCTTCTACCGCGATATTCTCGGCCTCGACGCCAGCCCCGAAACCTGCTGGAGAGGGCCGGCCTTCGAGCATCATTGGCGGCTGCCTGCCGGGTCGAGCGCCCGCGCCGTTCTGCTCGCCTTTCCGGGGAGCACCGTCGGGCGGATCCTCCTGCTTGAGTTCGACGCCCCGCACCGGCAGGTTGTGCGGCGGCCCGGCGAAGACCGTCCCTACGGGATCTGGAACCTCAATTTTTACACCTACGACATCGCCCGCGCGGCGCGCGACATCGAGGCAAACGGCTACCAGCTATGGAGCCGCCCGACTGCGCACGTGATCACTGCGAGCGCGGGCGCTGCCGCTGTCGGCGAGCCGACCGAGGTGCTGTTCGAGGGCCCCGACGGTGTCGTGATCAACCTCGTCCAGCTGCCGGCCGGAGAAGGCACCCGCGTCGGCGAGATGCGCCGCTACCTCGACCAGCACGGCACGACGCCGACCGGCTACACCGAGGTTGTCACCAGCGCTCACACCGTTCGCGACATGACAGCAGCGGTGCGCTTCTATCAGGAGGTGCTCGGAATGGGCGTCCTGATCGATGCGGTGCTCGAGTCGCCGGTCAGCAACAGCTTTCTCCACCTCCCTCCGCACGCGCGGACTCACTCGGTCTTCGTCAAGGGCGACCACATGTTCGGGAAGATCGCCCTTGGCCAGCCGCTGAACTATGAAGCGCTCGACCTTGTCGGCCGCGCTGTGCCCCCCAATATCGGCTATCTCGCGATGGGCTTCCGCACCCCCGACCTTGCTGCTGCCGAGGCAGCCTGCCGCCGCATCGGCGTCCAGTTTTTCAGCGAGCCGATCGTGGTCGACCTGCCGGGGGAGGGCTGGCGCCGCGCCATGGTCGTCCATGCCCCGGCGAGCGGGGCGCTGATGCAGATCGCCGAAGGGCCGCGGCACTGATGGCGCTCATCGCGGGGATCCACGCCGTCGTCATCACCGTCCGCGATCTCGAGGCGAGCGCGTCGTGCTACTGCGCGGCACTCGGCTGGGAGGCCGTCGCCGAGACAGACCTTCCGGCAACAGTCGTCGAGCGCCTTTGGGGGGGCTGTTCGGCAGCGCGGCTGCGGGTCCTCACCGCAGCCGGCGCGGAGAGCGGTCGTGTCCATCTCGTCCAGTTCGCCGGCAGCGCGCCGGCATCGATCGGCTTTCCCGACGCCGATGCCTATGGGCTGTTCGCCATCGATGTCTACGTTCGCGACCTCGACGTCGCTCGTCAGCGCTGTGACGATGCAGGCGCCGTCTGGGTCGGCGGGCCGGCGACGTGGCATCTCGGCGAGCCGCCGAATCAGGTTACCGTCCAGCAAGGCTTCGTCCACTTCCCAGACGACGTGAATCTCACCTTGGTCGTCCCTGCCCGTCCCCGCCGGACGCTTGCTTGGGAGCGCGACCCGGCCGCCGCTGCCACGGAGCTGACCTCGGTTGTTGTCTGCGCGGAAGATGTTGAGGCATCGAAAGCGTTCTGGGGAACGCTCGGGCTCGGCCTTGTCGAGCAGTACGATGCCGAGTTTGCCCAGCCGGCGATGGCGCGGATGGTTGGCCGGCCGGAGACGTTCGCCCAGCGGATGGCGTTCCTGGTCGGGTCAGCAACCGCTCGACTCGAAGTGACAGGCCGGCCTCGGCGCTTCTCAGATGCGGCGTGGCGCTCCCTCGACAACCGCCCGCACCAGCGTCCCGGCCGGTCGCTCGGCCAGGGCGCTTGGGTCGTCGTTACCGATCGCCTCGAGGAGGCGATCCAGGTCGCCCTTGCGCGCGGCGGACGCCTGCTCACGCCCCCGTTCGCCGTCGACGGCGAGGTGTATTGCGGCCGGCGGGTCGCGGTCGTCGAAACCCCTGAGCAGACCCTCCTTGAGATTTGGGGGCCACTGCCGGCAGCGTCGGCGGAGCTACTCCTCGGCCGCTAGCCGCTCGCGGAGCGAGGGAAGCGCTCCGGTGCGGCTGAGGAGAGCGAGCAGCACGGCGCGCTCTTCCTCCGACAGCAACAGCGGTGTCGCTCCGCGAGCCCCGCGCTCAAGGAGCGCCAGATAGTCTTCTGCCTCGGCACGGAGCGGGTAGCGCGCTTCGAGAGCGCGGAAGGCAGGACCGTGACCAGGCTCAAGCAGATGGCACAGTTCGTGATGAATGACCGCTTGCCGCACCCAGGAGGGGACGTGAGCGAGGCGGCGGCTAATCCGGATCTCGCCTGCTGCTGGCGTGCAGCTGCCGCGGCGGGTGGTCATCGTGGCGTAGCGGATGGCAGCGATGCGCAAGGCGCCGCCAAAGTACCGCTCGTTGAGCGCCTCCGCTTCCTGACGCAAGGTCGCATCATCGGCGGCGTGCCGGGACGGTCGTTCAGCGCGTTCGCGAGCGAGCGCAATCACCCGCTCGATCTCTGCCCTCGAGGCGCGGGCGGGGACGCGCAGGACAAGCGTTCCATCCACCCACCGCCAAGCGAAAGTACGCCGCCGCGCTCGGCTCTTGATCACGGTTGCGCCGTCGATTTCGACGACGGTCTCGCGCTTAGCTGCCATGCTGACCCCGTGTCCCAAGCAGCACTGCCGTCAGCGCTGCTGCGAAGGGCGTAGCGGCCCCAGCAGCGGGACGAACCGGCTTTCCGTCGAAGCGGCTCATCTCCCCCTCGTCCGGCGGAACACCGGCCGCGCGCGCTTCAACGCGCGTGAGGCGGAGATGATCAGCCGCCGGACCGCCGGCCTGAACTGTCAAGCCGGGATGATCAGCTGCCTCGTCGCGAGCCCCGCTGCTGTCAGGAAGCCGCCGCTGAGCGTCGCCGGTCTTGGTAGGCCGGCTAGTCAGCGGTTCGCCGAGCTGCCCTTGCGGAGAGGCGGTGCTGCGCTGACCCTGCTCGGCAGGAAGGGAGGAGAACACTGCCTTAGCGCCCTCTCGCGGCGACCCCGCTCCCGGCTGGACGGGGCCCGTCTCGAGACGAAGCAGCATCCAACTGGCGAGAACGGCGGCAACGAGCAGCGGCACGACTGCGCGCACCGCCGCCAGGGGGTCGCCGAAGCGCTCCTCGAGCCCCGCTGCTGCCGCTCCCGCGAGCGCGGCCAGCGCCAGCGCCGCCGCCTCGAGCGCGCGCCACGGGATCTCCATCAGCATGGCGCCCGGGAGTGCCGCCCAGAGCGGCGCGGCGAGCGGCGTCGCCAACGCCGCGAGAGCGGCAGCCGCAGCGGCGAAAACCGTCGCGGTCCGCCGCGCACGACGCGGGATCGAAAGTGGGCTGCCGACCAGCGCGAACCCGCCGAGCCCGAGCGCGGCGATGCCGAGCTGCACTCCGAGGGCTGGCGCCGACTCGCCGCCTGCTGCGCGCACATCGCGGTACGGCGCCACCAGTTGGACGGGGTGTACGAACAGTGCCGGGCTGTTCACGGCAGCCGCTGCCGGCCCAGGCTGCCTCGATGGAGGAAGGGAAGCGATCAGCGGCAGCCACCAGACTGCCGCTATCCCTGCAGCAAGCGCCAGCGCTGCCCCAGCTCGGCCGAGCATCGACCCCACTGCCCGCCGCGGCGCTCCTTCCTCGACGGCTCGCCAAGCGACGAGGGCCGCCGCCACGGGGAGGACGAGCGCAACGAGGAGCGGGTCTGTCAGCATCCCTGCGCCGAGAACGCCTCCAGCGACGGCGACGGCGCCCACCGCTCCCCACCGCGATCGCGGGCGACCGCGCGCGGCCGGCTCGAGCTGCAGCAGCGACCAGGGGATGAGCGGCAGCCAAACGAAGGCGACCACTTCAGAGAGCGCTGCTCGCTCATAGACAGCGAACAGATAAACGGGGAGATAAACGAAGACGACGGCAGCGACCACTCCCGAGACGGAGCCGTACAGCCGGCGGCCGAGAAGGTACATCGCGACCGCAGCGGCGACCACGGCGATGATCATCGCGGCCTTCAGGGCGCCCCAATAGCCGATGCCCAGAAGCACTCCCCCCTCAGCAAGGGCGTAGGCGAGCGGCGGCGCCGTGAACAGCGGGACACCGCTCGGCGTCTCGTCGGCCCAGCGCGACCAGAGCGTGCCCTCGCGCAGTGCGCGATCGAACGCGATCAGCGCAGCGAGGCTCCGCTCAGCTGCCTCACCGCCCGCCACGCGCCCGTCGAGCAGCGGCACAGCAGCGAGCAGCGAGAGGAGCGCGGCGACCGCCATCCCCCGGTCGAGCCGTCGCGCGAACTGAGCGATCACCGGTGCCCTCCCGGCTCGGCCGGCCCAGGGGCGCGGGGCGGTGAGGCGGCCGAAAACGGGCGAGCGCGCTGCTGGTTCCAGAAGGACCACGCAGCAAGCGCAGCGAGCGCGAGCGCCATCGCGCCGCTCACAATCTGGCCGACGGTTCGCGGCGGCGTATCGACGAACTGAAGGCGCACGATGGATTCTCCCGCGGGCAGGTCGACGGTGATCAGCCCATAGGGGCCGGTCGGCACGATCTCGGCTGGGCTGCCGTTGACCGTCGCCGTCCAGCCCGGATAGTGCTGGGTATAGAAGCCGAGCCGGAACGGCTCCGGCGACCAAACGCGTACTTCATCGAGGACTGTCGTATGACGCAGTGTCTCCGCGCTCGCGCCGGCAGGGAGTGTCGTGGGATCGACTTTCGACGTGATCGGCAGGCCCGCCTCGTAGAGCGGCTTCAGCGGCGACCCTGTCGGCTTGATCTGGTTCCAGCGCGTCAGTCCGACCAGTTCGCCGCTGCTTTGCTGAAAGCGCATCAGCGCCCCGAGCGAGACAGGCCCCTCCGCGGGCTCGATCATCGGCGGGGAGAGAAACGGCGCCGCGGCGATGACGACCACGAGGAGGAGGGCGCCGAGCCCGACGCGATCGCGGGCGTCCGCGGTTCGGTCGCTGCCTGCTGGGTCGCCTGTCGCCGCAAGGCCGGCAAGGAAGGCGAGCGCGAGCGCGCTCCAGCCGAGCATTCGCCAAGGGAATTGCAGGAGCGAGGCGAGTCCAAGCGCTTCCCAGAGCGGAGCGGCGGCCGGCAGCATCAGCACGATCGCTCCGCCGCCAAGCAGGGCAAAGAAGAGGCGGTCCGCGGTGATCCCCGGCTGGCGGTTCGCGATTAGGCCGACCAGCGCCAGCGCAAGAGCGGCTACCCCGAGCTGGAATGGCATGTCGTCATCTGGGCCGGGACGTGACAGCCCGTAGCCCCAAAACGATGAGAGCAGCTGATGCGGGTAGACGAAATGATTGCGGTAGTCATAGTCGGCGGTGGTCCACTGGTCAACGCGGACGAAGGAGTACTCGAAGGCAAGCGGAACCCAGAAGATCGCCGACAATCCCAGCGCCGCGACGCCAGCTGCCAAGCTCCATCCTGCGGCGGGCAGCAGCGACCGAACCGCGCTGAACGGCCGCTGTCCATCGGCCCAGAGCGAGCGCCCGATGCGAAGAAGATGCCACGCGACGTAGAGGGCCGCGATCGGCAGCATCGTCAGGGCGAGGGTGTGAGTCAAGATCAGCCCTGCGAGCGCCACTGCGGCGACGAGGGCGCGGGGCGCAAGATGGGGCGCGGCTGGGCCGGCGCCGTAGACGAGCCGAAGCTCGGCAGCCGCGAGCAGCCTGCGGAAGGCGCCGAGCACGAGCGGAAGGAAGACGAAGGCGACGCTTTCCGAGAGCGCCCCGCGGACGTAGATGTCGACGATCCGGTAAGGGACATACATGTAGACGACGGCGGCGAGCACTGCGCCGCGCGCGCCGATTGCGTCCTTCGCGAACCAGTACATGGTGAGCCCGCTCAGGACGACGCTCAAGCCGAAGACGATCTTGACTGCGGTCACGGGGTCGAAGCCGAGAAGATGGAACGCTTCGCCGATAAAGTAGGCAAGCGGCGCGTAGATGTTGAAGATCGGGTAGCCGTAGCCGAAGGTGAAGTCCGGCGCCCAGCGGGGCCAGAGGATCCCATCGCGGATCGAGCGGTCGAACTGCACCAGAAAGTAGACCGAGTGCCGTCCGTCGTGGGCGCCCCAGAAGTAGAGCGGATGCAGAAGCGGCGCGATCGCGAAAAGCGAAAGGAGAACGACGAGCCGCTTCATCGGATCTCAATCTCCCCGAGCATGATCGCGTCCGACGTTCGCCCGTTCGGCGCGAGGATCCCGACGCGGTCGCCCGTTGCCGGGAGATACATCCCGGCTACCACCTGATAGCGCCCCGGCGGCAGCGGGGAAGGAATGCGGATCGGATGGAGGTCGAGGTGGGGCTCGCCGGGACGCCAGCCGCTTGTCGGCCGCTTCCCCTCGACGGGCGGACCGTCATGCTGCGCTACCACCACGTGGGCACTGTTCTGGAGATGGGTGAACACGGTCAAGTCGCGGCCGATCGGCCGGCGTCCCTGCCAGACGAGGACGACCGTCAGCGTCCCGCCCGGCCGAACGTCTTCGGCCTGCAGGCTCGCTTCAAGGAGCAGGATGTCGCGGTCAACTAGGTACGGAGTGAAGCTGGTCGGCTCGCGAACGGCGAGCGGCTGCGCCGCGAAGACGGGCGCGCCCGCGACGAGCGCCATCACCGCAAGCGCAGTGGCGGCCATCGGCCGTCCGAGATCGAGCGCGCGAACGAGCTGCGCTCCCGCGACGGCAAGCGCAATGCCGGCGACGCCGAGGAGCTGCGAAGGCGAGCTGAGGAGCGCAGGAAGGCGCTGCCAAATCGGCGCAGCGAACGACAGGGAAAGCGCGATCAGTGCGGCCGCAGCGAGCGCAAGCGCAGCCGGCCGACGGACGCCGAGCGGCGCCACGGAGAGGAGAAGGAGAATCGCGGCGACCGGACCGAGCGAGCGGGCGGCGGCGGGGGAGAAAGGCGGGGCGAAGACCTGCGCGAGGTCAAGCGGGGGAGCTGGCGGCATCCCGAGCGTAATCGGGTGACGAGCAGCGATCACCAGCCACACTGCGCCGGCGAGGACGACCCCGCCTGCCGGGCCGGTCCATCCCTCCGGGCGAGGGCGCAGCGCCGCCAGCACAAACAGCCCGGCGAGCATCAGCCCGACATGGGCGAGCCCAATTGCTGCCCACAGCACGGCTCCGATCACGATTGTGGGCACGTCTGGCTCGCGCTCCTCCCCAACGACGCGCGCTGCGGCGAGGCTGGTCCAGAGCGCGAAGGGGAGCAGGCCGAGCGCCCAGACTTCGGCAAGGTTGCCGCGAACGTAGAGTGCGTCGGCGAGAGCGGGAAGCGCGGCGACGATCGCGGCGGCGACCAGCGCCGGCCAGCAGACGGGCTCGGGCTGGTCGCGCGGTGCGCGGACAACGCGCCGCGCCAAGATGTAGACGCCGACTGCGGCGAGGATGAGGCTGCCCCCAAACACTGCCTTGACTGCCCCGCTCGGAGAGAGGCCAGCGAGCAGCAAGATGCGGGCTGCCCAGTAGGGTGCAGGTCCTTGAGCGAGCGTCGGGTCGTCGGCAAGTCGAGGAAGCCACGTGGGGCTTGGGCGCTCCGCGAGGCCCACAACCTCGTAGGGCACGATCAGGCCGCGCTCAGAGAGAAAGAACCCGGGATAGAACAGCGGTCCTATCGCGAACAGCGTCAGCAGCGCTGCCAGCAGGACACCCCGATCGAGCGCGCGGCGAGAAGCTGGACGGTCGGGATGGTCCGGCTGCACCGGCGGCGGTAGCGGCTTCGCTTGAGTCTCGACCACGCGCGTCTTTCGCCCCTCGCGCTAGGGTCGCGCGGATTATCGCAAAGCCGCTCCGCCGATCCAATCAGCTTGACGGCAACGATGGAGGGGCTGATCGTTCGGCGGTCGCTTTGCCGTCGCCGCGCTTCATCTGCCCGCACGCCGGGATCAAGAGCTGTCGCGCCTGTACTGCCGGCAGCACCCGCCCGGAGGCAATGTCTTCGAGCGGCAGCGTGCCGAGCCGTCTTCCCACTTCGTCCGGAACGCTCAGCGATCCCGTGCGGCTGATGCGCCGCGCCATCGCTTGATGGCAGGCGCTCTGACCAGTCGCCCTTCACTCGGCAGCTATCCGCTTGCTGTCGTTCCCGGCCGAGAAAGCGCACCATTTCCTTCTCCGGCAGGCGCGAGTGACGAGGGCGCTGCCTCATCCCGAGTGCAGAGAACGGCGGCGAACTGCGCGATGCGCTGCCTTGACCGAACAGCGCATAACCCGGCAGGATCGCCGCATCCTTCCGCAGGAGAGAGCCGATGATCATCGACGCCCAAGTACATCTCTGGGAAGCCGATCGGCCGGACCGCCCAATGGACCCGAATGCAAAGCCGCACCTCCCTGAGCCGATGACCGCGGAGCGCATGCTCGCCTTGATGGATGAGGCGGGGATCGATCGCGCCGTGATCTCGCCTCTCTATCTGCCCGGCAACGCGCCGGACTACGCGCTCGAAGTGGCAGCGCGGTATCCCGACCGTTTCCGCGTCATGGGGTGGTATCAGCCGTCGGACCCAACGCACTTCGCGAAGCTGGAGCGGTGGCTCGATCAGCCCGGCATGTGCAGCATTCGGCTGTCGCTCAACGAGCCGCACGGCTCGAAGCTGCTTGCTGAGGGAACGCTTGAACCCTTCTGGGCAGCCGCGGAACGGCTGCAGATTCCGGTGGCGGTCTTCCGTCTCGGCGGGATCGCCGAGGTGATGGAGCCGATCCTCGAGCGCTACCCGGATTTCCGGCTGATCGTCGATCACCTGAACATGCCGATTTCGCCCGAGGTGCGCGATGCGCGCATGGCGAGCCTCGAGCGGCTTGCGCGGTTCCCGAACGTGACGGTCAAGGTGTCGGCGCTGCCGCTTTTCTCGCAGGAGCCGCCGCCGTTCGCTGACCTGCAGCCGATGATCCAGCGCGTTCATGCCGCCTTCGGTGCGCAACGGATGATGTGGGGCTCCGACCAGACACAGCAGATCGCGCGCAACAAGTGCACGTACCGCGAGAACTTGGACATCATCCGCGTCGAGGCGGCACGCTGGCTGCCGCCCGGCGATGTTGACTGGATCCTCGGCAAGACTGCGGCTCGTGTCTTCAACTGGCCCGAGCCGTCGGCAGCCTAGGGAATGGGCACGCCTCGGCTCGGGATGCTCTCCGGGACCGAGAGGAGCGCCGCCGAAGCACTCGGCTGCACGGGACTCCGTCCGGGAGCAGTGCCCTGAATGGCGCAAGGGACCGTTCTGCCCCTCACCAGCAGCGCTCTCCCTGCTCCCTGCGCGGAGGGGGTCTGCGCTCCGACAAATTCGCTCGGTGGGAGCACCAGTCCGCTGCCGCGCCGCGCGCAAGGACTGCGCTTAGTGGCCGACCGTCCCCTCTGACGACAGGACGGTCGTAGAGCACCTCCGGACGAGGAAGTTGCCATGGCTGGCCTGAAGACCATCGCCTTGGCGCAACGGATCCCTAAGCGGCCGTGGCGTCGTTGCGCGCCGACGCAGCAGGCGCGGCAATCCCGGCCGCAGCAGGGCCGCTTCTCGTGGGGCGGAGGCGGCTATGGTCGGGATTGCCGCGGCCCTCGCTGCGCTCGGGCCTCGCAATGACGGAGAGCAGGCTGGTATCGAGGCCGCACGACCCCCGGGGGAGGAGCGAAGAGAAACGGCTCGCTCGATGACGGAGAGCAGGCCGGTATCGAGGCCGCACGACCCCCGGGGGAGGAGCGAAGAGAAATGGCTCGCTCGCGATGCCGGGGAGCGGGGTGTCATCGAGGCTGCGCCCCTCAGGCGGGGCAAGAGAAACGGCTTGCTCATACTGACGGGGAGATGGCTGCTGTCGTGCGCCAGAGCGCGGGCAGGGGTTCGCTGCAATCCAGCAGGATGCGGTCAAGCACCGCCGCAAGTGCCGTGCGTGAGAGAGGGCGGGCGGGAGCAGTTGCAATGGGAGAAGGCGGCGCCGCGATGAGCCGCCATGCCGGCCGCGCCGCAGCCTCACCCCGTCGCGCTGCGCCGAAGCCGCGCCACTCAGGCGAGCGTCTGCCTAGTGCGCCAGCTCTCGCGGCGGTACCGTTGCGCACCTTCTGCCGGCGGACGGCGATGGTGCTGCAAGCTGCCGAGGGCGAGGGGCGCGAGCGTGGCGTGCGGGCTTGGCCGCCTTGGGAAAGGCTGCCGGCGCAGGCGGCCAACGGCACCGCACCTTAGTGCCGGTGAAGGAGCACGGCCATTGCAGAGGAAGACCGCGCCGCCGCCTCGCGTCGGCCGGCCCAGGCCGCGAGCACGGTGGTAAGCGGCACCGCGAGGATGACACCGACACTTCCGGCAACCGTCCGAACGACCTCATCGCCGACAAGTTCGCTGTTGAACAAGACCCAATAGGGGAGGTGCGAGGGGTTGAGAACGAAGAAGATGACAACGCCGAGCGCCGTCCCAGAGTAGGCGAGGACGAGGGTGTTGACCAGCGAGACGATATGCTCTCGTCCGACGAGAAAGCCTTCGCGCACCAGTTCCGCAAGGCTCGCTCGCGGCTTCGCCTGCGCGAGCGTGAAGAGGGTCGCTGCCTGCGTCGTAGTGACATCGTTCAGAGCGCCGAGCGTGCCGATCAAGATGCCGCCCAGCAGGAGACCGCGCAAGTTGATCACCGAGGTCGGCCCGATCTGGAGCATGGCGGCATCTTCGCTGCCAAGGCCCGCCAGCCCGGTCAGATGAACGGCGACGATCGCGAGCACTCCTGTCGTCGCGAGCGCAAGGCAAGTCGACACAACCGCCACCGTCGTCTGCTTCGAGATGCCATGCGCAAGGTAGGTGGTGACAACAAGAATCACCGAACAGCCGACGATCGAGATCAGCAGCGGGTCGCGGCCGAGGAGCAGCTGCGGGACGATAAATTGCACGATGATCGTAAACGACACTGCGAGGCCGAAGAGCGAGCCGATCCCTTTCAGCCCTGCGCTCAAGATGATCAGCGCGATAAAGACGGCCACGACGCCGAGAAGCGCCGGCAGACGGTAGTGGTCGGCGACCCGGTAGCTGCCGTTCGGATCCCGAATGAGCACGGCCGTCTGTCCAGCCGAAAACTGCTGCTCCGCCGTGATTTTGATCTGCCCGCCATACTCGACAAGCACCTCTCGGCCGCGATCCGGTCCGTCAAGGAGGCCGACCCGAAGAAGCTGGTAGCGGCTGCTCGTCCCAAAGACATCGCGCATCCCCTGCTCGACAACCGCCAGAACTTCGCCTCGGACATACTGCTCATTCGGCAATGCCTCCGGCGGCAGGCGCAGGTCGGCGAGGGCGCGCCCCGTGTCGACGAAGAGAAGAAGCAGCGGCGCCAGCAGCAGCAGGTAGAGGAGCGGGCGGAGACGACGCATCGCGACGGAATCTAGCAGCCAGCGCCCGCAAGGAACAGCCGTTCAGCTTAGGGCTCGTCCGGCTGCGGGGAAGCGAACTCTCCCCGCTGCCCCGTTCTCGCTCCTCGCGCTCGGGGCACCCTTCCTGACGCGTACTGGAGGAGGAAGTCAGCGAACTCGCGAAGCGCCTCGCGCTGCTCGAGGCTGAGCCGGGCGAGCCGCTGTTCCCAGGCCGGATATTCTCCCTCCCCGAGGATGGGCACGACTGCCTGCGGCGGGATGTCGAGTTCGTCGTCGGTCATCGTCAGTTCCGGTCGCTCGGCCGCGTTAACATGCCCGTCGGAACGACAAGCGGCGGCGAGAGCTGAATAGTGTACTGGATGGTTGCCTGCGCAGAAGGACAGCAGAGCGGGTCCTGCGGCGTGTAGCGGTGGAAGATAACGAGGACCTCCTCGTGCAGCCCGAAGAAGTTGACGGACGGTGCGGAGGGGTCGAGACGGGCGTTCATCGGCTGTGGGGCAAGCGTGCCAGCTAAATACTCCGAAGACGAAATAGTTCTATTCCCAGGCCGGCACATGCCATCAATGCTCGTCTGCGCAGGGATGATCTTAACGCCGTAGCCGGCTTGATAGAGCAGCGCGAGCGACCAGCTGTTCGCCGTCAACTGCCGGTCTTCCGCCGTCTCTGCGTGGCACAGCAAGGCGAGATACGGCGCCGGCCGTTCGGTCGATCTTCCTCCAAGCCGCCGGGAGCGATCGGCTGCGGCGTCGGGAGAGGCATGCCCGGTCGACCCCAGTTTGCGAGCGGCGGCTGGTTGAGCCACCTTCCCTGCTGCACACCCGAAGGAGCAGGCGCTGCCAGCACGAGGGATCCTGCCCCGATTGCTGGGATGGCGACCGGCGCGACGCGGCGCAACGGCAGCACAGTCCCCACTCTCTCGGCATCTCCCTGAAGACCGCCGAGGCGTAGCGTACCGGATACGGGAAGGGGAGGGGATGTCTCGCGCGGACAGAGCGGCGAGAAGGGGCGCGGCGCTTTCGGAAGAGAGCGCACATCTTCTCTGAGGACCGACAGCCGCCTCGTCTCAGCAGGCTGCTTCTCAATTCGGTATCCTCCTGCTCTCTGCCTGATCGCGAGGTGGCTGTGCGCAGTGTCCTCCTTCCCGCTCGCACCTTCGACCGTTCTGCACCAGAAGCGGTCTTCTGGCGCATCCCGCGCGCTGCCGTCTCGCGCCGGGCAAGGCATCAGCGCGCGACTCGGCGCGGCTCCGGGCGAGGGGTCGCATGACCTTGCCTCAGGCCGGCGTTCGAAGTTCTGCGCCTCGTTTCCGCCGCCGCTCGCTCCAACTGATGAGCCTCACCGTCTTTCTCTTTTGGGCATCGCTGTATGTTTACGTACCGATCCTTCCCGTCCACGCAGAGCGGCTCGGGGCATCGTTCGCGGGGGTCGGCGTCGTAGTGGCGGCCTACGGGCTGCCCCAGCTGCTCTTCCGCATTCCCATCGGGCTGTGGTCCGACCGGATAGGGCGCCGGCGTCCCTTCGGTCTCATGGCACTCGTCGCTTGCGCTGTTGGGGCAGCAGGGCTGGCGTTTGCGCCAGACCCGCTGACACTGACAGCGGCGCGTTTTGTTACCGGCATCGCCGCAGCCTTCTGGGTCATTCTTTCGATCCACTACGCGCTCCATTTCCCCCCTCATCAGTCGGTGCTGGCCATGGGGCGCGCCAATGCGCTCAACTCGTTCGCCCAAGTCGGCGCTGCCCTCGCGGGTGGCGCGATCGCCGGGCTGGGGGACCTGCGGCTAGTGTTCCTCGCCGGCCTTGCGCTCGCCATCGTCGGCGTCGGCGCCTATGCGGGGGTTGAGGATCGGCCTGCCGGCAGCGCGGCAGCAGCGCCGTTTTCCCGAAGGGGGCTTCCGGTTGGCGATCTTGCGCGCTATTCGACCATCATGGCTCTGGCAGTCGGGGTCGGCTTCGCGACGACCTTCGGCTTCCTCCCTCTGCTCGCGCGCGATGTCGGCACGCCGACTGAACTGCTAGGCACGCTGGCGGCGGTGCGCGTTCTTGCGCTCGGCATCACGGCGCTCTTCGTCCATCAGGTTGTGGTTCGGCTTGGCCACAACCCTAGCATCGCTCTCGGACTGCTCCTTCTCGGCGTAACGACCGCCCTCTCGGCTCTCGCGCCGGAGCCGGTCTCTTTGATCCTGCTCCAGGTAGTCGGCGGCGTGGGGTTTGGGTTGATCAGCCCGCTGACGATGAGCGGCGCCGTTCAGGCCGCGGCCGCAGGGTCGCGCGCGACGGCGATGGGGGTCTACCAAGCAACCTACAGCGTCGGCATGACCGGAATGCCGCTGGCTGCCGGTCTTCTCGCGAGCGCCTTCGGCCTCCGGAGCGTCTTCTTCGCCTGTGGTGCGCTCTGTCTGTTCGCGATGCTGCTCTGCTTTTCGGGGGCGCGCCGGCCTCGCTAGGGGAGGGCGAGATGCTCAGTGCGCTCTTTCATCGCCGCGCGCAGCTGCTTCACCAGCGCCCGCTGAGTGCGAAGAAGGCGCGACAACCACGGACGAAGCGGCGACCGGCCGATGACTCGCCCTAGCTGCCGCGCTTGTCGGTGCGCCGCCTCGAGCTCGTGCAGCGTCGCGGCAAGGTCGTAATACGTCACCATCCTCGGTTCGATCAGCGTGGCGACGGACGCAGCGCGCGCCGTTGCCGCATCGAGCGTCACGCACTCGTACAGGGCTTCGTACGGGTCAAGGGAAACGCGTGCGTTCATGGCTGACCCCCTCCCGGCCAATAGTAGCCCTCCAACAGATAGACAATAACACGGGGCGGCAAATCTCTGGCAGGCCGTTCGGCCTAGAAGGAGGGTGCCGCTTGGGGGAATTTAGCGGCGCCGTTTCATGAGCACGGTCGACCTCAGGCCCTCGCGCCGGAACCCCTTCGGGATCTCGAGCAAGAGGGTCTGCCAGGTCTCGGGGTTCCGTCCGCACTCGACAACGAGGTAGTGCGCCGCTGCGGGATTGCTCGGCCGGCCGATGTGGTCGGCCCAGCCGATCACTTTCGCCAGCCGCCGCTCACCGTTTTCAAGCCGGAGAACGGCAAACTCTCTTCCGCCAACGATATAGCGATGACCGACGAGGAGTTCAGGATCGCGCACGGTGGAACCCTTTTCCGTTGGAGCGCTGGCATCCGACGCCCAGCACGCGCCATAACGATGGCGTACTCGTTGTCGGCTGTCAAGGCCGCTAGGGGCGCTCTCCGACGGTCACGAGGATCGCCTCAGGCATTCCGTTGCTCCGGATCACCTCGACGGTGACCGTTTGGCCGGGGAGGAGCCGATCGAGAGCGAGCTGAAGGTCTTCCCGGGAGCGCACAGGCATGCCCTCGATCGCGATGATGGTGTCCCCTTCGACAAGGCCTGCCCGGCCGGCCGGTCCCGCCGGGACGAGCGCTTCGATGTACGCGCCGCGCGAGTGGCGAAGGCCGAGCCGGCTTGCGCCTTGGGGGGTGAGGGTCGAGACATACACGCCCAAGAACGGGCGCGCGATCTTCCCGTGCAGCACCAGCAAGTTGGCGATTGTTTGAACGCGATTGCTGGGGATATGGAGAAATTCATTCCACGTTCCCGACGGGTCGTCGCGCCGGCGCATCACGTTCATCCCGACTACGTTCCCCGCCGCGTCGAGCAGCGCCCCGCCGCTGTCGCCGGGATAGAGCTCGATCGACGAGCGGATGAGCTCCCGGTGGACCGAGCCGCTGATCATGATGGTTGACCCATCAAGGCCGAGCACCACCCCCGGCCGTCCCTCGTACGGGCGGTCGAGAAGCGGCGTATGCCCGATGACAACGACCGGCTGTCCCGGGACCAGCGAGGACGAGTCTCCCCACTTTGCGACCGGGAGGTCCGGCGCGCTCACCTGGACCACAGCGACATCCGTGTACCGGTCCATCCCGATCACGACCCCCTCGAGCCGCCGACCGTCGATCAGGTCGACCGTCACCGTGCCGGACGAGCGTTCCACGACGTGGGCGTTGGTGGCAATGTAGCCTCGCCGGTCGAAGATGATGCCGGACCCGACCGATGTCGAGCGCCGCACCCGGCCGAGCGGGTCGGTCTCGAAAACGACGTAAGAGATCCGCACGACGGCCGGCCGCACCGTCGCCGCCGCTTGCTCGAGTTCTGGCCCTTGAGCATGAACAGGCAGGGGAGCAACGAGGACCCCAGTCGCCAGCGCTGCCCCCACCAGCCACTGCGCGAAGCGCCGACCCCAGCTCATTTCGCCCTCTTTTCCTCGTTCAAGCGCTCGGCAGGGCAGCGCCCCGCCGAGCGACCGCTTGCCAACCGCTCCTCGCGACCTCAGGACTGTGCTACCCTTTTGCCGAGGCTCGCGCGCGTGGTACGCCATTGCAGCGGCAAAAGTTTCATCCCCGCGCCTGAGCAGTATAGCAATCGACCGTCTCGTCACGAGTGATTTCGGCATCCGGCCGGGGGAGGAGGAGCCAGTGCGGTTCAGCACGTTCCACGTCGGCCAAGTACGCCCCGGGATCGCTGCCGCCGACGACCTCGCTGATGCCATTGAGAGCGCCGTCCTTGCCGAACAGCTCGGCTTCGAGGTGTGCTGGGTCGCCGAGCATCACTTCACTCCGTACGGCACCTTCGGCTCGCCCACCCCGGTGCTTGCAGCGATGGCGATGCGCACGTCGCGCATTCGTTTGGGCTCGGGCATCGCGATCATGCCCCTGCAACATCCCATCCGTCTCGCCGAGGAATTTGCCCTGATCGACAACCTCAGCCGAGGCCGGCTTATCGCCGGAGTAGGACCCGGGCTCTCGCCGCGCGACTTCCGCGGCTTTGCAGTCTCGCTCGACGAGCGTCGCCAACGCTTTACCGAGGGGGTCGAGCTGATGCGCCTCTGCTGGACGGAGCCGGTGGTCTCCTTCCAGGGGCGCTATTTTCAGGTGGAGGGAGTTTCGGTCTACCCGCGCCCCTTCCAGCATCCTCACCCGCCAATCGTCCACGCGGCCACCAAGCCCGAGTCGCAGGTCCGCGCCGCCCAGCTCGGTCGCCCCATTCTCATCGGACGGCTGGGGGAAGAAGGTGCCTACGAGAGCATCCAACGCTATGTTCAGGCGCGCCGCGCCGCCGGCCACGACGAAGCGACGATCGTCCGGTCGCTCGAGCTGTGCGGCGTTCTTCGCCATATCCTCATCGCCGAAACGAGCGCCGAGGCGTGGCGGATCGCGCGCCGCACCGCCGAGCAGTACCTTTCGGTCGCCGCCGATCTCCAAGTGACGCCGGCACAGCCGCCGCAGCGTCCTGAAACCCCAGAGGAGCTGATCGAGCGCGGCGTTCTCGTCGGCTCGCCAGAGGAAATCGCGGAGCAGATCGACCGCCTCCATGCCCTCGGGGTTCGCCACCTCATCTGCTGGTTCGATTGGGGCGGCCTCGACCGGGAGTTCGTGCGCCATTCGATGCGTCTCTTTGCCGAGCGGGTGATGCCTGAGCACGCACCGCTGACGCCGATTGCCGTTGCAGTCTGATCTCGCTGCTTGGGGCCTTCCACGCGCCGGCCGGTTCGGGCGCGACGCCGTCGTGCTCGCGAGGACATCCAGCACGATGGATGAGGTCTGGGCGCGCGCTGCCGCCGCAGAGGAAGGACTGGTCGTTCTCGCCGAGGAGCAGACGGGCGGCCGCGGTCGCTTTCAGCGGCCGTGGCTCTCGCCGCCGGGCGGCTCGCTCATGCTCTCGGTTTTGATCCGGCCTCCAGCCCCCGTGCTTCCTCTTCTTCCAATGCTGCTTGCTCTCGCGGCCGCCGACGCGATCGAGCACGTCACCGGCCTCCCCGTCCGGCTGAAGTGGCCGAACGACCTGCTCCTCGCGGGCTTGAAGACTGGCGGGATCCTCGTTGAGAGCCGGCTGAGCGGCGACCGCGCCACGGCCGTCGGCGGCGTCGGGATTAATGTCAATTTCGATCCCCGGCGCGTGCCGGGCATCCCAGAGCAGGCGACGAGCCTGTCGCGCGCTGCTGGCCGCCCGATCGAACGGCGCGTGTTGCTCAACGCCCTGCTGGAGCGGCTCGATGCCCATTACGACCGTCTGCTCGCCGGTCACACTCTGGTCCCCGCGTGGCGGGAGCGGCTCGAAACGCTCGGCCAGTCGGTGGAGATCCGCGCCGGCGGCCGCGTGACGCGGGGCCGCGCAGTCGAGGTCGACCAGCTGGGGCGCCTGCTTGTTCAGCTGCCGAACGGCGAGATCGAGGCGTTCGCGGCGGGAGAGGTTACTCTTCAGGTATGACTGCTGGACAATCGCCCTCCTCGTTTCCGCGCCGCACGGTCCGGCTGGAAGCGCTCGTCCACGGCGGAGCGGCCATCGGGCGTGATGAGGGCCGGGTCATCTTTGTCCCGTTTGGTCTGCCGGGCGAGCTCGTCGTCATCGACATCGTTGAAGAGCGGCAGGATTACCTGCGCGGACGGCTGGTGGAGGTCGTGGAACCTTCCCCCGACCGCGTACCTGCCCCGTGCCTTTACTTTGGCGAGTGCGGCGGCTGCCAGTGGCAGCATCTTGCCTATCCTGCTCAGCTGGAGGCGAAACGACGTATCGTCGTCGAACAGCTGGAGCGGATTGGGAAGTTCAGCGCTCCGCCGGTGCGCCCGACTATCGGCTGCACCGACCCGTGGCACTATCGTAACCACGCGCGCTTCTCGGTGCGCCGGTCGGGACATCTCGGTTTTACGCGCAGTGACCATCGGCGTTTCCTCGCCGTTGACTACTGTCTCCTGATGCAGCCGCCGATCAACGCCGTGCTTGCCGAGCTCCAAGGAAAAGCGCTCGGCCGTCGGCTCCATCAGGTTGTCGTGCGGACGGGCGCGCGGACGGGCGACGTGCTGGTAGGGCCGAAGATCGGCGATGGCGAGACGCCTCTCCCTTCCGGTCAGCCTTCGTACCGCGAGACGATGCTCGGCCGGGAATTCGTCGTCTCTCCCTCCTCCTTTTTTCAGGTGAACACGCGTCCTGACCGCCGCGACCTCTCGTCGCTCGTGGCCGACCCCCCTGCCGACGTCAGCCAGGCCGAGCTGCTGGTGCTGCTGGCGCGCGACCGCCTTGGCTTGAGCGGCCGAGAATGGCTTGTCGATGCCTACTGCGGGGTCGGTCTGTTCGCGCTGCTGCTCGCTCCCTACTGCGCAGGAGTGGTCGGCATCGAAGAATCGGCCTCAGCGCTCCGCGACGCACGTCGCAATGGGAGCGACGTTCAGAACGTGATGTTTCTCCAGGCCAAAGTGGAAGACGCGTTGCCGAAGCTGGACGGTCCCCTCGATGCCCTCATCATCGACCCGCCGCGCGCCGGATGCAGACCCGAGGTCTTGCGCGCCATTCTCGCCCGCCGCCCGCCACGGGTCTTCTATGTCTCCTGCGAGCCCGCAACCCTCGCGCGCGATCTGCGCCTCCTAGTGGACGGCGGGTATCGGCTCGAGGAAGTGCAGCCGGTTGACCTCTTCCCGCAGACCTACCATATCGAGACCTGTACGACACTTGTCTGGGAAGGAGCTCGGTAGGATGGCGAAACCCTACCAGCATGCGATTGTTTCCGCTCTTCTCGCAGCGGGAACCTACGCGATCACGCGCCGCCCGCTTGCCGCTGCGGCCGCGCTTGCGGCTGGCACCCTCATCGATGCCGACCACCTCGTGGACTATGCCGTCTGCAAGGTGACCCGCACGCGCGATTGGTTGATCCTCCCCCTCCACGGCTGGGAGTTCGGCGCTCTCGGGGTAGTCGCCGCGCTCCGCTATCCCCTCGTTCTCCCAGCCATGGTCAGCTACCTCGTCCACCTGACAATGGATCATCTGTTCAATGGATTGGGACGCCCCTTTGCATATTCGATCCTCTGGCGAGCTGGTCACCAGTTCCATGTGCCGCGGCTGCAGGTGAAGGTCACTCCCCACTCGTGGGTCGAGGACCCGCCGTGGAAGTGGTTTCATTGAGCTTTGGCGGGCGTCCGGCCGATACTCCCGCTGTTCGGCAGCGCTCCTCAGCCTGCCGGCCGCGCGATTGGCGGATGCAGCAGAAGACGCGCGGGCTTCTTCGGAGCGCCCTGCTCTCATCAGCCGGCAGCGCTTCCGCCCCCTTCTCCGTTATGATGGCGTCGAGGAGGAGCAATGCGGCTGTTGGTGAGCTGGGCGATTATTGCGGTCTCGGTCGCGCTTGCGGCGCTGCTCATCCCCGGCATCACGATCGTCGATACCAACGGCTGGCTGGCAGTGATAGTGATGGCCGCCGTTCTCGGCATCGTCAACGCCGTCATCCGGCCCATTCTGCGGCTGCTCTCCTGCGGGCTGATCATCCTGACGCTCGGGCTCTTCTCGTTGGTGATCAACGCTGCCACCTTCGCCCTCGCCTCGTGGCTCGCCGTCACCCTCTTTGGCGCCGGCTTCTATATCGACGGCTTCTGGTCGGCGTTTTTCGGCGCGCTTATTGTCAGCGTCGTGTCGACAATCTTGGGCGCGCTCTTCCTCGGCAACAGCTGACGCGCAGCGCAAAGAAAACGGCCGCTCGAGCGAGCGGCCGTTCCGGCTGGGGAACGAGGATTCGAACCTCGGCTAACAGATCCAGAGTCTGCTGTCCTACCGCTAGACGATTCCCCACCGCAACCAATGCTACTCTACCACAGCCGTCACCCGTCTGCAACGGGGGCAGAGCGGCGCGCTCGAGTGCGCCGCCGCGGCATACCCACTCGCTCCAGGCGCTCACTGCAGCCAAGCTAACGGCTTGAACCAGCCAAGCAAGCTGTGTAGAGTGGCAGCAAATGCGGGAAGGCCGCCTACCTGCAGAGTACGCGCAGTGCGCCTTCCAACTGCGATGGGAGCGCGAAGACCAGATGCTCGAGCGGCTCGTCGATTTCCTCAATGATCTTGAGGCGAACAACTACTCCCCTGAGACCATCTACAACTATCGCCGCGATCTCGAAGAATTTGACCGCTTTCTTCGCGCCCGTGCGATCGCTTTTGCCGCTGTCGATCGCAAAGTACTGACGAGCTACAAGGCGTATCTCGCTTCGACCCGGCGCGGGCAGCCGGCAGGAGCGGGAAGGCGGCCCAGCGCCGGCAAGCGCCTCTCCGCCCGCTCAATCAATCGGATGCTGAGCAGCCTGCGGTCGTACCTGCGGTTTCTGATCGAGGCGGGGGAGACGCCGCCCGTTCCGCCGGATGCAGTCAAGCTGGTCAAGGCGGAGAAGCGGGAATCGCAAGTCGCGGAGCTGCCCGATCTGGTGCGGCTGATCGAGGCGCCGACTGCGCTCGAGCACGACCCAAAGGTGGCGCTGCGCAATCGCGCTGTGCTCGAGGTGCTGTTCGCGACCGGCATGCGGATCTCGGAACTGGTCGCTCTCGACCGCCACCAAGTGGACGACCGCGGCCGCATTTACATCCTCGGGAAAGGCAAAAAGCGCCGCTTCGTCTACCTGACGCCCCGAGCGCAGCACCATCTGCGGGCCTATTTCGCGACGCGCACCGACGACCTGCCGGCGGTGTTTGTTCCCTACCGCGGCGGGCGCAACGGGGAAAAGGGGGAGCGGCTGTCGGCAAACTACATCCAATCGAAGATCAAGGAATACCGCGAGAAGCTCGGCATTCCGGTGCCGACCACGGCGCATTCGCTCCGTCACGGCTTTGCGACCTATCTCGCCGAGGAGGGGGCGAACCCGGCGGCGATCCAAATCCTGCTCGGCCATGAGTCGCTGAGCACCACCAACCGCTACGTCCACGCCTCTGACCAGTTTGCTGAATATACCCACCGCAAATATCACCCCTTGCCCTCGGCCATGGAAGAGGGAGCGCACGCGCGCACCGGCTAGGCCGCGCAAGAGGCGTCTCCCGCCTCAGACGCCGTCGGCGACCGGCCTCGCACGAACGCTCCGTGCTTCTGCGGCGAGCGCCGGCGGGAGAAACGGGCAACGCCCATCAACTTCCGTATACTGAGGACGAACCGGTGTATACACTGGATCGGGTCAGGTTGGAGGTTCGATGCGGTCACTTCCGTTCGCCGGAGCAGCTTGCTTTCTCCTTGGAACTGTGCTCGCCTGCGCTCCCGCCGCTTCTCCCACCCCCTCAACTGGCGCCGCCACGCAGCCGACGCTCCAGCTCGCCGCGGACCAATCGATCAGCGTCGGGGTCCACAACATTTTTGCCACCATGGACCCGATGACCACGCTCGGGACAAACCCCAACCGCTACGGGGTGTACGAATCGCTGATCGGGCAGGATGACGATGGCAAGCTGATCCCGCAGCTCGCGCTCGAGTGGCGGCAGCTCGACGAGACGACCTGGCAGTTCAAACTGGCGACAAACCATCGGTGGCACGACGGCACGCCGGTAACGGCGGACGACGTCGTCTTTACCTACGCTCGGGCGCTTGATCCTGCGCGACGGTCACCGATCGTCAGCCGAATGGGGCGGATCAGCGGCGCGACGAGGGTCGACCAGCATACGGTCAACGTCACGGTCGCCGAGCCTGACCCGCTGCTGCTGGTGCGCGTGCGGATGGTGCCGATCCTGCCCAAGGCCTATATCGAGCGGGTCGGCGACGCCGAGTTTGAAGCAAAGCCGATTGGCTCGGGCCCCTTCAAGGTCGTCTTCTGGAAGCCGCAGGATCGCATCACCATCGAACGCAACCCCGACCACCCTACTGTCAAGCCGACCCTCGAGCGCATCACCGTCCGCTATATTCCCGAGGCATCGGCTCGGCTCGCTGGTCTCCGCTCGGGCGAGCTTGACGCCATCAACCAAACCCCCGTCGACCAAGTAGACGCCCTTCGCGCCGCCGGCTTTGTCATCGTTCCCTTCAACACCGGCTCAAGCTGGGGCGCGTGGATGGACAGCATCATCGAAGGCTCCCCTACCCGCGATAAGCGCGTCCGGCAAGCCATCAACTACGCCATCGACAAAGAGGCGATCGCGCGGGTGATCTTCAAGGGACTGACTATCCCCGACCAGGGCCAAGTGATTCAGCGGGAGACGTTCGGGTTCAACCCAAACCTGAAGCCGTATCCCTACGACCCGGCGAAGGCGCGGCAGCTGCTCGCTGAAGCAGGCTACCCCAACGGCTTCACCATCCGCATGGATGCCTATCTGTTCAACGCGGAGATGCATCAAGTCTATCCCTTCATCCAAGCGCAGCTGCGCGAGGTCGGGATCGAAACCCAGATCACGCAATATTCGGACTCGGGGTCGAACTCCGACCGCTTCTTCGGCCGGGTGGCACGGGCGCCAATTACGGGGGTCTCCTTGACCAACTTGCCGGCTCTCGACGCCGACTTCGCTCTTACTTGGTTCAGTCCTTCCCAGCAGACCGGCGGCGCGCGCCGCTACGACAACATGGAGTTCGACCGGCTGTTCACCGCCTCTCAGCGCGAGATGGACCCGAAGAAGCGCGAGAAACTGCTTCAGGACGCCGTTGCCGTGATGCATGAGGACCCGCCGTATCTCTTCCTCGTTCAGGGGACGATCGTCTGGGCGCACAGCCCGAAGCTGGACAACTTCAACCGGCGGGCCGACGGCGACCCGCCCTACTACAAGATCCGCAAGCTTGCCTGACCGCGGCGTGGTATACTCCCCCAGCCGCTCCCATCGTCTAGGGGCCTAGGACACCACCCTTTCAAGGTGGGTACAGGGGTTCGAATCCCCTTGGGAGCACTGCCGGGAGGGCGAACGAAGGGGCCGGCCCATCTGGGTCGGCCCCGTTTCGCTCGGTAGGCCATGCGGCGTCTCCGGACCGTCCGGCGTCGCAGGAAGGTTAGGGCAAGGGGAGCGCGATCGCGTCGCGCCCATCCGGCGCGCGAAGGCGCTCCCCGGTCTCCCCGTCATACAGCCCCACGAGCAGGCCGACCGCTCCGCGCGCAAGGGGAATGAGCCGCCGATCGATCCGTTCGCGCGCCGCCGGCGTCGTCGGGCGCAGCGGCCCATCGCTCTGGGCGAGCAGTTGGCCCTCCTCGCCGATAAGGTGCGCAAAAAGGCGGAGGTCGCGCGGCCCCGCTTCTCCAATCGCCCAGCGCGTCGACACGACCACGCTCGGAGGCACCACGTCCTCCTTCTCCAGCCGGGTTACGGAAGAGCCGAGCAGCGCATGGCCGCCGAGATGAGCCGTCATCGGCTGCCACGGCTGCAAGACCGGCAAGAAGAACGTGCTGTGCGAGCCGGGCCGCAGGGCGGCGAAGACGCCAACCGGCGCCAGTTCGACGGCAAGCCGCTCAAGCGTGGGAGGATCGGCTCCGAGCACCCGCCAGAAAGGCCGCTCGGCGAGGGCATGGGACGCCAGCATGCCGGCGACCGGCCGGAGGATGGGCACGGACGTATAGGGGGTGAGCTGGCGGAAGCGCTCCTCGGAGGCGGCGAGAAGGCCGCCAGAGCGCGGGGTGTCGGTAAGGCTCGTCCAGAGCGGGTCGTCGGGCTCGAGCCAGAGCGTCCGGTAGTGCGCGAGCGCCAAGACGATGAGCGGAAGGAGCGCAGCCGGCGCGAGCGCGAGCGCGGAGGCGGCGGCGGAGGCCAGCCGCGGCCGCGGTGGGAGGGGAAGCCCGATGGCGAGGAGTTCGACGACGAGCGCGCCGAGCGCGGCCGTCCGCCAGACGACCGCAACCGCCAACGGCCACGCCTCCCCATCGAGGAGCAGAAGCGCGAACGGATATTCCAAGCTGTTCGCCGCTGCCAGCGTGACGGCGTAGACCAGCGCCCGCCGAGCAGGAAGGAGGAGAAAGACGAGTCCAAGCGGGTAGACAATGAATTGCGGGCTCCAGCCCTTCGAGATCGTCAGCAGGCCGAGCAGGGCAGCGGCGGCGAGAGCAAGCGCGCGCCGCGGCGCAAGGGGACGGCGAGCGCGCAGCAGCAGGAGGAGATAGCCTCCCGCGCTGGCGACCGCCACCGGGAGCCATGGCACTGCGGAAGGCCGCGCCGTCGCCGCAACCGTCGCCGGATCGGTCCGGGCGCGAGGAGGCACCAGTTCGCCGCCGCGGTAGTACCCGTCGGCGAGCGCCCAGACCGTCTCCCACGATCCCCGGGTCGTCAGACTGGCTGCGGAGGCCAAGGCAAGACGCGGGTTGACAGCAACGACTGGAAGCAGGATGACGATCAGGGTCGCTCCGAACGCTGCGAGCAGGCGAACGGCGCTGCGGCGGCCTACTGCCAGCATCAGCGCCGGCACGACGGCCGCCGGCAGCACCTTGGTCGCGGCGCCGAGCCCCGTCCACACCCCGGCGCGCCCAGGCCGGCCAGTGAGGGCCGCCGCGAGACCAAGCAGCGTGAACGCGAGCACCATCCCATCGAACCCGGCGGTCCAGAAGAACAGCGCCGGGAACGACAGCACGTATGCCCAGCTTGCTGTCGCGGCGCCTGCGGGCGCATCGGCTCGCGCGGCGATCCGGCGCGCAGCAAGAAGCGCCGCGATCTCTGCCGGAAAGGTGAGCAGGCCGAGCGCGAGGTTAAACCACGCCCGCTCCTCTGGCAGCGCCGGGAAACGCTGCGCGATCTGATAGGCAACAACGACGAGCGAGGGGAAGACCGGCGGATGCTCCATCCAAAAATCCCGAAACGGGAGCAGGCCCTCGTCGGCCAGCCGCGCCCAGCCAAGGAAGAAATTGAAGTCGTTCCATTCGCCGAAATAGCCGAACGGCCGCAAGAGTAGGAGCGCGCCAAGCCGCAGCGTAACGAAGGCGATCCCCTGCGCTGCGGCGCCGCCGTCGTCCGTCAGACCAGCAGCCCGCCGCGACGCTATCACGAGGGCACCTGCAATGCCGCTTGCGGTGCCGAGCAGCGTCGGGAGCGCGCGCTCCCCGACCGCGGCGGCGAGCCAGACTGTGCCGGCGAGCCCCAGGACCGCCGAAAGGAGCGCCGCCGGAACAAGCCGGAGCGTCAGAAGAGCAAGGGCGGCAAGGATCAAGAGGATCTCAGGACCGGCAAGCGGACCGACCAGACCGCCGGCAGCGACGAGGAGCGCCGTCCCTTCGGCGAGGCCGAGACGCATGCGCCGCGCTGCGAGCCCCGCGAGCAGCACCAAGCCGATCGCGAGCAGCCACTCGCCTCCGGGTGTCGGCGCGAGCGCGGGGTCGAGGCGGCGCTCGGTCGCCGTGAAGAGGGGCGCGCCTCCTGTCGCAATCGTGGCTGCCGCGGAGGCCCAAGCGTGGCCGCGTGCCACCGCTGCTGCGCCCACTGCTCCGAGCAGGGGGGCAGCCGCGAGGAACGTAAGGAGCCGGCGCTGGACGAGCACTCCCCAGGCGAGATGGACGAGCAGCAACAGCGGGCCGACCGCGAACGGCGAGACCGTCGCGAGGAGCGTCGCAGCACGCCGATGGGATGCGCCCTCCAGCGCAACCCACCCCAAGACGAAAGCCAGCAGCAGCGGCCCGTCGCTTGCGATGGCGGAGGCGAGGAGGCCGAGCGAAGCGCCGAGCACGGCGAGCCGGATCGGCGAGAGGAGGCGGCCGGCAAGCGCGAGCGCAGCGAGGCCGCCCGCAAGACCTGCGAGTCCGTCGAAGAGCGCGAAGAACAGCCGCCAGTCGTGCCACGGGGGAAGCAGCAGGCTGGCGCGATAGGCAAGCCACGACCAGCCGGCCATGACCGGCGGCCGCTCCACCCACAGGTCCCGGTAGGGGATGAAGCCGGCGTCGGTCAGCGCAAGCCAATTCAGGTCGAGCAGGCGCGCTTCACTGTCGGTAAGGTAGCCCCCGAGCTTGTACAGCAGCAGCGACAGGATGAGCAGAAGCGCGCTCAGAACAAGAACGACCCGGCGGTCGGGGTGCTGGTCCACGAGGGGAGTTCTATAGCAGATGGCCGAGAGATCGGGCGTGATCTACGATAGACCTGACAGACGGCGGCGCGAGGCCGACACCTCCCTGCTTCCCCGCAACGCTGCGACAAGACAGGAGATGATGATGCAGACCCACCGCGACCCGTTCGGCGCTCGAGCAACCCTCGATGCCGGCGGGCAGACCGTGTCGTTCTATCGTCTCGAAGCGCTCGAGCAGGCCGGCTTGACAAACCTCGACCGGCTTCCTTTCACCGTCCGGATCCTCCTCGAAAATCTGCTGCGCCACGCTGACGGCGGCTTGGCGACGCCGGAGCAGGTGGCGGCGATGGCGGCGTGGGGGAAGGAGCCAGCCTCCGACCGGGAGTTCCCTTTTCTCCCGGGCCGGGTCATTCTGCAGGACTTCACCGGCGTGCCGGTCGTTGTCTCGCTGGCATCGATGCGTTCGGCGCTCGCCCGTCTCGGCGGGGATCCCCAGTGGGTCAATCCGCTAATGCCGGTCGACCTCGTCATCGACCACTCCGTCCAAGTTGACCGCTTCGGGACACGCGATGCCTACCAGTACAACGTCGAGAAAGAGTACGAACGGAACGGCGAACGCTACGCCCTCCTCCGCTGGGCTCAGCAGGCGTTCCGCAATTTCCGCGTCGTTCCTCCCGGTGCCGGCATCGTCCACCAAGTCAATCTTGAGTACCTGGCAAAAGTCGTCTCCGTCAACGAGCACGGCGTGGCCTATCCCGATACTCTCGTCGGCACCGACTCCCACACGACGATGATCAACGGGCTTGGCGTGCTCGGCTGGGGGGTCGGGGGCATCGAAGCGGAGGCAGCGATGCTCGGGCAGCCGCTCTATCTGCTCCCTCCCGTCGTGGTCGGCTTCCGCTTCCGCGGCCAACTGCGCGAAGGAGTGACCGCGACCGATCTCGTCCTGACCGTCACCCAGATGCTGCGCCGCCACGGCGTGGTTGACAAGTTCGTCGAGTACTACGGCCCCGGGCTGAGCACACTCTCGCTTGCGGACCGTGCGACGATCGCCAATATGGCGCCCGAATACGGCGCGACGGCTGGGCTTTTCCCGGTTGACGAGGAAACCTTGCGCTACTTGCGCATGACCGGCCGGAGCGACGAGCACGTCCAGCTCGTCGAGCGCTACTGCAAAGAACAGCGGCTGTTTCGAACCGACACCCAGCCCGAGCCGGAATACAGCGAGACGCTTGAACTCGACCTATCGACCGTCGAGCCGTCGATCGCCGGTCCCCGCCGGCCGCAAGATCGGCTGACGCTCCGCGAGGTGAAGCGCAATTTCCATGCCGTCTTTCCGCAGGTCGATAAGCAGCAGACGGGCTCGGGCAATGTCGCGGTCGCTCAGAAGACGGCGGTCGATCACGGGAGTGTCGTCATTGCTGCTATCACAAGCTGCACGAACACGTCCAACCCCTCGGTTATGCTCGGAGCCGGGCTGCTCGCTAAGAAGGCAGTTGAGCGCGGGCTGCGCGTTCCTTCCACGGTCAAAACAAGCCTCTCGCCCGGTTCCCAAGTCGTGATGGACTATCTCGACAATGCCGGCTTGACGCCGTACCTCGAGCAGCTAGGGTTCGCGCTCACCGGGTTCGGCTGCATGACCTGCATCGGCAACAGCGGTCCGCTGCCGGACGACGTCGCGGGGGAGATCCAAGCCCGCGACCTTGTCGTCGCGGCCGTCCTGAGCGGGAACCGGAACTTTGAGGGCCGCATTCACCCCCTCGTCCGTGCTGCCTACCTCGCCTCGCCGCCCCTCGTTGTCGCGTATGCGCTCGCCGGCACCGTCGACCGCGACCTGACGAGTGAGCCAGTTGGCCTCGACCCCGCTGGCCAGCCAGTGATGCTGGCCGATATTTGGCCGTCTCCACGGGAGATCGCGGACGCGATCGCTGCTCACGTCCGGCCCGAAGACTTTCGGAAGCGGTACAGCGCTATTTTCGCGGGCGATGAGCGCTGGCGCAGCCTGCCGGTGCCGGCAGGCGCGCTCATGGCGTGGGATCCCCGCTCCACCTACGTTCGGGAGGCGCCGTTCTTCACGAACTTCAGCCTCGACCCGCCGCCGCTGCAGAACATCATCGGCGCGCGGGCACTCGTCGTGGTGGGCGACTCGGTCACGACCGACCATATTTCGCCCGCCGGCGCGATCGAGCGGACGAGCCCGGCCGGGCGCTATCTCATCGAGCAGGGCGTTGACCCTGCAGACTTCAACAGCTATGGCGCCCGGCGAGGGAACCACGAAGTGATGATGCGGGGGACTTTCGCCAACGTCCGCCTCCGCAATGCCCTTGCCGACGGCAGGGAGGGCAACTTCACGACCTACCTGCCCACCGGCGAGGTGATGAGCATTTACGAGGCGGCGATGCGCTACGCGGCGGCTGGCATCCCCCTCATCGTGATCGGCGGGAAAGAGTACGGATCCGGGTCCTCTCGCGACTGGGCAGCAAAAGGGCCGGCACTGCTGGGCGTCCGGGCGGTGCTCGCCGAGAGTTTCGAGCGTATCCACCGCTCCAACCTGGTCGGGATGGGGGTCCTGCCTCTGCAGTTTCTCCCTGGCCAGAACCTGAGCGCGCTTGGGCTCACCGGCCGCGAGACCTTCTCCATTGAAGGCATCAGCGATGGCATTGCTCCGCGCGAAACGGTGACCGTTCGCGCCGTTCGCGCGGACGGCAGCGAGGTGGCGTTCTCGGCGATCGCCCGGATCGATAATCAGGTCGAGGTGGAGTACTACCGCCACGGCGGGATCTTGCCGATGGTGCTCCGCCAGATGATCCGCGCCAATCAGCCCGAGCGCGCGCCCGGCGCCTCGTGACGCAGGCGGGCGTCGGCCAGCAGCAGCGCGAGCGCCGTCGGGCCGCAGCGGATTGTGCCGGCTCGGACCAGACGGACCGCTTCCTCGAGCGGCACCCAGAACGGCTCGAGGTGCTCACCTTCCTCGGCACGGCCTATCCCGGCGCGGAGATCGCGCGCGAGAAACAGATGCGCAAGCTCGTTCGACACGCCGTCGGACGTATAAAACTGGCCGAGCGGCTCGAGCCGGCCGGCACGCAGGCCAGTCTCCTCTTCGAGTTCGCGCGCTGCGCACGCGGCGGGGGTCTCGCCCGGGTCAATACCGCCGGCCGGCACTTCGATCGCCCACTCGCCGATGGCGTGGCGATACTGTCGCAGCAGAAGCACTTGCCCCGCTTCATCGACCGGGACGACGACCGCGCAGCCGGGATGCTCCACAACATCAACCTCGCGGAGGCTGCCGTCCGCGAGGGCAACAAGGTCGCGCCGCACGCGCACTTTGCGGCCGCGGTACGCCGGCGTAGAAGAGAGCGTCCGAGGGAGTGGGCGGAAGTCGCTCATTCCACTCCCGCGCCTCCGAGGTCGAACCGCTTCTCCCCGGCGCGGATGGCGACAGGAAGACGGTTTTCGGCGGGAGGAAGAGGGCAGCTCCACTCGTCGTTGTAAGCGCAGTAGGGGTTATACGCCCGATTGAAGTCGAGCAGGTAGCTGCCATCTCCCCGGTCGAGCAGTTCAAGATAGCGCCCGCCGCCGTAGGTCTCGCTGCCGTTGGTGGTGTCGGCGAACGGCACAAACAGGGTGGGGTCATCGGGGTCGGCCCGATAGACCGTCAGCCGGCACGCCACGCCTTGCCAGACAAACCGGACCTCCCCCCAGCGGAGATACTCCATCACCTGCCCGGCGTTTGTTACCAGCGGCACCGCCGGATGGTCGGCGAACTCCTCCACGTGGACGGTCAGCACTGCGGAAGGATCGACGGGGTAGTAGCGAAGGCCCGCAAAGCGCTCCCGCTGCTCCGGTCGGAGCGGCGACCCCGGATCGTAGCGGAAGAGGCGGTCGCGCTCTGCCCGGAGCGCTTCGAGCGGCTCCCCGTCCTCGGCTGCGCGCACAGGGTCGCGCAGCGGAGCAGCGGGGAGAGCGCGAGGAGCGCGCAGCCAGAGCCCGATGCCGATGGCGCCGAGGAGGATCGCTGCGCCGACCCAGATGGCCGTCGGGACGAGGAGGCCGATCGGGCTGAGGAGAAACGCCGCCAGCGCAGCAAGAAGGAACAGCGAGGAGAGCGCGCGTACCCGCATGGCCTCAGTATAGGAGCTAGCGCGCGAGCAGCGCGCCCACCGCGCCAAGCGCGGTCGCGAGCCCGAGCAGCTGGAGGGGCGTCGTTCCCGTTGCCGTCCCGATGACGATCGCCGCGCCGCCCGCGCCGAAAATCGCCCACGGATGCCAGCGCCGCCACCACCGACGGCGCGGCGGCGTGACATCGAGGTCGAACGGCGCGTCGGCTGACGAGAAGCGGACTGCGCTCTGGCCAAGCGCGCCGTCAGCAGGCGGCGAGACGGGAGCGAGGGCGTACTGCACGGTCACATCGCCGCCCGGCTCAATGGCTATCTGTTGGGGAAGGTAGCCGTCCGCCTCGATCGTGATGCGGTGCGCGCCGCGGTCGCGGTCAACGACGACGAGCGGCGTGACCCCTGCCTCGCGACCGTCCCAGCAGACCCGCGCCCCCAGCGGCATACCGATGATCCGGATCGAGCGGGGTGCAGCCGGCGCTTCTCCAGTCACCGTCGCCGGTTCCTCGCCGCCGGACGCCGGTTGCGCAGGCGCGTCGGCACTCGACAACGTCTCGTGCGGAGGCGAACTCGGAACCAGCTCGCGGCCGACACGCCACGCCTCGATCGCCTCCAGCAGGGTGTCGCGGGCAGCGTCAACGCTCTCAAAGCTCGCAGGCTGCCCCGAGACGAGACGGCTCAGCACGTCGACGAGCGCGCCGCCGTGATGAAGCTGCTGACGCGCTGCCCGAGGGTCAAACCGCTCCCCGAGGCCGAGCGCAAGTGCCAGCACCGTGCCGGCATGGCGAAGCTCGGCAGCGAGGGCGAGGTCGTCCTCCTCTGCTGCGGCAAGTCCGGCATCGACCACCACCGCTTCATTGTCGGTGTCGTTGTCACCGCTGAGGATGATGTTTCGTGCCGAGAGCGCGCCGTGCCGCAGACCAGCGCGCTCCAGGGCCGAGATCGCCTCCAGCAGCGTGCCGGCCAGCTGAGCGAAGGCAGGGGGGCTGAGCGGACCGCGCTGAGCGACAACCGCCGCCAGCGGCGCACCCTCCACCCACGCCCGGACAGCGAGCGACCAGTCGCCCTGTTCATCAAAAGAGAGAAGCGGCGCAATCGCCGGCGTGACGACTGCACTGAGACGCCCTGCGCGCTCGCGAACCCGCCGCCGGATCGCCTCATCGACCGTCGGTCCATACAGCCGAAGCGCCACCGCCTTTTGGCGCAGGAGGTCGAAAGCGCGGACCGTTCCTCCCGCTGCGGCGGTGGCGTGAAGCAGCCGGTAGCGGCCGCGAAGCACGGTCCCGGCGTCTAATCCCGTCAGCGTATCTGGTTCGACAATCATGGCGGCATCATACCGCAGCGGCGGACGCGGCCGAAGAAGATACCCGCGGCCGACACGCATTTTTCCCTCGGGAGGAAACGCGCATCGGCCGGTACCGCTTCATCGAGAGCACCGCAGCAGCCGGAGGACGGGGGAAGCGAAGTCCTTGCCGAGGTCATCCGAACCTGCGGCGGCGCGCCCTTGCCCGCGAGGAGCGCTCCTCACCTGATTCCCGCGGCGCTGCAGCGCGAAGCGCCGTTGCCCTCGAGACTGGGTCGAGCCCGACTGCGCCTAGTGAAGGCGGCGCCCGCCTCCCGCAGCGCCGCAGCACTGTTGCGCCAACGGCTCTCAAGAGCGCCACGATGACTGCCGCTCGTCCGGCTGGCGCTGCCGGGAACGAGGTCGGAAAGGCGCCCCAGCGTGCAGGGAGCAGCGGCGCGCTCAACTCATTCGCGTCATCCGCGCAAATTCTCGTGACAACTACGTTGCAGCAGGCATCTTGACAATGATGTGCTGCTTTGGTAGGATGCGACTACGTTTGAAGATGGCGATCCGGTCGGGATACCACCTTCCCGTCCGACACGGAGGTTGAGGTGAGTCATCCCACCTCGCAACCGGCGCCCCACCTTCCGGCCGACAGCCGTCTCCCATCCTCGGCGCGCTCTGCGCGATCGTCTCGCTCCCGAGAAGAGAGTGAGTTCCTCTCGTGGGCGCATTTCGAAGCGATGTCGGCGGGCTCCTCCGATGACGATCTTCCTTCCGAAGCGGAGCTGATCGCAGCCGAACGAGGCGACGACCCGGTCGCTGCTTTGCTCGAGGCGGAGGAAGACCTAGAAGCGGCCTTTGAGCAGGCGCGCGACAGCGCAGACGGCTCGATCCGGATGTATCTCCGCGAGATCGGGCGGATTTCCCTCTTGACCGCGCAGGATGAAGTCGAACTGGCAACCGCCTACCGGGCGGGCCGCGAGGCAGAGCAGCGGCTTGTCGCCGCCGAGTTGTCGGACTCGGAGCGAATCGAGTTGCGCCGAGCGATCGAGCGCGGACGAGAAGCGGAGCGCCGCTTGATTGAAGCCAACCTGCGGCTCGTCGTTTCGATCGCGAAGCGGTATATCGGCCGTGGCCTCTCGCTTCTAGACCTGATCCAGGAAGGCAATATCGGGCTGATGCGGGCGGTCGAGAAATTTGACCCGACGCGAGGGTTTAAGTTTTCGACCTACGCGACCTGGTGGATCCGCCAAGCGATCACGCGCTCGATCGCAGATCAAGCGCGCACGATCCGCGTCCCGGTCCACATGATCGAGACAATCAGCCGCCTGATCCGCGCTTCTCGAACCTTGCAGCAGCAGCTCGGGCGCGAGCCGACTGCTGAGGAGATCGGCGGAGAACTTGGGATCAGCGCCGACCGTGTCCGCGAGATCATTCGCTTCTCGCTGAAGCCAGTGTCGCTCGAAACGCCGGTGGGCGAAGACGAGGATGGCGTGCTTGGCGACCTGATCGAGGATAAGAGCGCGCCGGCCCCCCTCGAAGCAGCATCGAAACGGCTCCTCCAAGACCAAGTCGGGCGTGTCCTGCACTCGCTCAGTCCGCGTGAACGCCGTGTCCTCGAGCTGCGCTTTGGGATTGATATCGGCCGGAGCCGAACGCTTGAGGAAGTCGGCCACGAGTTGGGCGTCACCCGCGAGCGGATCCGCCAGATCGAGTCGAAAGCGCTGCGCAAGCTCCGCCAGCCGAGCCGGCGCAAGCGTCTGCGCGAATTTTTCAAGGACTAGCCACATCTAGCAACGAGCCAGGCATCAGCCGTCAAGCTATGGCGTCTTGCTCCCGGGTTGGATAGACTTTTTGCGTCGCCCATCCCAATCAGCGCGGTGTGATCGTGCGGGGGCCGGCGCGCCGCAAGGTCGGAGGAGCGGATGAGCTTGCCGTTTACCGGGGGAGGACGCCGCTGTGGCACCTGCCGGTTCTACCGCCCATCGCCGATCCCGGGGCAGGGGTGGTGCACTCATCCCGAGCTCGTCAAGCCCCCCGCGATGGTCCTAGTCAAGGCGCGCGAGCTGAACTGCGCGCGTCCCCTTTCCGAAATCCCCGACCGCTGGGAGCCCGCCGACCCTCGGCATGCGGCTGCGCCTCGCCCCTCCCTGCGAATCCGCGCTGTCGCCCCTGAGCCGGTCGCGCCGCCGCGCCAGCCTGCCACCGTGCCGACCCGCCCTCTCGCTGTCGACCCGTCCTTCGACCTGCCGGAGCAGGCTGCGGAGGCGCCTCCGGAACTCGGCAACGAGGAGCGAGAGCGCGCCGGGGCAGTTCCTCCCACGCCGGCCGATCCCTTCCCAGCAGCGCCGCAGCGCAGCGCCCGTTGGCTGGCGGTGCTGGCGGTTCCCCTCGTTCTCTGCCTGCTGCTCGGCATCGGCGGCACGGTCGGGTTCCTAGCGACAAACGGGTTTGGCACGGGGCTCGTCGGCGGAGCGGTGGCGACCCCGACCCGGCCTGCGGGCGTCGCGGGGATCGCGAAGCAAGATTTTCGCCTGCGAAGCGAGGCGCGAAGCGACAGCGAACAGCGCAGCGTCGTCCGCAGCGGAACGCGGCTGCGGCTGATCAACAGCGCGGCCGGCGAGATCCTCGACCCCACGTTGCCTGAGCCAGCGAAGTGGTATCTTGTCCAGACGGCGGATGGCACGGCACAGGGATGGGCCTACTCGGGGTGGATCGAGCGCCAGTCCTAACTGCCCCGAGGAGAGGAGTTCCGGATGAACCATGAGGAACGAGTGAGCGTCCTCTTCGACCGCTATGTCGGCGCGCTCAGCATCACGATGGGGTCGCGTCAGATCACCGTCGATTCGCTCCCCGCAAACACCGAGTTCCTGCTCAGCGGCGATAGCGAAGAAGACTTGCGGGCGCTGTGGCTGTCATCCGAGGAACTGGACTATCTGATCAAGATGATCCGGCACATCCTAGACAGGATGAAGATCAGCGAGGGGGCGCGGGAGGCGCTGAGCCGCCTCCTCCCGCGGGCGGAAGCCCTTCTCGACGAGGCAAAGGCAGCGCGCTAGCGCGTAGCCGAAAAACACATGACCCGACCGGGCCTATAAGCCGAGTTCTGTACGGAATGCTCCGCGGCGACCATCTCTCTGGGACGACGATTACTCGCCGCCTCATGCGGCCTACCCGGGGGCGGGGCGGGCACCCTCCTGCGGCCGAGGTATGCGGCCGCCCCCCTATTTGGCCTTGCTCCGGGTGGGGTTTGCACGGCCGACCGGTCACCCGGTCGCCGGTGCGCTCTTACCGCACCATTTCACCCTTACCCGCTGATGGCGGGCGGTATGTTTCTGTTGCACTTTCCGTGGGGTCGCCCCCCCTGGGTGTTACCCAGCACCCTGCCCGCTGGAGCTCGGACTTTCCTCTCGCCACTGGCGAGCGGTCGCCCGGCCCGGTCGAGTCTATTTAAGTATATCCGAGAGAAAGGGGAGGAAGTTCGCTCTCCTCGCGAAATCGCCAGACGGTTGTCCGCTTTACCGGCCGATCCTCGAGCGCCGCCTCCACCGGCACCTCATACACCGCAAGCGGCATCAGCCAAGGACGCGGCAGGTAGCGCCGGCCGAGGTCGCCGATCAGGACAGCTGCCCCCGACGCATGCGCGCGACGCAGAAAGCGCTGTACCCGTTCAGCGGTCTCGCGCTCATAGAAGATGTCCCCGGCGAGCACGACCTCCCAGTCGACCCTCTCGCTGCCGAGCAGGTCGCGCCCGTCCATCTCGACCGCAACGCCGTTCACCTCGGCGTTCAGCTGTGCTGCGGTCAGGGCAAAGGGGTCGATGTCGTTCGCGACAACCCGCCTCGCGCCCGCACGCGCCGCCGCGATTGCAGTGAGTCCCGACCCTGAGGCGAGGTCGAGAACGGTACGCCCTGAGACAGTTTCTGGGTGGTCGAGCAGATAGCGCGCAAGGGCGAGCCCGCCCGCCCAAGCAAATGCCCAGTAGGGAGGCGGCAGTTCGGCCCCTCCTGCCTCTTCGGTCCGCTGCCAGACAGTGAACGGCTCCTCAGCAAGATAGAGCGCAAGCTCCGGCACAAAGGCGGGACGCCGTATTGCGGTCGCATCGCGGATCAGAGCAGCGCGTTGGCTCGGCGTGAGGGTGACCGGCGCTCCTTGGGGCTGCCAGCGCTCGAATCGCGCCGCCGCCGCTTCAACCGCTCGTCTCAGCGGGTCGTATGACATGCTCCGGCACAGGGGGCGACATTAAATGTCGTCGCGACAGGCGGATGAAGAACGAGGAAGAGGAAGAACAGCGCCACTGCAAGGCCGACGACCCAGCTGAGGCGAGCGATCACAGCTTGACTCGATAGATCGTGGTGCCGGCATTTCTGTACACCGCTTCGAGCCGGTCCGTCATCTGGTCGAACTTGGCGAGACCTGCCGGCGGATAGTAATTCCGTTCCACTGTTCCCACGATCACATAGCGGACGCCGTAGCGGGCGAGAAACGCTGCCGCCGCATTCGGATCGGTCCCCGTATAGAAGGCGGTGACGTCGGCGATCCGCTGATCGACAAGGTGCTGATAGCCCCACCGCTGCTGTTTCTGGTGCCAATCCCAGCCGATGACGGTCGGCAGGCCGGTATAGACCGTAACCCGGGACCCCCAGCGATAAAACGGGGTCACGCCTTCAACAATGATCGGCGTCCCGTCGAGGTTGTCGCGCAGCCAGCGGATCGCGTCGAGGTCATGACGCAGTTCGATCGGCCCCCGCTCATCCTGGTAGACCGCGTGCGCCATGTAGGCGGTTCCGTCCAAGGTGGGCGGCAGGGGGAGAAAGCGGTCGCGCAGCCGCGCCGGGGTCGCCGCGACCGGGTAAATGAGGGCGCCGGCGAGCAGGAGCGCAAGGGCTGTCGTCCAAACCGCGCGGCCAGCCATCGCCGCGCGGGACGCCGTTCCGACAGCCAACGGTCCGTCGAGCACAAGCCGCCAGAAGGCGTAGGCTGCTGCCACCGCCAGCAGCACCCACGCTTGGAGGTAGAACTTGAAAACCGTGTTCATCCGAGCGATGTCGCCCCGAACGGTAACGATGTCGACGAGCGCTCCAAGCGCAAGCCCGAGGACCAGCAATGCAAGCACAGCTAGGTCGCGTCGGGTGTCGTGGTCCGGGCGGAGCGTGCGCCGCAGCGCAAGGAGCAGCGCCGGCACAACGAGGAGAACAATCAGTGCGGGCGTCGGCAATCCGAGCAGCGCGAGGAGCGCCGCCACGAATGCGACCGCGCCGAGCCCCATCACCGCCGCGCCGACCGGGGCGCGGCCGAACCGAGCGGCGAGGGAGAGGACATGCGGCAGCCGGTCCCAATGGCGCGCCACGATAGCAGCAAGGCGGTCGAGGCCCGTGCCGCGAGCGCAGCGAGCGCTTTCATAGGCCAGCCACGAAACGCCAAGAAAGAGAAAGAGGCCGTGGACGGCGAGATATTGGTGCAGCGGCGTCGTCTCCTTGGACAGTTCGACCCCGCTGTAGAACAGTTCATAGTGTTGGTGAAATGGCAGAAACGCGAGGTAACCGACGGCGAGAATAACCGCTGCCCGCCACGCGACTCCCCATCCCCACGCCGCAAAGGGATGGGAGGGAAGCGGAAGCCGAAGGGAGGCAAGGGTACGCGCCACTACGCCGCTGCGCCGTCGCTGTAGCCCAAGCGGCAGGGTGCCAATGCCGACCGCAGCAATGGCGAGGACGGTGTAAGTCGGATAGTCCCAGGTATTCGCTGCCCGCAGCATGCCCGTTGCGAGCCCGACAAAAAGCAACGGCACGATCCCTCGCCCGCCGAGGGCAATGTTGAGCGCGAGGCTGATGACGAGGAGCGTAAACGGCAGCGCGATCAAATGGGCGTGGAGGTCGGCGAACAAGAAGGTGAAGTAGGGAAACTCGGTGATAGAGATCTGAGGCGGCATCATCCGCGAACTGCGCCAGAAGTCGAAGGCCGGCATCGTCGCTTCACCCGCCGCGATCCGAAGAAGACCGCTCCACGCTTGCGCCGCGCCGCTGAGGAAGGGCAGCTGCGTCCGGACGGCGGCGGCACCAGCAGCGCGAAGCCCGTCGAGCAACTGCGCCAGACCGTCCAGGTTGCCGGCAACGCAGACAAAGATGGCGGCGATCACGCCGCCGGCGATTGCCGCGCCTTCCCCGCGCCGGTCGGTGCGGCCGACGCGCGTGAGGGCGAGCACGACCGAAAAAGCGAGCGTGGCGGCGAAGGCGAACAGCGTCGCAACAGCGAGGTTGTAGGCGATCTCGGGAACGATGCCGGTCAGCTTGATGACCGTCGCGACGATCACTTGGCCGAAGTAGTAGTAGTTCAGGTAGCCGCCTGCGAACCAAGGGTCGTAGGCGGGGAAATACGTGGAGCGGACGACTGCGGTCAGGTAGGCGAGGTCCATCGGCTTTTCGCCGCCTCGCGCAGGGTGCCACAGGTCAGGATTGAGCGCCCGGATCCAGACAAAGGCGAGAAAAGCGGCCAGAAAGACGGCCTGCCCGGCGAGGATCATGCGCTGGCGGCCGCGCAGGTCCGCAAGCAGGCGATGCCCTCCTCGCCAGAGCACCGCTGCCGAGCCCGCCGCAATGACCGCGGCGGCGAGGAGAATGCTCCACCGCTCAAACGGCACGATGCGGGTGCTTGCGCCGAGAAAGGGGAGCCACGCGACAAGCAGCAGGCCGAGAGGTTTGGCGAGCAGAACGCCGCGGTCGGGCAGCGCGCGGCCCGCGACCATCGCCAGCGGCAGCGCGAGAAGGCCGATCGCCTCAATCGCGACAAGCCACAAGAGCAGGGGCACCCGGGCAGCAACCCCCTCGTCGGGGAAGATCGCACGCCAAGTCCCCCCGGCCCACTGCGCGGCAGCGAGCGACGGGGGAAGCATCAGCCCCGTTGCGGGGCGCGCCGTGCCGGCGGGGGGGGTGGGCCCGGCGGGGAGAAACGGTGCCAGCTGCTGCTCGATCTGGGCCGCCGTCAGCGGCTCGGTGCGCCTGAAGAGCAAAACGAGCGGATGGTCGTAGACGCTGTACGACTCATCGGCGAAGCCAAGGTCGAGTCGCGGCGAGGGGAGAAAACGCTCGAGCCCCGCGGGCACCGGCAGCCCCGGGCGGACAAAGGGGTTCTCCATCAAGGCGATGCCGGCGAGCGAGGGATATCTCGCCTCAGCATGGACGAGGGTGAACCCGAGTTCTCCCCCGAAGAGCCGGCGGTAGTATTCGGTGGTCATCGGATAGCGCTCGGGCAGCCGCGGGATCGTGCCGTAGAGCCGGTTGCTGTAGAAGAGGAGGTAGTCGGCAGTCGCGAGCGCTGTCGCCATCGCCCGCAGCTTGGCAGGGTCATCGGGGTCGTAGAGGTTCAGCTCGACGATCCGGTACATCCCGAGATTGGGCAGCCCCTCTTCCCAATGCTCTTTCGCAATCGTGGCGCCGGCAGGAACATTCGCTGTCATCCAGGCGGCCATCGCGGTGGCCGGATGGGGGCGCGCGTAGATCTGCACATAGGCAAGACCCCACAGCGCCGTTGCGCCAACGACGCCGCTCATCAGCGCGCCCCCTGCTGCTCGGCCTCGCGGGCTGAGGCGGGCGAAAGCGCTGGTCAGGTCGAGCAGGAATCGAGCGGCGAAAAGCGCCAAAAAGGGGATAAGCGGCAGCAGGTAGCGGAGAAACTTGACCTCAAAGGCGCCATTGATGGCGAAATACGGAACCGCCCAGAGAAGGAGAACAATCTCGCCGCGCTGGCGCAGGACTGCCGCTCGCCCGACCGCCCAGAGGAAGCCGAGCCAGCCCGCAATCCCGAACGGCAGGCCGAGCCCGAACAGCGATAGCTGGTGGATGTGATACCAATACTTCGGCGTATCGATGTATTGGCGCGTGTAGGGATAGTCGCGGATGCGGCGGACCATCTCGCTCTGCTCGGTGATGTTGGCGAGAAAGGTCTCCCGGTCGAGGAGCGCAAACGGCTGCGTGACGACAAAGAAGAAGGCGGCAGTGCCGAAGGTGACGATCAGCCCCCCCAGCAGCCGCTCAACCGGGCTCAGCCGTCCCTCGGGCGCGCGCTTCCAGACGGCGAGAAGATGCGCTCCGACGATCGCGAGCGCAAGCGGCGCAGCGCTCACCTTCGTGGCGAGAGCGAGGCCGAACGCCGCGCCGAGCAGCGCTGCTCTACCGAATGTCGGCCGCTCGATCAGCAGCAAGCAGAGCAGGGTCGCCGCCAGCAGAAAGAAGACGAGCACGGTGTCGACGGCGTAAAAGTGCGCGAGCTGAATGTGGAGCGCCGCAAAGGCAACAAGCGCCGCGGCGATTGCGCCGAGCAGGCGCCCGCTCAGCTTCAGGCCGACGAAATAGGTCAGCAGCACGGTTCCGGTGTCGAAGAGCGCGCTCAACGCTCGGGCGACCAGGCGGAGATCAGAGGTCGCGAACGTGGGCTGCAGGCTGCTGGCGCCATGGGCAACGGCTTTCAGCAGATAGAGCGGGAACGACCCATAGGCAAAGAACCGGGGATTGAGCGGGCTCAGCGCCGGGTCAAGCAGGACGGCGAGGTCGATCGGCCAGGGCAGGCGGATCCGCCCTTCAACCGTCATCAGGATGAACCGTTCGTCTGGATGGTAGAGACCGCCGTTGTCCCAGTTCAGCCCAATTAGGCGCAGCGCGAGCGCGATGCCGCCGAGCGCAAGAGGGAGCACAATCGAGAGAAGTCGGGAACTCGCCGAGGGGGCAGCGGCAAGAGGATGAGGTGCCTGCTCAGCAACGGACGTCACAACCGGCGATTCTAGCGGACAACTCCCGTCCTCGCCTTGAGCACGCTCGCCGCGCCGCTCCGCCGAACGGTCGCGCTCAGTAGTACGATAGGAGAGCGCGCCCCTTGAGGAGTGACGATGAGCGCGACAGAGACTTTAGCGCGTGAACTGCGCCCGAGGCTGCCCACAGGACGGGTGCTCACCGACCCGGCGCAACTCGACAGCTTCTCGTACGATGCCTCGTTCTTTTCGTTTCTCCATCCGCATCCGCCTGACGTTGTCGTCCAGGCATACACCCGTGACGACGTCGTTGCGGTGCTTCAGGTGGCCCATCGGCTTGAGGTGCCGGTCACCCCGCGCGGCGCAGCGACAGGACAGACCGGGGGGGCGGTGCCAGTGCGGGGAGGGATCGTTCTCGACCTCTCGCAGATGAAGCGGGTTGTCGAACTGGATCAGGCCAATCTGCAGGTGTTCGTCGAGCCGGGCGTGATCCATGCCGACCTGAACGCGCTGCTAGCGCGTCAGCGGCTGATGTTTCCCCCCGACCCGGGGTCGTCGCGGATGTGTTCGATCGGTGGCGTCGTTTCCAATAACGCCCGCGGAATGCGCGCCATGAAGTACGGCGCGACGAGCGAGTGGGTGCTCGGGCTAGAGGTGGTCCTTGCAGACGGCACAGTCATCTGGACAGGATCCCCCGGCTCGCGCGCCCTTCAGTCGGCGAGCGGCTATGAGCTATCGAAGCTGTTTTGCGGCGCTGAAGGGACGCTCGGCGTCATCACGCAGTTGCGGCTGCGCGTTCGCCCGCAGCCAGAGGCGCGGGGATTGACCCTTGCCGCCTTCCCTCGACTGGAAGAGACCGCGACTGCTCTTAGCGCTGTCTTCGACGCCGGCATTCTGCCGTCTGCGGTCGAGATCTTCGACGAGCGCATGATCCAGACCGCGAACCGCTACCGGCCGGACTTAGGCCTGCCGGCCGCGGCTGCGCTCCTGCTCTTTGAGGTCGATGGCAATCCGCCCGGCGTCCGCTATGATGCCGCCCGGGTGGCCGAAATCGTCCGCCCGTGGGCCTCCCACATTGAGTGGGCCGATGCGCCGGACCGGGTCGCCCAAATCTGGGAAGCGCGCTCGGTCGCCGGCGCCGCGGTCGGGCTGCTGCAGCAGCGCGGCGTCCGCGCCTATGCGGGAGAAGATATCTGCGTGCCCATTGCGCGCCTCGGCGAGGCCTTAGAGCGCATTCAGGCGATCTCCTCTGCGTACGGTCTTCCCATCGCTTCCTATGGGCATATCGGTGGCGGGATCGTTCACGCGGCGCTGGTCGCAGACCTGACGGATGTCGACCAGGTCCGGCGGGTTGAACTGGCCGCCGACGCCATCAACCGCCTAGCGCTTGAACTGAACGGCACGGTCACCGGCGAGCACGGCGTCGGGTGCGTGCGCGCCCGCTACCTTCCGCAAGAACACGGGCCTGCGCTGGAGGTGATGCGCGCCATCAAACGCGCGCTCGACCCGAAAGGCATCCTCAATCCGGGAAAGTTCGTCTAGGCGCTGAGGTTGCAGCGGCGGCGCTGGTGCGCAATACTTAACCGAACATGCGTTCGATCTTCTGCTCGAGAAGGCGCTCTCACAAGCAACTGCTAGCCTCGACGGCGCGCATCCGAGAAGATAGGCAGCGTGAGAGGCAAGACCGAAGGGGGATGCAATGGCGGGCATGGCAATCATTCAGATCATTGGAAACCTCGGCCGCGATCCGGAAACGCGATACACGCCGGAAGGGCGGCAGGTGACCAGTTTCACCGTCGCCGTGAACCGCGTCTCGACGCAGGGCGGCGAGCGGCGGGAAGAGACCGACTGGTATCGGGTGAGCGCCTGGGGAGCGAACGCGAAGTTTGCTGAGCAGTACCTCCAGAAGGGACGGCGCGTCTATGTCTCGGGACGGTTTGCGCCTCGCACCTTCATCGGCCAGGACGGCCAGTCGCGGCTGTCGCTCGACATCACGGCGGATCACATTATCCCGGTCGATGCCGCGCCGCGGGCGGATGTGAACGAGCTGCCTGCTGTGGGGGCGAGCCTCCCCGGCCGGGCAAAGCCGAGCCAGCCGGAGACCTTTGGCGAAGAACTGAACGACGAAGAACTGAACGAAGAGGCGATCCCCTTCTAAGCGACGGGCGAGGCTGACGGCAACGTCCCGCGCCGCCCTCTCTCCGAGCGATAACGCAGCGCGGTCGCTGCGCGAGCGCCGCTCTGCTGCCGAAAAGAACGATTGAACCGATCGACACCCTGCCTCGAGGCCGAACCTGCCCGATGCCGTTGCGACGCCGCGCCTGCCCCCGCTGTCGAGGGGATCAATACCTCGCTGGGGAGCAGCCCCCCTGCTGGATTTGTCTCCAATGCGGCCACCGGGTTCCTCTCCCGGGCGCGCCAGTCGCCCAGCCAGCATGGGAACGCATGCTCGACGAGATCCGCGAACGGGCCAACCTGTAGCAGACCGACGTGTTGCGGACGGCGCGCACTCTCTTTGACAATGAGCGGTCGTCGGCGGTTCGCTGTCGCGCGACGTGGACACAAAACTTGAAGGTTTGTCGAAATGCGCGAACAATCTGCCGCCTCGCCTGTGGTATCGCCGCTCCTGCTCCCAACCCTGATGCTGGGCACTTTTATGGGGGCGCTGAACGCCTCCCTCGTCACCCCCGCCTTCACCGAGCTCGGGCGTGCCTTTGCCATCGACGTCCGCGACCTGACGTGGGTTTTTACCCTCTACATCCTCGGCAACGTCGCCGGCCTCTCGCTGATGGCGAAGCTGTCAGACATGTACGGCCGCCGGCCGATTTATATGCTGTGCCTCGGCCTCTTCGGGCTGGGGTCGCTCGTCTGTCTTCTCGCGCTTGATTTCTGGATGCTTCTCGCCGGACGCGCCATCCAAGCGTTCGGCGCGAGCGGCGTCATTCCGGTGGCGACCGCGCTGATTGGCGATGTCTACCCTCGCGAACGGCAGGGAGCGGCGCTCGGCTTGATCGGAACCCTCTGGGGGCTCTCTGCCATCGTTGGGCCGGCGCTCGGGGGGGCGATCCTTGCCGTCCTTGGCTGGCGCGGCCTGTTTCTGATCAACCTGCCGATTGCCGCCGTGCTGGTGCTGCTGGCGGTCCGCGTCATCCCCGCAGTTCGACGGTCGGTCAGCGGCCGGTTTGATTTCGCCGGTCTTCTCCTCCTCACTGCCGCGCTTACCGCCCTCGTCTACGGCCTCTCGCGCCTCAGCGGCGATCGCCCTTGGCTCGGCCTCTTTGAGCCTGCGGTCGGCGGGGTTCTTCTGCTCGCTCTCCTGCTCGGGGTGCCGTGGGTGCTGGTCGAGCGCCGGGCGGAGAACCCGATCGTCGACCTCCGCCTCTTCCAGAACCGGCAGATCCGCTTGGTCTATCTGCTCAGCATCGTCGGCGGGGCGATGATGGCGACGCGAGCGTTTGTGCCGACAACGGTCGAGGTGCTTCTCGGCGTCGAGCCTGCCGCCGCCGGCGCGATCGCGGCGCTCGTGGCCGCGGTGATGACGGTCGCTACGCCGCTGAACGGGCTGCTCATCGACCGGTTTGGGCCGCGCCTCGTCTTGCTCGTGGGCAGCTTCATTGCCGGGGTCGGCTCGATCTGGATCGGCGTCGCTCAGCAAACGTGGGTCGGTGTCATCGGCGGCTTCGTCGTCAGCGGCATCGGGCTGTCGGCCACGCTCGGCACGCCGCTCCGCTATATCGTCATTCGGGAAACGCGCTCGAGTGAGCGCGCGATCGCCAACGCGCTCCAGTCAGTCATGAACAGCATCGGCAGCTCGGCGGCTTTCGCCCTGACCGGAGCGGCAGTCAGTTCTGCCGCGACGCCCGTCGCCGGCTATGAACTTGTTTTTGTCAGCTTCGGCGTGCTCTCACTCGTTTCGGTGCTGCCGATCCTCCGGCTGCGCGGGAAGGAGCGCGGCTCCCGCCCCCTCCCGACCCCCCAGCATGGCGCGGCATGATCGAGTACCCGCCCCCTGCGCGAACTAACCTGTTCGCCCTCATCAGCCTCCTGACGGGCGCGGGCGGGGTATTCTCGTGCTTCATCTCGCCGCTCTGCAGTTTCCCCTTTGGTATCGTTGCGATGGTGGTGGGTCTCCTCGGCCTCCGCTCCCTTCGCGCCGACCCGAGCCAGACAGGCCGCGAACTGGCGATCGCGGGCATCGCGCTTGGCGCTGCGCAGCTGGTTATCGCTTCGCTTTTCGCCCTTGCCGTCATCCTCGTCATCGGCGCGTTGGCGTTCATCGGCAGCCGCTGACGAGGCTCGCGAGGACGAGACGTCTGGCGGCGGCTCATCCGTTAGACTTTGCTCGGAGAGCGTTCGGAAGGCGAAGGTCGCGCGTGCCGCCGAGCCGTCCTTCAGCCCCTCTTGAACGAAACGGCGCGCCGCACACTACTCAGCAGAGAAGCGAGGACGAGGATGAACGCACCGCACACCGCTCCGACGATCCAAGATCCGCGCCCGCAATACTTCGACGACCCGAATCTCGACCGGCTGATGGCCGTGCTCATCACGATGGCGAACGAGCTTTGGGTGACGAAAGACCGGCTGATGATCCTAGAGCGGCTGCTCGCCAAGCGCGGTAGTGTCACGCCGGAAGAGGTCGACCACTACCAGCCGAATGAGGAAGAGAAGAAAGAGCTTGAAGCGGCGCGGAAAGCGTACATCGCGCGGGTGCTGAGCGGGCTGACGATCGATCCCCGGCCGGTGGAGGAGATCCGTCAGATGAAAGGGATTAAGCCGCTCACCTAGCAGGAAGGCTGGAGAATGCAGAAGAGCCGGGAAACTGCCCGGCTCTTTGTCGCAAGAAACGGCGACCCCGAAGGGATTCGAACCCTCGATCTCCACCGTGACAGGGTGGCATGTTAGGCCGCTACACCACGGGGCCAGAGGAGGCACCCTCATTGTACCGAAGCAGGCAGACCGATTGCAAGGCGCGCGCTGCGCCATGGCTGGCGTTGACGCTCCGAATCCGCGATTCGTATACTGTTGCCCCCATGATGGCGAGAGCTGAGGACTGACCGTGGCTGTTGGGATCTTGTCGTTCGGAGCGCACATTCCGCGGTATCGGCTCGCCCGCAACATTGTCGGCAAGGCCTGGGGATCGTCGTTTGGAGCGGGAGAGCGCGCAGTTGCCAACTTCGACGAGGATGCCCTGACAATGGCCGTGAGCGCGGCTGAGGCGGCGCTGGCGGCACTCTCCGGCCCGCTCCCGGATGCGGTGTTCTTCGCGAGCAACTCATCGCCGTATCACGAAAAGCAAGGCTCGACCCTGATCGCGGCGGTCTGCGGGCTGCCGCGCACCGCCTCAACCCTCGACGTGACGGGCTCGCACCGCGCCGGCACGGCTGCGCTCAAGAGCGCCTTCGACGCGATCCGGGCCGGTTCCGCGCAGCGGGCGATCGTTGCGGCCTCGGAGGTGCGCGTCGGCGAGCCGGGCTCGGACCTTGAACAGACGACCGGCGACGGGGCTGTCGCCTTTGTCCTCGGTGAGGGCACGCCGCTTGCGACCTTCGACGGGATCTATTCGCTGAGCGAGGAGTTCACCGACATCTGGCGCACTGAGCGCGAGCCGATGCCGCAGCGGGGCGACACCGCCTTTGTGACCGCCTATGGCTACCAGCGTATCGTTCGCGACGCGATCGCGGGAGCGCTGCAGCATTTCGGCCTCGCCCCCAGCGACATCGCCCGGGTGGCCGTCGCCGCTCCCGACCGGCGCGCCTATACGAGCGCGCTCGCCGGCCTCGGTTTTCCCGCCGGCAGCATTCCAGACGACCCGCTCCTCGGCCAGGTTGGCGACGTCGGGTCGGCGTTGCCGCTGCTCCTGCTTGCGTGGGCACTTGAAGATCTGCAGCCCGGCGACCGCGTTCTCGTCGTCTCCTACGGGAGCGGCAACAGCGATGTTCTGCTCTTCCGCGCGACGGACGCGATCGGCCAAGCGACGCATGGGCGCGGGGTGACTGCGGAGATTGCGCAGCGCCGGCCGCTTGAGAACTACGAGCGGTTTCTCGCTTTCCGCAACGTCATCGAGCAGGAGCCGCTCCAGCCCTACTCGTCGCTCGCGCTGCTCTGGAAAGAGCAGAAACAAGACCTGCGGCTCCTTGCCACCCGCTGCACCGTCTGCGGCGATATCAGCTTTCCTCGCCAGCGGATCTGCCGCCGCTGCCGCGCGAAGGATCAGATGGAAGATTTTCCGCTTGGGCGCCGCGGAACGGTGTACACCTTCACGCGCGATCACTTATTCCCCACGCCTGACCCGCCGACTGCGATGCTCGTCGCTGACCTTGACGGGGGAGGGCGCTTCTACGGCCAAATGACCGACGCCCCAGCCTCGCTGGCACGGATTGGGCTGCGCGTTGAACTGACCTTCCGCCGCCTGCACGAGGGCGGCGGGTACTACAACTACTTCTGGAAGCTGCGGCCCATTGATCTCGCCGCAGGCTAGCCTCTCCCTGCGGCTGCCTGCTCGCCTCCCTCTGCTCATGGGCGAGGGCCTTGCGGGAGCGCCTGCCGGCCGCGCCAGCCCGCTACTCGATCTTGACGACGCGGTAGCGGACCCGCCCTGCCGGCGCCTCGACCGAGATTTCGTCGCCCACCCGGCGGTCGAGCAGCATGCGGCCCGTCGGCGAGTTGGTCGAGATGCGCCCAGCGCGGATGTCGACCTCACTGGGCGAGACGAGAACGAAGCGGACCTCTTCCTGCTCGTCAAGGTCGATCAGTGTCACCGTTCGGCCGAGAGCGACGCGCTCCGCCCGATCGGTATGGGTGACGACCTCCGCCATCCGGATCTGCGCCTCCAGTTCGCGGATCCGCGCCTCAACCTGCGCTTGGCGGTCGCGGGCGGCATCGAGCGGCGCATTCTCCCGAAAATCTTTGTCCGCCATTGCCCGCGCCAGTTCTTCAGCGATGAGGGGGCGCAGGGCGTAGAGCGCTTGCAAGTCTGCCTTCAGCTGCTCGAGCCCCTCTGCCGTCATCTGGATGCGCTGAACTTCGCGCACCTCATTCTTGCCGTTCTTGCGTGTCGTCGGCCGGCGGACCCGCACGTGCGCTGCGAGGTTCTCGCTCGTATAGCCGTGCTTCTTGGCGTAGGCGAGCATATCTCGCACCGGCTGAAGCTTGCCCGGCGAGCCGGCGGCGGTCCGGGAGACCTCTTCGACGTAGCGCTCAATATCCGACGGGCGGAGCGAGCGCACCAGCTGGTCGGAGTTGAACCACCGCACGAACCGCAGCACCTCCTGCTGCGCATTCGCAAGATCCTGCGTGCTTACTTTTTTCTGCCGCAGGGAGTCGAGATACTCCCTCGAGAGTTCACCAACGGACTTCGAGTCATTCATCGCTGCTTTCCCCACCTCTGTAGCCAGTATAGCCAGCCATTTCCGCGGGAATCAACGCAGGCGCGGCGGGGAAGTGATGTAGAATGGAGCAGCATATCGGGAGTACTGCCGCATGAATCGCGCCTCGTTGCGCTGTATCGCCTGCGCTGCCTCCTTCCCAACAGACCAGCCGCGCTATCGCTGTGACCACTGTGGCGACCTTCTCGACGTCGTCTACGACTTTGGGCCGATCGACCCCGAAAAGCTGAAGCGGCTCTGGACCGAGCGGCTCGCCTCTCCCAACCCCATCGACCGGAGCGGCGTCTGGCGCTACCGCGAGCTGCTGCCGTTTTATGACGACGAGTCGCAGATCGTCACCTACCCTGAGGGGAACACGCCGCTGCTCGATGCCCCGCGCACCGCGCGCTACTGTGGCCTCAACCGCTTGACCGTAAAGCACCTCGGCTTCAACCCGACCGGCTCTTTCAAAGACAACGGCATGGCGACGGGCGTGACGGAGGCGCGCATCCTCGGCATGACGGCTGTCCTGTGCGCCTCGACCGGCAATACCTCCGCCTCGATGGCGGCCTATGCGGCGCGCGCGGGCATGCTCGGGATTGTGCTGGTGCCCGACGGGCAGATCACGTTCGGCAAGCTGTCGCAGGCGCTCGATTACGGCGCCCTGACGCTGATGGTCGAGGGCGATTTTGACGACGCCCAAGAACTGATGCGTGACGTTGCCGACGAAATCGGCATTTACGTGCTCAACTCGATCAATCCGTTTCGGCTCGAAGGGCAGAAGACAATCGCAATCGAGCTCCTGCACCAACGCAACTGGAACCCTCCCGACCGGATCGTCGTGCCGGGCGGCAACCTTGGCAACAGCTCCGCGATTGGAAAGGGCCTAAAGGAGCTGTACGACCTCGGGTTTATCGATAAGCTCCCGCGCGTCACCGTTGTCCAAGCCTCTGGCGCCGACCCGTTCTATCGGACGATCACGAGCGGCGACCCGACGCGCCTTATCACCGTGCATCCCAAAACGCTCGCGACCGCAATCAAGATCGGGCGGCCAGTCAGTTGGAAGAAGGCGATGCGTGCCGTTGACTGGACAAACGGCTGGGTCACTGAGGTAAGCGAGCAGGCGATTGCGGATGCCAAAGCGATGGTCGGCCGCGATGGGATAGGCTGCGAGCCGGCATCGGCAGCTGCGATCGCCGGGATCGCCCAGCTCGTCGAATCGGGCACAGACACCGCCGTCAGCCCGGATGAAGATGTCGTCGCGATCCTGACGGGAAATGTGCTGAAGGACCCCGATTACACGGTCCGCTATCACCTCGGCGAACTCTACGAGGAGTTCGTCACGGAAACCCGCGTCATCCAATGCTCGCAGCCGATCGCGGGAACGTTCGCCAATCGGCCGATCCGCGTGCCGGCGGACCGGGCCGCGATCATCCGGGCTATCGAGCAGTTCCGGCGAAGCGAAGCTCTCAGCCGCTGACGCAGCCTCGGGACCGCCGCCGCTTCCGCGCCCGCAGACTATCCTGGCGCTTACGGCGCGTCGGCACGCGCTCGGCGTCGCGCGTCTGCGGTGATGGCAGTCGGAGGCGCGCCCGGAACGTTCACCAGCGGGAGGAAGCGCCGATCGACTAGGTCGCTGACCTGAACCTCAATCCGGACCGGCCCGCCAGTGCGCCAGGCGTCCCCCCCAAGCACAATCGCGCCGACATGGGTCCCTCGAGGGAGACCGCCCGTCACTGTGACCGTGATCATCGTCCGCTGGCCGCGTTCGAGCGAGCCCCCGGTCGGCGCGACGGCCAGCCACGGCTGGTCGGGAGCCGCGGTCCATGTCAGCGCGGCGCCGCCGACGTTCTGCAGCGAGAGCGTCACCGTGGAGCCGGACGTCGGAGTGAGCCAGAGGGTGACCGAAGCGGGAATGGGCATCAGATAGCCGCTCAGGCTGACTGTCGTGACCCCGCTCTCTGCCCAAGCGCCGCGATTGCCCGCCCAATCCATCGGCTGAACCCGAAACTGATAGGTCTGGCGGTCGGCGACCTCGACATCCAGCAGGGTATCGGCGATGTTGGAGACGAGCGGTTTCCAGGCTCCGTCTGGCAGCACCCGATACTGAACGTCATAGCTGGAAATGCCGCTGATCGCGTCGCTTCCCGTCCAAGCGAGAGTGAACCACGTGTCGGCGATGACAGGCAGGATCGGCCGGACGATCGCCACCGGCGGCTCCTGTTCCCAACGAGGCATGGCGGCGAGAGCGCTCATCGCGAGAGAGGGAGCTCCGTTGCCTCGAACGAGGGAGAAAAAGCGGTTGGGATCACACCGCACTCGCCACGGGTCAATCGCAAAGTCGAGGTTATAGATGAACATCGGCCCAACCCACGGCCAGTTTTGGTGGGCATAGCGGAAGGCGCGGACAAGGTAGTCGGCTTGGGTCGCCTCGCTGACATGCCATGGCGCGCGGTACGGGTCGTAGGTGGCGAGGTCGCACCGCGGTGCCTCGAAGTTGTGCAGCCAGCCAAATTCGGTGATCCACACGGCCGGGTCGTCGCCGAATTGCTCCGCGATCTTCCGATGATCCTCGGCGCGCCGGAAGTACACGCCGAGCGGCGCCGCGCTGGCCGGCGTCTCCGGCGCGTAGGGCCCGCCATAGGCATGGCTGGCGATGGCGTCGAAGAAGCCTTTTGCGCCATGCTCATAAAGCGCGCGGAGATAGACAAGGTCTCCCCACGCCTCGGCTCCTGTTCCAGCGTCTCCCGTCGTTGCGAGGCCGCCGAGCACAATGAGCGCGTTCGGGTCGGCCGCTTTCACCTTGGGGTAGAGCGCTTTCAGCATCCGCGCATATTTCGCCGGGTCGGGGGGCCGCCCGCCCCATTCGAGGCTCGTATTCTGCTCGTTCCAGATCTGATAGGCCTGGATCTTCCCGCGGTACCGTGTTGCGACGGCGGCAAGGAAGTCGGCCAGCGCGCTGTCATCGAGCGGCGGGGCATTGCGCGCCTCTGTTCCGGTGGCCCAGCTCGGCGGCTCGTCCACGCGCAGCAGGATCCGCATCCCCCGCGAGACAGCGCGCTCGACATCGCCATCAAGACCAGCCCAATTGAAAGAGTGACGGTCCGTCGGCTGTACCGCCTTCCATGACCCGATCACCTTCACCCAGTTGAAGCCGATGCTCTTCGCTCGGTCGAGCCGGTCGGGCGCTGCAAGGGTCATTACGCCATAGCCAATCCCTTTCGCCGGAGCAGGAGGCGGGAGGGGCGCAGCGGACGCGCGCTCGGGCAGCTCGCGCAGCAGAAGGGGGATCAGAACGATACTCACGAGAAGAAGAGCGACGAGGACGCGCACGCGCAGATCTTGGTGGAGAACAGCCAAGCAGTCAACTCGGACGTCGTTCTCTGCCAAGCCTGCCGCGCCTCTGCCCGCTGCTCCACCCGCTCGCACGCTAGACTGCGCCGGAGACTCACGAGGAGGAGCAATGGCAGACCACGCGCTGCTGGAGCGGATCCAGCGAGAACGCGGCTACACCCTCAGCTACCACATTGTTTACGGTCACCTTGAGCCGACAGTGCTCGAAAAGTGGGGCGACCTCTACCGGACGCTCAATCTCGTTCCGAGACGCCTGACCAACCGTGAGCGCGAAATCATCTGGATTGCCCTGCTGACCGCCCAGCGACAGCGGGTGGGCAGCCTCCACCTTGACCGTGCCGTTGCAGCCGGCGTTCCCCCTGAGGAGATGCGAGCAGCGGTTGCGCTCGCCGCCGCGGGCGACGGGTGGACCGCGCTCGCCTTCGGCGCGGAGCACTGGGCTGCTTGGCTCCAGAGCAGCCCGGAGGAGCAGTATCAGCGCTTGGTTGACACCGTTCGCGGAACGATCGAGCCTCGGCTCGCCGACCTCGCGCTGCTGACAGTGCAGGCGATCCATCAGCGCGCTGGCGCCTTTACCTATCATCTCCGCCGTCTGCACGATGCCGGTGCCGCGGAAGTCGAGATTGCCGAAGCGCTCAGCTACCTCCTGCCGACCGCGGGCGCCCCAACGCTGCTCTGGGCAACCGACCGTTGGTTCGACGCCCTCCGCGCCGGCGTGCTTCCTCCCAGCCCGACGTTCGGTGTCGCGAACTTCGAAACGCTGCGCGCCTGAGCCGACCGCTCCCCGCGGCTCCCGAGAGGGCGCTTGCTGGGAATGCCCGGACGACGGGGATAGGCAGGGGGGGTCGGCGCATCTTTGCTGACCTCGACGAGGAGCCGGCGGCTGAGGCCGGGCAGGTCCACCGGGATGACGCGCAGGCCGGCAGCGCCGAGCGGGCGCATCGCCTGCTCAGCAGCAGTAAGTTCGCCGCCAAGGTCGCCGGACTTATGCAGGAGCGCCCGGCCGCCGACCTTGAGGAACGGCACTGTCAGCTCCAGCAGGGTCGGCAGGGGAGCGACAGCGCGAGCGAGGGCCCGGTCAAACTGTTCCCGCAGGTCGGGGCGGTGCGCCGCTTCTTCAGCACGGGCAGCAACGACCTGCACTCCTCCAAGTTGAAGAACCCGCACCGCCTCGAGAAGAAAGGCCGCTTTTTTGCCCGTTGCCTCGATGAGCGTGAGCGCAATCGCGGGCCAGACGATCTTGAGGACGAGCCCAGGGAAGCCGGCGCCGCTGCCGACATCAACCACGGTCTCGGCTCGCTTTGGCTGCCAAACGGCGGCCACCGAGAGCGAGTCCGCAAAATGCCGGAGCGCGATCCCGGTCGGGTCGGTAACGGCCGTCAGATTGATACGCTGGTTCCAAGCGAGAATGAGCCGCGCGTACTGGTCGAGCTGAGCGAGCCGATCGTCGTCGAGCGGCACCCCCAGCGGAGCGACCCCAGCACGCAGTGCCGCCACATCGAAGACCGGCGCGCCGTCCGCCACCGGGCTTAGCGTGAGTCTGGCAGTTGCGCCTTCTCGGGAATGACCTCACGGCCGTTGTAGGTGCCGCAGTGAGGACAGGCGCGGTGACTAAGCATGGGCTGACGACACTGCGGACAGGGCTGCAGTTGGGGCTTCGTCAGATGGTGGTGGCTCCGGCGACTCAACTTGTAGGAGCGCGGAGTTTTCTTCTTCGGAACAGCCATCGATTACTCCTGAAGGTGCAGCTGCCAAAGCGCTGCCCAGCGCGGGTCGACGGGCGCGTCGGCGCACCGGCAGGCGGTTTCATTCCGGTTAACGCCGCAGGTCGGGCAGAGGCCAGCGCACTCGGCGTGGCAGAGCGGCTGGATCGGACGCGCCATCACCGCATATTCGCGGATCGCATCGCTCAGGTCGAGCAGATGGTTGTGGTCGATCAGGAAGGGGTCGTCTTCAGGGGGCAGGGGAAGCGGAAAACCGGACACTGGGTCGATGGTGGGATAGAACACTTCTTCGAACGTAATGGTGAGGGGATGCTCAAACAGCGCAAGGCAGCGGCTGCACTCCTCAATCGAGTGGAGGCCGGCAACGACCCGCGCAAGGACCCCCTGGTTGGTGCGGAGCAGTTCGACCGAGCCGGTCACCGCCGTCCGCTGCCGGCGGTCGTCCACGCCGCTGATGTCCCCTTCCACGGGAAAGTGGCGGGTTTCCCCAACAGGACTGCGAAGAAACTGCGAAACGTTGTACTGCATTGTGATCGAGGGTGTTCTCGCCTCCGCCGGCGAGAACGCGCTTTCGTCTTCTCACCTCAAGAGGAAGGAGAGCCGGGGCGCACCCCGGCTCTTTGTCAAGTGTAGCCCGAGGCGGCTATTCGGTTCAACCGCGGCCAGCACCTTGCTGCACCTGTTCAATATAGCGGCGAAGCTGACCTTCCACCGACTCAATCTGCGCCAGCATCCGCCGGATAACGTCGATCGAGTATTCGTCGGCTTCGCGGCGGGTTGCTGCTGCGTCGGCGTTCGCATCGGCCTCGATCAGCTGGGCAGAACGCTGCGCCTGCGCAATGATCTCTTGGGCGCGCTCCTGGGCCTGGCGCACAATGTCGCTCGATTGCAGCCGCTGCTCGATCTCCTCGCGCGCGGCGGCCAGCATCGACTCCGCTTCAGCTCGCGCTTGCGACAAAAGGAGGTCGCGCTCTTCGAGGATCCGCCGTGCCTCATGCATCTCTTTCGGCACCGAGATCCGCATCTGATCGATGAGGTCGAGCAGCTGGTCAGGGTCGACGATGATTTTGCCAAGCCCGGGCACCCGGGTGCCCTGGGCGACCAATGCTTCGAGACGGTCGATCAGATGGAGAATGTCCACGGCCGTCGCCTCCTCTACCGCCGCGCCAGCTTCTCGACGATCGCCCGTTCCACCGGCTTCGGCACGTAATTGCCGACTGGCTCGCCGAGCGCCGCCAACTCTTTCACCCGGCTGGAGCTGATGAAAGAATATTCAAGAAGGGTCATCAAAAAGACCACTTCCACGTCTGGTTCGAGAGAGCGGTTCGTCATCGCCATATCGGCCTCGTAGAGAAAATCCCCCAGCGCCCGGATGCCGCGGACAACGACACTGCAGCCAAGGCGGCGCGCGGTGCGGACAGTCAGGCCGGTGTACGATTGGACGTGGACATTTGCGAGCCCTCGCTCCATGACCGCCGCTTGAAAAAGGGCCACGCGCTCCTCCGTCGAGAAGAGCAGCTGCTTCGGAGGAGCATCGTAAACGGCGACGATCACCTCGTCGAACAGCCGAGAGGCGCGCTCGGTGACGTCGAGATGGCCATTCGTCACCGGATCAAAGGTCCCGGGGTAGAGGGCACGGACCACCGCTCACTCCCCACGCCGAAATAGTGAGACGCAGGTGTCGCCATGGCAGCGCAGCGTGACACGCCGCAACCGCGGCGGAGCTGGGGCTGGGTCGCGCTGCCGAGAATGTTCGAGAACGATAACCGTTTCCGGCCCCACCACCGGCGAGCCGGCAAGCTCGGCCAGTACCGCGTCGACGTCAGGATCGGCGTACGGCGGGTCGAGGAAGATTATAGAGTAGGGGTCTGTCAGCGTTGCGAGCGCCGACCGAACCGCTTGGCAGCGGACAGTAGCCCGGTCGGTGAGGCCGAGCCGGCGCAGGTTCTCCGCTATCGTGCGGCACGCCTCGGGATGACGCTCGACAAAGGTTGCGTGCCCCGCCCCCCGGCTGAGTGCCTCGATGCCGAGTGCTCCGCTCCCCGCGTAGAGATCGAGCACGCGCTCCCACGTCTCCGCTTCGCGCTCAAGCAGGTTGAAAATGACGCCGCGCAGCAGGTCGGAGGTGGGCCGGGTCGCGCCAGTCTTGGGAACAAGAAGCGGACGTCCGCGGCAGGTGCCGCCGGTCACCCGCACGGCTCTAGGAAGGACGCTCGACTAAGGTGATCTCGAGCGTGCGCTCGACGCCGTCGCGATACACCTTGAGAGGAACGCGGTCGCCGACCCGCAGTTTCTGGATCACATCCGCCAGGCTCCGCGTAGCATCGAGCCGCTGGCCATTCAGTTCGGTGATGATATCTCCTTGGCGCAGCCCGGCGCGCGCTGCCGGGCTGTTCGGCTCCACCGCCGGCAGCCGCGGATTCTCCGAGTAGATCACCACTCCATAATCGATCGGCAGTCCTTGCGCCGCCGCTACCGCTTGGCTGTTCGGCAGATAGCGGATCCCGAGCCACGGCCGAACAACGCGATTTTGTTCAAGCGCTGACGCCACGATCGGTTTGGCGCTGTTGATCGCGATCGCGAAGCCGATGTTCTGGGCGCGGCTCGCAATCACGGTGTTGATGCCGATCACTTGGCCAAGAGCATTGACGAGCGGGCCGCCGCTGTTGCCGGGGTTGATCGCGGCGTCGGTCTGGATCAGGTCGTGCAGCGGCTCCCCCCGGTTGGTCTGGTCAGCTTCGATTGTCCGGTTGACAGCGCTCACCACGCCGGCGGTCACGCTATTCTGATAGGAGCCGAGGGGGCTGCCGATCGCGATCACCAACTGCCCCGGCCGGAGCCCCGAGGAATCGCCGAGCTCCGCAGCAGGATAGTCGCCGTCGCGCAACTTGACAATCGCCAAGTCGGTCAGCGGGTCCAGCCCCAGCGTAGTCGCCTCGACCCGACGGCCGTCGGCCAGCACTGCCACAATCTGGCGGGCACCTTCGATGACGTGTTTGTTCGTCAGGACATAGCCCCGGCGATCGAAAATCACCCCCGACCCGAAGCCGCTGATCTCCCCCGTGCGGTAGAAGGAGATCCGGTTGCTGGTCTGCAGAGTGACCACCGCCGGTCCGACGCGCTCGGCGGCTTGGATAATCGCAGACTCTTCTGTCAGCCGGAGCGCAACATTCACCTGCGCCGCCGGCGACCGGTCGATGACCGCCGGCCGATACCCCACGAGCGGCGGAACGAGGATCGCCGCGGCCGCGCCCGCCGCGCTTCCGACGATCAGACTGATGAGGGCGACGAGGCCGAGCTGATAGCACCCCGGTCGACCAGACTGCATGTGCGCGCTCCCAGCAACTGAAATGGTAGCACCGATCGCATCAGGCCGCCGTGCAGGAGAGCCCGGCCGCTAGGGGGCGCCATCGGCTCGGCGGAGCGCCGTCATGTCGATCGTCGGGCCGAGCCATTCCAAGCCGCCCATCACATTCATCACGTGGCCGGTGATATAGGCTGCATCCGGCCCGACCAAATAGGCGACCGCTCCCGCGATCTCCTCCGGCCGACCATAGCGCGGGATCGGTTGCTGCGCGAGCAGGGTCTCCGCCATCGCCGAGCGCGGCCGCCCGCTCTCGGTCAGGTGGGGGGCGACGATGTTCGCGGTAATCCCGAGGCGGCCGTACTCGAGCGCGACCGTCTTCGTCAAGCCGATCAGGCCGGCTTTCGCCGCCGCGTAGTGGGCGAGCCCCATCACCCCGAACTGCCCTGCCGAGGAGATAGAGACAATCCGGCCGTACCGCCGCTCGACCATTGCCGGGAGAACCGCGCGGGTGCAGAGAAACGCTGCTGTCAAGTTCAGATCGAGCACCTGCTGCCAGTCTTGGAGGCGCGTGTCAGCAACATATGCCGGCCGGCCGGCACCCGCCACGCGCACGCCCCCGGCATTGTTCACCAGGATGTCCAACCGACCATGACGCGCAAGAATGCCGCTGACCATGTCGCTGACTGCCGCTTCATCGCGGACATCGGCAATCGCCACCTCAGCATGTCCTCCTGCCGCCGCAAGCGCGGCCGCGAGCTGCGCAGCTTTGGCGCGGTCGCGTCCGTTGATGACGACAGCGGCTCCCTCGCGCGCGAGACGCCGCGAGATCGCCGCCCCGATCAGCCCCGCGCCACCGGTGACAAGCGCCACCTGTCCCTGCAGCGACCCGGTCATCTTCGTCTCCTCACTCGCCGTGCTGGCCCGGCGCACACGTGCGGGCGCAGGTCGCTTCCCAGCCCCGTCGGTCCACGCCTGCGTTCTTCAGGATAGAGAAGAGCGCCCTCGGCAGGTAGCCCAAGGAGATGAACGGCTGCGGCGCCGACGATGTGCTCCGGCATCCTGCTGTAATACGCCCTGTGAGAGAGGCGCTCCTTTTCGTTCCCGCTATCGAGGCGGACGCGCCGTGCCAGAGCGAATTTGGCTCCTCCCGGAAGCAGCCCCGGATTGCAGAAGAGCGCCCGACAACTCTGGCGCGGCACAGCAAGCCGCGGGAAATACTGACCGCCCCTCGGCCGGCGAGTCGCTTCCCGCTGCCGTCGTCTCGGTCAGCATGTGCGCTGATGGCGCTCCCTGGTGCGGCCTTTTCACACGTTGAGAACGGAGTGAACCTTCGGCCATTGACCGCAGCAAGAGCGGGATCTCCGCGCTCTTTCCGCCTCGTTTTCGGAGCAGCAGCGAGAATATTTCGTCGCATCGAGACGAGATGTTTTGCGCGCCGTACGCTGTATATCGTCAGATCGTTGTTGCGTTGCGGAGATGCGCCCCAATTTCGAAAGAGAGGAGCGCTCTCCTCTTCACCCTTTTCCCTTTTGACAATCGGTTCTAGAACGGCTTTGGTATACTGACGACGAGAGTCATTGCCGCACCAGCCAATAGCGCAGGCAAAGGAGGAGCGCGGTGTCTTTGCGAACAGGAGTGAGCAGATGACGACGGAAGCCCTTCGTCCCGGCCAGCAATTCCGTCCCGCAATCGAACGGAAAGACCGTTGGTGGGTCGAGCCGCTGATCTCCGGGCTCGTCTTGGTAGCGTTTGGTCTCTATGCCACGTGGGCAGCCCTCTTCGGCAACGCTGGGTATTACGCGGCGCCCTATCTCTCGCCGTTCTACTCGCCGTGCCTAGTGGTGACGTGCGAGCATGTGAGCTTGCCGCTCTTTGGAGCGTGGTGGGCGTTGTCGCCAGCCATTCTGATCCTCTGGGTGCCGCTCGGCTTCCGGACTACCTGCTACTACTATCGCAAGGCGTACTACCGGGCGTTCTTCTGGTCGCCTCCCGCCTGCGCAGTGCCGGACGCCAGAAAGCGCTACAGCGGGGAGACGAAATTCCCCTTCATCCTTCAAAACCTCCATCGCTACTTCTTCTGGCTGTCGATCCCTATCCTCGTCTTCCTCTGGGTCGACGTCTTCATGGCGTTCAACTTTGACGGGCGCTTCGGGATCGGCTTGGGGACTGTGATCCTTGCGGCGAACACGACGCTGCTCACGCTCTACACGGCGTCGTGTCATGCCGGGCGGCATCTCTGCGGTGGGGGCCTTAAGCAGTTCTCGTCGGCGCCGGTCCGCTTCTCCCTCTGGAAGATCGTCAGCCGCCTCAACGAGCGACACATGCAAATCGCGTGGGTCAGCCTCATCGGCGTCGCGCTGACCGACCTCTACGTCCGGCTTCTTGCCGCCGGCATCATCAGCGAACCACGGTGGGTGTTCTGATGGATGTCACTGCTCGCTACGAGACTCACGAATACGATGTCGTCGTCGTCGGCGCCGGGGGCGCCGGGCTGCGCGCCGCGATCGAGTCCGCCGCTCTCGGCGTGAAAACCGCCATTATCTGCAAATCGCTCCTCGGCAAAGCGCATACGGTCATGGCCGAGGGCGGGATAGCCGCCGCGCTTGGCAATGTCTGGCCGGAAGACAACTGGAAAGTGCACTTCCGTGACACGATGCGCGGCGGGAAGATGCTGAACAACTGGCGCATGGCGCAGATCCACGCCATGGAAGCGCCAGACCGCGTCCTCGAACTGGAGTCGTGGGGGGCGCTGTTCGACCGGACGAAAGATGGGCTGATCCTCCAGCGCGACTTCGGCGGGCATCGCTACGCGCGCCTCGCGCATGTCGGCGACCGGACCGGCCTCGAGATGATCCGGACTTTGCAGCAGCATGCGATTCACCAGCCGATCGACATCTTCATGGAGATGACAGTGCAGCGGCTGCTGCTTGACGGCGGCCGGATTGCCGGGCTTGTCGCGTACTGGCGCGCGAGCGGCGAAATCGCGGTGTTTCGCGCCAAAGCCGTGGTGCTCGCCACTGGCGGCACTGGCCGGGTCTGGAAGATCAACTCCAACTCCTGGGAGTCGACAGGGGACGGCATCACGCTCGCCGCAGATGCCGGCGCCGACCTCATCGATATGGAGATGGTCCAGTTCCATCCCACCGGTATGGTCTGGCCGCCGAGCGTGCGCGGGATCCTCGTCACCGAAGGCGTCCGCGGCGACGGAGGCACCTTGCGCAACAAAGACGGCGAGCGGTTTATGTTCCGCTACATCCCGGAGTATTTCAAGGCGGAGACCGCCGACAACGAGGCCGAGGCCGACCGCTGGTACGAGGATAAGAAAAATAATCGCCGGACGCCCGACCTCCTGCCTCGCGACGAAGTCGCCCGTGCGATCAATGCCGAGGTGAAAGCCGGGCGCGGCAGCCCGCACGGCGGCGTCTACCTCGATATTGCGACGCGGCGTCCCCCGGAGTACATCAAGCGGCGCCTCCCCTCAATGTATCACCAATTCCTCCAGCTCGCCGGCATCGATATCACGAAAGAGCCGATGGAAGTCGGGCCGACCTGCCACTACATCATGGGCGGGGTCCGAGTGGACGCCGAGACTACCGCCGCGACGGTGCCCGGCCTCTTTGCCGCCGGCGAAGTCGCTGCCGGCCTCCATGGCGCAAACCGTCTCGGCGGCAACTCGCTCTCAGACCTGCTGGTCTTTGGACGGCGCGCCGGCCTCGCCGCCGCTGAATATGCCAAGTGCGTCAAGACCCTGCCGGCGCTTGACCCCGCTCAAGTGCAGGCGGCGGTGGCGGCGATGCTTGCCCCGTGGGAACGCCACGAGGGAGAGAACCCGTACGCCATCCATGCTGACCTGCAGGACCTGATGCAGACCCACGTCGGCATCATCCGGACTGAAAGCGAACTGCTCATCGCGCTCGAGGAGATCGCCAAGCTTCGCCATCGGCTCAGCCGGGTCGCTGTCAGCGGCAGCCGGATGTACAACGCCGCTTGGCACCTCGCCCTAGACCTGCACTCCATGCTGACCGTCGCCGAGGCGACGACCCGCTCCGCCCTCGCACGCAAAGAGAGCCGCGGCGGTCATACCCGCGAAGACTATCCCAACGCCGATCCCCAACTCGGCAAGGTGAACTTTGTCACTCGGGTGCGGAATGGCGAGTTCACGGTCACGCCCGAGCCGCTGCCCGAGATGCCGGATGAACTGAAGAAGTTGTTCGAGGAGTCGCACTGATGCCGACCGTCAACTACACGATGCGCGTCTGGCGTGGAGACGCCAGCGGCGGCGCTTTTCACGATTATGTCATGCCGGTCGACGAAGGAATGGTGGTGCTCGATGTCATCCACCGCATTCAAGCGGGCCCCCAGCCTGACCTTGCCGTGCGTTGGAACTGCAAGGCCGGCAAATGCGGCTCCTGCAGCGCCGAGATCGACGGCAAGCCGCGCCTGATGTGCATGACGCGGATGGATCAGTTTCCGGCCGGCGCGACAGTCACCGTCGCCCCGCTGAAAACCTTCCCGATCATCCGCGACCTCGTCACCGACGTCTCGTTCAACTACGAGAAGGCGAAAGAGGTTCCCCCCTTCAAGCCGAAGCCGGTCGACCCCGACGGCAAGCGGCGGATGTACCAAGAAGACATCGATCGCTTGCAGGAGTTCCGCAAGTGCATCGAATGCTTCATGTGTCAAAACGTCTGCCACGTCATTCGGGACCACGAAGAGAACAAGAAAGCGTTCTCCGGTCCGCGCCTCTTCCTCCGGTTCGCCGAACTGGAGATGCACCCGCTCGATACCAATGACCGCATCCCGCTCCTGCGCTATCAGGCGGGGCTTGGATTCTGCAACATCACCAAATGCTGCACCGAGGTCTGCCCCGAGCACATTCACATCACCGATAACGCCATCATTCCGCTGAAAGAGCGCGTTGTCTCGCGCTACTATGACCCCGTGGCATGGGTTGCCCGCAAGCTGACGGGGCGCGGTACGTAGCGCGAGGCAGGGGGCCGGCAGCGCGCGCAAGGACGCTGCGGGGCAAGGGAGAAGCATGACAGACCCCGGCTTTCTTTTCGGCCCGGGGCCGCTTGGAAATTGGGACGACGACCGGGCCTCCAGCCCGGGCGTCCGCCACGCCGCCGACGGCTATCGGATGTGGTATTACGGCCGCGAGCGCGGTTTCCCCGGCGTCACCCCCGAGAATGAGCGCAGCGTCATCCCGATGGGGCGCACCGGTCTTGCGATCTCGCGCGATGGGGTCCAGTGGCAAAAAGTCTCAGGACCGGGGTTCCGAGGCTCGGTGCTCGACCCCAACCCGCAGCCGGGCTGCTTCGACTCGTTCCAGGTCGGCGGGACGGACGTCCTGCTGTGGGAAGGCGAGTACCGTCTCTACTATCAAGGCGGCTGGCAGAGCGAAGGTCTTGTCGGCACGCAGCGGCGCAAGGGGTTCCCGCTCAACGTCGGGCTGGCGGTCTCCCCCGACGGGATCCACTTTCGCCGCGTGCCAGGTTCCTTGCCGGGCGGCGCGATCCTCGCTCACGGTGCTCCCGGGGAGTGGGACGAATGGTACGCCGGCTTTCCCCGCGTCACCGTCCTGAGCGACGGCACGTTCCGCATGACCTATTCCGGGGCGGGCCGAAACGGTCCCGCGATCGGGATGGCCGACTCCCCAGACGGGTTTCACTGGGAGAAACGGGGGCCTATCTTTTTCCCCTCCAGCGACGAGGCAGCGTTCGATGCGCGCTCGGTCGGCTCCCGCTCGATCGTCGCCTACCGCGGCCGGCTGCTGATGGTCTACGAAGCGATCGACGCCGAAGGACGGTTTCGGCTCGGCATGGCCGAAGCCGATGAGTGGCAGTCGTGGCGCCGGGTCGCCGGCCGCGGCCCGAAAGGGTCGCTTATCGACTACGGCGCTGCGGGCTCGTTTGACGAGCGCGCAATGGGAACGCCCTACCTTGTGCCGGAGCCGGACGGCTCGCTCAAGCTGTATTACGTCGGGTTCAGCGCTCAAGGCGTGTCCGGGATCGGGCTGCTCGTCTGCGAGGGAGACGATATCACGCGCTGGGAGCGCTACCGCTAGCGGAGGAGGGAGCGATGCGCTTCTCGATCTACCTGAATCCTCAGACCCCCGGACCGGACGATGACGGCCGCGTTATCGACGAGGTGCTCGGGCAGGTCGATCTCGCGGAGCGGCTCGGTTTCAGCGATGTCTGGCTGACCGACCATCAGTTCACCGGCTACAACGCTTACTCCGAGCCGATCACCCTTGCCGCCGCGATCAGCCAGCGCAACCGCTCGCTGCGGATCGGGTTTGCGGTCGCCGTCCTCCCGCTTCGCCACCCCATCACCTTCGTCACTGAGTGCAACCTGCTCGACCAGTTGTCGAAAGGCCGCTTGGTCGTCGGCATCGGCGCGGGCAACTCGCCGGATGAATTCGCCGGGTTCGGCTTCTCCGCGAGCGAGCGCCATGCGATGATGGAGGAGTTTCTCGCTGTAATGGAACAAGCGTGGAACGCGCCGCCGGAGGGATTTCGGTACGACGGGCGCTACTACCGAGGCGTGGTGAACGGCCGGATTATCCCCGCCCCATATCAGAAGCCGCATCCGCCGATCGCGTACGCCTCGGCGACCCCCGCTACCCTCGAGCGTATCGGCCGGAAGGGATGGTCGCTGCTCGCCGGCCCCCACGACCCGGACAGTCTCGCAAGCCGCCTGTATTACTACTTCAAGGGCCAAGACGAGGCCGGGTTGGACGAGGCGGCGCGCCAGCGGGCTCTCGATCACACAGGCTTCAACCGTCAGATCTACGTCGCTGAGCCCGGCGAGGACTGGCTCGATACGCTCGGCGACGCGATCGAGGTCTATCTCCGCAAGAGCGCGAAAGCGAATGTCGGCATCGACGACCTCTCCAAAACCGACCTTGAGCAGCGCAAGATCGGCTACCTCAAAAACTGGCTCATTGCCGGAACTGCGGACGAAGTGATCGAGCGTCTTCGCCCCTTCGCCCGCCTCGGCTTCCGCAATCTGATGTGCTGGTTCGCCTTCGGCCATCTCGAGGACCGGATCGTGCGCGCTTCGATCGAACGGTTCGCGACGCGCGTTCTGCCCGTGCTGAAAGAGACCCCGGTCGATGAGGACTGGATCGCCCGCATCCGCGCCGGCGAGGTGACCGGGAGGACCCGCAACGTCGACTCCCCGGCCGAGCCGCTCCTTCCGACGCAGCCGATCCCGTAACGGGCGCTAGATCCCCAGCAGCCTGCTCGCGATAACGAAGTAGATAAGCAGGCCGGTGCCGTCGACGAGGGTCGTAATAAATGGGGTCGAGACGACCGCAGGGTCGATCCGGGTCCGGCTGATCAGCAGGGGCAAGAGCGAGGAGACGATCGCCGCCCAGAGAACGATGGTCACGGTCGAAAGGGCAACAACCGGGCCGATCTCGACCCCGACCCCCAAGGTCCAGGCGCGGATGTAGGTCGCTATCCCCATCGCAGTGCCGAGCAGCGCCGCGACCCGCACTTCGCGCCAGAGGACGCGCCCGAGGTGACCCAGATTGACTTCGCCCATGCCGAGCGCTCGAACGAGGGTCGTCACGATTTGCGATCCGGCATTGCCGCCGGTGCCGATCAGCATCGGGATGAAAAATGTCAGCGCCACCACTTGGGAGATCGTCTCCTCGAACGCCGCGATCACCGTTCCGGTGTAGGCGCCGCCGACAAAGAGGATGAGCAGCCAAGGAAGCCGCTTTCGGACGAGATGCAGGATCGATGCCCGAAGATACGGCTCTTCGAGCGGTTGCGAGCCGCCGAGGCGCTCGATGTCCTCTCCTGCCTCCTCCATCAGGACGCTAGCGGCGTCATCGGCGGTGATAATGCCGACAAGGCGGTCCTCCTCGTCGACGACCGGCAGCGCGAGGAGCCCGTACCGGTCGAGGAGGCGAACGGCTTCCTCTTGGTCGGCATCGACGCGGGTCTTGACGATCTCCGTCACCATGAGGTCGCGGACCGGGGTCTCCGGCCGAGTGAGGACGAGATTGCGCAGGGAGAGCACCCCGAGCAGCCGGTTCGTTGCCGGGTCGGTGACGTAGATGTAGTAGATTGTCTCCGCTTCCTCCGCCACGGCGCGCAGCGCGACTAAGGCCTCATCGGCAGTGAGATCGGGACTGATCGCGACGTAATCTGTCGTCATGATCCCGCCGGCGCTGTCCGGCGGGTAATTCATCAGCCGGCGTAACTCCTCGACGTCATGGGGGTTCATCTCGATGAAGATCGCCTCGGCATCATCGTCCTCGAGTTCGCCGGCAATGTCGACGGCATCGTCGGGGTCCATCTCTTCGAGCAGCGCCGCTGCCTGGGCGCGGCTCAGTTTCCCCAAAAGCCGTGCCGCGTCGGCAGGATCGAGCTCGGCAACGATCTCCGCGAGCGCGTCATCCCCCAGCCGGCTCAACAGCTCGGCGAGTTCGCTCGGGCTCCGGCTGAGCAGGTCTTCTGCGAGCTCCTCGCGCGGCAGCGCGCGCAGCGCCGCCACGTCAGTATTCTGTGCTTGGACCAAGCGACACCTCGAGAAGGTGGAACGACATTTCCCTGGCGCCGGAGGCGCGCTCCTGAAGCATATCGAAGTCGGGCGGTCGCATGGGAAACGCTCGATCGGGGAGAGGGGACCTGCTATCTTCCTGGCGTGATCCTTCGCTTCAGCGCAATCGCTGCCGCCCTGATCGTGGTCGTCGGGACAAATCCGGGGGTCGCCGGCGCGGTCACTTTTGTCCCCGCGAAGCAGGTCCGCGTCAGCTACTATCTTCCGACCGGGCGAGCTACCTTTTCCGGCATCCCGCCGTTTGTCGGGGCGGCTGCCTGTTCGTGGGACATCCCCCTCGGCACGGTCGCCGTCTTCAAGGATGGCCGGCCGGTGATCTGCCTCGACCGAGGAAATCTCGGCAGCGAGGGATGGATCGATCTCTACGCTCCCGACCGGGAATTCGGCCGCGATATTGAGCGTGCCTACGGTCAGCGAACAACAGTCCGCCTCTTTCTTCCCTAGCGACATGACGCCGGCAGCGCGATGGTGCTGCGCCGAGAGCGGTGCTAGCATTCGAGAGAGCGATGTTCGAGCGCCTTCGCAAGATCGACTTTGGCCTCCGTCGAACCCGAGACGCGGTCTTCCAGCGCGTTGCGGCGGTCTTTGAGCGCCGTCAGATCGATGATGCTTTCTGGGAAGCGCTGGAAGAGACGCTGATTAGCGCCGATCTCAGCCTGAGCACGACGGAAGAGCTCCTCAGCCGGCTCCGCGAGCGTGTCCGCGAGGAGGGGATTACGGATGCGCACCGCGCCAAGCAGGCGCTGCAAGAAGAGATGAGCGCCGTGCTGCGCGAGGTGGAGGAGGAGGACGACCGCCCCTTTGAGCGGGAACCGCGGCGATTTCCCGACGGCCGACCCTTCGTACTCCTTATCGTCGGCGTCAATGGAACTGGCAAAACGACGACTATCGCCAAACTTGCGCACCGCTGGCACCGGCAGGGGAAGCGGGTACTGATCGGCGCCGCAGATACCTTCCGTGCCGCCGCCATCGAGCAGCTGAAGGTGTGGGCGGACCGGATCGGCGTCCAAGTTGTGGCCCATCAGCCCGGCGCCGACCCCGGCGCTGTTGCCTACGACGCCGTTGAAGCGGGACGCAGCCGGGGAGCAGATGTGGTCATCATCGATACCGCTGGCCGGCTGCACGCGAAGACGAACTTGATGGAGGAACTGCGGAAAATCCGGCGCGTCATCGCTAAGGTCGACCCGACCGCGCCCCATCAGGTGCTGCTCGTCATCGATGCCACCACCGGCCAGAACGGTATCCTGCAGACGGAAGCGTTCGCCCAAGCCGCCGATATCGACGGGATCGTGCTGACAAAGCTCGATGGCACTGCCAAGGGCGGGATCGCTTTCACCATCGCCAATGAGCTGGGCCTGCCGATCCGCTATCTGGGGACTGGGGAACAGCTCGACGATCTTGTCGACTTCGACCCAGCCGAGTACGTGCGGCAATTGTTCGAGTAGCCCATGTCCGCGCTGATCGAGGCAGTCGCGCTGCCAGTTCTCGGCTGGTGGCTGCTCTCCACCCTGATTGGGCTTGCGGCGGCGCCCTTGGCACTGCGCCTCTTTCCGGAGCTTGCCGACCGCGGCCTCAGCCTCGCGCGGCCGCTCGGCATCATTTTCACGGGCTTCTTCTTCTGGATTGGCGCTTCGCTTTCTCTGTTTCCGCCAAACCGCGGGGCTGCGGTGCTCGGCGTGGCTCTCCTCGCTCTCGGCGGGCTGGCAGCGCTCGGCGGACGCGTGCAGGCAGCGCTGCAGCTTGCCTGGATGCGCGACAACTGGCAACGGCTGCTGGCGGGCGAGGCGCTTTTTGCGGTGATCTTCATCGGGTGGGCAAGTGTCCGCGCCTACGCTCCCGAGATTGCCGGCACCGAGAAGCCGATGGAGCTGCTGTTCCTCAATGCGGTGCTGCGCGCCGACGCCTTCCCTCCCCCTGACCCCTGGCTTGCCGGCTACACCGTCTCGTACTACTACTTCGGCTATGTCCTCGTTGGGATGCTCGCCCACCTCGCCGCAACCCCGGCCTCGGTCGCGTTCAATCTCGCCTTGGCGCTCGTCATGGCGCTCTCCGCTCACGCCGCTTTCGGGCTCGTCTCGTCGCTCGTCATTGCGCGCTGGCCTGCGGCCACGCCGCGGCAGACCATGCTCGCCGGCCTGCTTGGCACGGTGCTGCTGGTCGGGATGGGCAACTTGGTCGGCCTGCTCGATTTCGCGCGGTCGCGGGGCTGGGGCACCGCGGAATTCTGGAGCGCGCTTGCCATCGACGGGCTGACGCATCCCTACCGTGCCGCCAGTTGGACCCCAACAGAACACTGGTGGTGGTGGAAGGCGACCCGGGTCATCAACACGTTCCGTGACGGCCAAGGAATCGACTACACCATCAACGAGTTCCCGATCTTCAGCTTCGTGCTCGGCGATCTGCATCCGCACGTGCTGGCCCTGCCGTTTAACCTCCTCGTTGTCGGCATCGCTGCTGCTGCCTTTCACTCTCCGTATCCTTGGGGAATGCGGTGGGCGCGCGCTCACCCCTGGCAGGCAGCGGCACTACCGATCTGCGTCGGCGCGCTCGGCTTTCTCAACTCGTGGGACCTGCCGACCTACGGCGGGCTCGTCGTCGCGGCAGTCGCCCTGAGCGCGTACCGCAAAGCTGGCCATCTCGACCGCCGGCTGATCCGCGATGTCGGCCTGTTTGCCCTCGCGCTTGGAGGAGCAAGTCTCGTTCTCTACCTTCCGTTCTACCTTTCGTTCTCGTCACAGGCGTCGGGCATTCGCCCTGTCGTCCAAGTCGCGACCCAGCCGCACCATTGGGCGCTCTTCTGGGGCCCCCTGGCTCTCCCGGCCATCGCCTTCGTCGGCTGGCAGCTGGGGCAGCTCGATGCCGGCTGGCGCCGCGCGCTTCAGCCGGCGCTCCTCATCGGGGCCGCTCTCCCAGCTGCTTGGCTGCTGGTGACGCTGCCCGCCGCCGTGCGCACTGGGACAGCGCCGCTCGTGATCGACTCTCTGCCGGCGAAGGCGGCGATCTCGCTTCCTCTTGCCGCCATCGTCACCCTTGCGCTCCTAGTTGCCTTTCGGACCCCCTCGCGCCCTGATGCCTTCGCAGCGCTGCTCCTCGGCACCGCCTTCCTCTTGCATCTTGCGGCCGAACACTTTTTCATTCTGGACGTTTTTGGGAACCGAATGAACACGGTCTTCAAGCTGTATTTCCAAGCGTGGACCCTCCTCGCCGTCGCAGGGGGCTACGCTCTTGTCTCGCTCTGGCCGCAAACGCTGCGCCAGTGGAAGCGCGGGGTGATCGTCGCGGCATGTCTTATCCTGATTGCAGGGGGAATGTATTACACGCTTGCTGCAACGTGGAGCAGGGCTGACGGCTTCACCGGGCAGCCGACGCTCGACGGCTTGGCGTTCGCCCGCGCCGCTGCCCCCGGGGAAGCGGAAGCGATCGACTGGCTGGCCGCTCAGGCGAGCCGAGGCGCCGTCGTCGTTGAGGCGACAGGGGGGCAGTACTCCGAGTTTGGGCGGGTCTCGGCGCGCACCGGAATTCCGACGATCCTCGGCTGGGCAGGCCATCAGCGTCAGTGGCGCGGGTCCGACGCGCCGTTCCGCGGCCGCGATGCCGAGATCGACCGCATCTACACTGCTGCAAGCCGCGACGAACTGCTTGCTCTCCTGAAGAAGTACAACGCAGAGTACGTCTTTGTCGGCAGCCTCGAAAGGCAGAAATACGGCGCAGGCGTCGGAGAGCGGCTGGCGTCGCACCTTGATGTGGCATTTCAGAATGGCAGCGCAACGATTTTCCGAGCCCGCTAGCGCGGTGGCAGAGCTGTCGCCCTCCGTCCGCAGCGCGAGCGGCAGCGCGCCTCCCGCTCTCGAGGCGATGCTCAACCGCCCCGCGGTTGCGGTCCCGCTCGAATGGCTCCTCTACGGCGTGGCGATTGTCGTCGCTGCCGGACTGCGGCTTGGGCTCGCCGCGAGCGACCCGCTCTCGCTCGGTGAAAGCGCGACCGCGCTTGCAGCGCTTGACCTCACTCTCGGCCGCCCCGCGGGGAGCAGCGCGCCGCTCGCCGACCTGCTCACTGCGCTGGTTTTCTTCCTTGCCACTCCCTCAGATCTCGCTGCCCGCTTTCCGTCGGTCGTCGCTGGAACGGCGACAGTCGCCCTGATGCCCGCGTTCCGACCGTTCCTCGGGCGGCTTGCCGCCCTTCTGGCCGCGTTTTTGCTCGCCGTCAGTCCCTTCTCGCTCGCCATCTCGCGCCGCGGGGAACCGGACGCGCTCGCTCTTCTGGCGGCGGTGGTGGCGCTGCTTGGTCTCCTGCGCTTCGAGCGGGATGGCCAGGCCGGCTGGGCCGCGACGGCCATTCTCGCCTTCGCCATGCTGCTGACGAGCGGTCCTCGCGCGGTCACCCTCCTCCTCGCGGCTGCCGTCGCTCTCGTCATCGCCCGGCTGCTCGGGACGTCGACGCCGCTCACGGCGCTCCTGACGCGGTGGCGCACTGAGAGGGGGCAGACCCCCTCGCTCGGCGGTGCAGTGCTTGCGGCGCTCCTGTTGTTCCTTCTCGTCTCGACCCGGTTCTTCCTCGACCCGAGCGGGCTCGCGCTGCCCGCGGTCAACGGCTGGGTCCGCGAATTTACGACCGGCGGCAGCGCGCTCCTGCCGCCCCTGGCGTTGGTGAGCTACGACCCGCTCACGCTCGGCGCGGGGACTGCGGGCATCCTGTGGCTGCTGAGCGGGAGAGCGCGCGAGCCGCGGAGCCGGCAGGCGCTCGCTTTTCTCGCTCTTTGGAGCGGTGTCGCGCTTGCCGTCGCGGTGCTCGGCGGACAGCGCCTCGTCGGACCGCTCGCCGCGATCGCGTTCCCCCTTGCCCTCCTCGCCGCCACCGCGCTTGCGGATGTACTTTGCGCGCTGCGACGCGACGACCTCGCGCGAGGAGCAGCGCTGCTCGGCGCAATCCCCCTCTTGGTCTACGCCTATATCCAATCGGCGGTGCTGACACGCAGCGATGGGGGAACGCCGCTGCAGTGGCTGGCCGTTTTTCTCAGTCTTGCCCTCGCCGGCGGCTACAGCGTGCTCGTCGTTGCTTCCCTCGGCCGGAACGCCCTGCCGGTGACGGCACTTGCCGGAGCGGCGCTCCTGCTGATGGGGTCGATCCACGCCTCGTTCGCGCTGAACGCCCGACCGAGCGCCGGGGAGTGGGTGCTGCCAGACGTTCCCGGCCCCGCCGCGCAGATCTTTCCCGAGCAGATTGCGGAACTGCGCGCCGCGCGGGGAGGCATCATCGCCTACGGTGTCGCCCCGGAGCTGCGGGTTCCGTTTGCCTGGCTCCTCCGCGATCAGCCGGGCATGCGCATGCGCGCTGACCTCGCGGGAGGGCTCGATGCAGCGATTGTGCCGGTCGGCACGTCTCTCCCGGAGACGGCAGCAAGCGGGATACGCAGCGTCTACGCTCTTGGAAGTTACGGTCCGCCAGAAGGGGCGCGTTCCTTCTGGCGCTGGTATGTCTGGCGCACGGCCGGCGAAACGGGATTTCGCCGCGAAGCTCTTCTGGTCATACTGAGATGACACCGCTTCGACTTCTTCTGCGAGCTGGCCGCACCCGTGCCAGCGAGGAGCAGGCGCATGACTCGAGCTCTTCTCCCTCTCCGCTCGCTCTCCGCTCGCGGCGACGCTGTTGACCGGGTGTTCAGCGTCGTCAGCGTCACTTGGGAGACGCTGGCCTACGCTGGGCTGACCCTTGTCGCAGCCATCATGCGGTTCTGGGATCTCGGAACGCGCGCGATGCATCACGATGAGAGCTTGCACGTGCTCTATAGCTGGTATCTCTACGCCGGGCGGGGCTACCAGCACGACCCGATGATGCACGGCCCCTTTCAGTTTCACGTAAACGCCCTGATCTACTTTCTGTTTGGCGACAACGACGTCACGGCTCGCCTCCTCTACGCGACCTTTGGGACCGTCCTCGTTCTCCTCCCCTTCTTCATGCGCGACCTCCTCGGCCGCGGCGGCGCGCTCGTCACGGCGGTGCTGCTCGCCTTCTCGCCGACGATGCTGTACTACAGCCGCTTTTCCCGCAACGACATCCTGATGGCGGTCTTCACCCTCCTCTTGGCACTCGCGGCCTGGCGGTACATCGAGCGCAAGGAAGTTCGCTGGCTCTATCTCGGGACGCTGATGATGGCGCTCGGCTTTTCGGCAAAGGAGACCCACTACATTACCGTTGCGGTGTTCGGCAGCTTTTTCACCGCCTATTGGCTGTGGGATCTCGCTGGGAAAGGGCGCCTTCCTCGCTTGGAGGAGGTGCGGGACAACAGGATCTTCGGCGTCCTGATCCTGCTCGGCACGCTCACTCTGCCCCTGCTCGCCGCTTTTGCGAAGCTGACACCCCTCGTCTCGACAGACCCGACTGTCATCGCTTTTGGGCCCTGGGTGACCACGCGGGCGATCTTCTCGCAGTTCGTGATCGCTGGCATCTGTTTTGTCATCTCGACCGCCGTCGGCTTGTGGTGGAACCGAACCGTCTGGCCGGGATATGCGGCGCTCTTCTGGACAGTGTTCGTGCTCCTGTACAGCACCTTCTTTACCAATCTGCCGGGGATCGGGTCTGGGGTCTGGGGCAGTCTCGCCTACTGGCTCGACCAGCATGGGGTGCAGCGCGGCAACCAGCCGTGGTACTACTACCTCCTGCTGCTGCCGCTCTATGAATTCCTTCCGCTTGCCCTTGCCGGCGCAGGGATTGCCTCCCTCGTTCGCCACCGGGAGAGGCTGACACCATTCGTTGCGTTTCTCTTCTACTGGTTTGTCGGCTCGCTCGTTGCGTACAGCTGGGCAGGCGAGAAGATGCCGTGGCTGCTTGTCCACGTCGCGCTGCCGCTGATCGTGCTTGCGGGTCGCTCAGCAGGCTGGTGGCTTGAGGGGGTGCGGTGGAACTCGGACGTGGCGTGGCGGGCCGCCGCGGTGGTTGCGCTCTTCATCGCGGCAGCGGTCGTTCTTGCGGCAGGGGCCGCCGGCCTGATTCAAGCCGCCGCCGACCTCGCACCGGGATGGAACGGCCAAGCGCTCGCCCTGATCGGGATCGCGCTGCTCCTTGTCGGGGCCGCTGTTCAGGTTGGGGCACCGTTCGGGGGCTCGGGGATCGTCCGCGCCGCAAGCGGCGCGATCGTCCTGATCCTGCTCGTCCTCACGATGCGCGCTGCGTGGACTGTCACCTACAAACACGGCGATATCGCCACCGAGATGCTGATCTACACCCAAACCTCCCCGGATATCCCTCGGCTGTACCGCGAAATCGAACGGCTCTCTCTCCGGGCTACAGGCGGAAAAGAGCTGCGCATTTCCGTCGACAGCACCAGCGGCTTTACTTGGCCCTGGGCGTGGTATCTCCGCCACTACCCGAACGTCGACTACCCCTCCTACAGCGGTGCTGCTGCTCCGCCCGCCGGGCAGGTGGTGCTTATCCACGCCAACAATGTGGAGCGGATGCGCCCGTATTTGAGCGACTACACCCCCGGGCAGCGCTACCGTCATCGCTGGTGGTTCCCCGAGGATTACAAGAGCGCTATCGAGTGGGTGGCCGCGATGGGCTCCCCCTTGGCCGCTCAGCCGGGACGCCCGAACAGCGCGTTTGGGTTCAGCGATGCCGTCGCGGCGTCGCTCAGTCCCACCGGGCTAGAACGGCTGTGGCAGTACTTTTTCAACCGCGACCTGGGCAAGCCGCTCGGCTCGGAAGACGGCTATTTCTTCGTCAAGAGCTCCCTTCTCGCCGGCGAGCCGCTGACCGCCGGCCCGGCGCGGCCGGCGCAACCGGATGAATACGCTCTCGCGCTTACCCCTCTTCAGCCGAGCGCAGCCTTCGGCGCTCGCGGCAGCGGCGCAGGACAACTGCTCGAGCCCCGCGGCATCGCCGTCGATGGAGACGGCTTCATCTACGTCGTCGATACGGGTAACCATCGGGTGCAGAAGTTCGATCCCTCCGGCCGCGTGGTCGCTCAGGTCGGCCGCCGGGGAACGCTTGATGGTGAATTCACCGAGCCGTGGGGGATCGCCATCGCGCCTGACGGCACCGTTTGGGTCGCTGATACCTGGAACCATCGCCTCCAGCAGTTCACCGCCGATCTCCGCTTTCTGCGGAAGTTTGGCGAGTTCGGCGAGTCGGTCGGGCAGGTGACGGGAAATCCCGGCCGGTTCTACGGGCCGCGCGCGATCGCCTTCCTCGATGACGGGTCGCTGCTCGTCACCGACACCGGCAACAAGCGGATACAGCGCTTCCGGCCGGACGGGCAGTTTCTCGGCGCCTTCGGCGGCGCCGGCGCCATGCTCGGGCAGTTCCAAGAACCGGTCGGGATTGCCGTTGCTCCCGATGGCACGATCTTCGTCGCCGACACTTGGAACCGACGGATCCAGCGGTTCGACGCGAGCCTGCGCCCCCTGGGGGCGACCCCGATCCGCGGCTGGGAGAGCACCGGCATTCTGAACAAGCCGTATCTCGCGGTCGACCCGAGCGGCAATGTCATCGTCTCCGACCCCGAGAACCACCGGCTGCTCCGGTTCTCGCCGGAAGGGCAGCTTCTCAATGTCGTGGGCCGCTTCGGCGCCGAGCCCGGGAGCTTCAATCTCCCCATTGGCGTCGCCGTCGGGCCGGACGGCGCGCTCTTTGTCGTTGACAGCAATAACGCTCGCGTCCAACGATTTGACCCGCTTCCCTAACCGCGATGGCACCAGCGGCGCCCTCCTCCCGCTCGGCGACCCGGCTCCTCTTCCCGTCGCAGCCGCGCCGCCTCCTCGCTGGGATCGTCGCCATTGTCCTCGCCGTCGCCGCCAATGCTCGCTACCTGAGCCAGCCGCCGGACCTCATCGCTGCTGGGGCGGCGTTCCTTATTGCAATCGCGCTGGCGCAGTACGCGCTGCCCGCCACCGGTCCTGACGGCTGGGAGAGCACAGGCCGTTGGCCGCGGCTGACGGCCGCGCTTCCGTCAGCTTTTGCCGGCGCGGCTGCCTTCCTCTTCCTTGGAGGCTCCCTCTGGCTGTTTTCAAGCGACCGCAATCCAAACCTCGCCTGGCTCCTCTACCTCGCCGCTGTTGCGATGACACTCGGCGCAGCCTTCCTGCTGCCGGCCGGCACGCGGACACCGGTCAGCCCGCCAATCGGCCGAGCTGAACTGGCCATCCTCGCCCTCGCGACCGCAGTCGGGCTCTGGTTCCGTACCGCAGAACTAGCGACGCTCCCCTTCGGAGTGTGGTACGACGAGGCGGTCGTCGGCCTTGGCGCCCAGCAGATCCTCGCCTCGCCGACATACCGGCCGATTTTTTACGTCGAAAACCAAAACCCGGCGGCGAATATCTACCTTGCCGCCCTCGCGATGCTCGTCTTCGGAGAGACTCCTCTTGCCTTGCGGGTGACCACAGCGATTGCGGGAACCGTGGGGATCCCCGCGATCTACCTCCTCACCCGCCGGCTCTTCGGCTCGCCGCGGATCGCGCTCATTGCGGCGTGGTTTCTCGCCGTTTCCAGCTGGCACGTCACCCTAAGCCGCTTTCCGACCAGCACCGCAATCTTCAGCATTACCCTCGAGACGCTCGTCCTGTTTTTCCTCGTGCGGGGACTGCAAGACCGCCGGCCGCGCGACTTCGTTATCGCCGGCCTTCTTGTCGGGTTCGACCTCCAGTTCTACTTCCCGTCACGGATCTTCCCGGTAACCCTCGCCGTTCTGCTCCTCGCGGCTGCGCTCTGGCGGCGATCGCTCTGGCCATCGATCAGCCAAGGCGCACTCCTCCTCGCCCTCGCGGCGCTGATTGCGGCCGGGCCGTTGGCATGGTTTGCAGTCCGCTTCCCCGAGGAGTTCAACCGTAGGCTTGGGGTCGCAAGCGTGATGCCCGAAGTGGAGCGAGCCGGTCACTGGGGCCCGCTGCTCGACAACATCGAGAAGCACCTGCTGATGTTTAACGTGGCGGGGGACCGCAATGGCCGCCATAACCTTCCCGGCCGGCCGATGCTCGACCCGCTTCTGGCGCCGCTCTTCGTTCTCGGCGTGGGGCTGACGTTGGGACTGCTTCGCCGCCCGACTGGGCCGACCCTCATCATCTGGTGGGGAACGATGCTGCTTGGAGGGATCCTCTCCCTCAACTTTGAAGCTCCGCAGTCGCTGCGCGCATCGACCGCGCTGCCGCCGACGCTCATCTTTGCGGCGCTGCCGCTCGGCGCGCTCTGGGACCGCTGGGTGCGCAGCCCCTGGGGGACGTACGGCAACCCGGCGGCCGCCGCGCGCAGCAGCCGCACCCCGCTCTCGCTCGGAGCGCTGCTGGTTGGAACGTTTCCGCGTCTCCCCGCGCGGTGGCATGGCCCGTCGGCATGGTCGCGAGCTTGGCGAGCGGGGGGCACCATCGCTCTCGGCAGCGCCCTCCTCTTCGTCGCCGTCGTCAACCATCATCGCTACTTCGTCGCCTGGGCAAACGACTTCGCCGCCTTTGCGGCCCATTCCGCGGCCGAAACGCTCGTTGCCCTGCGGCTTCGCGAGCTCTCTCCGAACGATGCAGTCTACCTCAGCCAGTTCTTCTCCGGCCGACCGCCTACAATCCGGTTCCTCGCCCCGAAGGCGCCCGAAGGCGCCCTGTTCAACGCCGCAACAGACGTACCGGTGCGCGCCGTTGCTCCGCGGACCTTCTTCTTCCTCGACCCGAGCGAGCAGGCGGCGTTCAGCCAGCTTCGGCTCTATTATCCCAGCGCCCAAGTCGAGGAGCTGCGTCCGCCCTTCGGCGGACCTCCGCTCGTCTACGCTGTTCAGCTCGCGCCGGCCGATATCGTCGCCATCCAAGGCGTTGAGGCGCGCTACTTCGCGCACGGAACTGAACGCGAGCGGCCCGATCTCAGCCGCCGCGAGACCGAGATCAACATCGACCCGGCCACGCTCGGCCTCGCGGTTCCGGTGCTTGCGGAGTGGCGGAGCACGCTCCACGTTCCCCGGCACGGCAGCTACCGGCTGCTCCTTGAAGGACCGAGCAGTGCCGAGCTGTTCCTCAACGGCGCGCGCGTGCTCACCGGAGGCCAGGCAGCGCGGCTGACCCTCGCAGCCGGCAACCACGCTCTCCTGCTCCGAGCTCGTGCCGACCGCCCAGGCCAACCAGTCCGATTGGCCTGGGAGCCGCCGGGCGGCACGCTCAGCCCGATCCCCTCCAACCTCTTCTATCTCCCTCCCGTTGCGGCGACAGGGCTGCTCGGCGCGTATTATCCCAACGCCGAGTGGGCAGGAGAGCCCGCCCTTCTCCGGATCGATCCGCAGATCGGCATGTACTTCCACATTCTGCCCCTTCCTCGCCCCTACAGCGTGGAGTGGCGCGGCACGCTCCGGATCGACCAGCCAGGTGTCTACCGCTTTGGGACAGAGCAGATCAGCACTTCCCAACTCTTTCTCAATGGCCGGCTGATTATCGACAATCGTCGCGGCAGCGAACTCCACGAGGTAGATGTGCCGCTCGAGGCAGGGCTGCACGATCTCCAGCTGAAGTTCGTCGACCGCGATCCCTATTCGCGCATCTACCTCTACTGGACGCCGCCAGGGCGACGACGCGAGCTGATCCCGTCAGCGGTGCTGCTGCCTCCCCAAGGGAGCGATCTTCCCCCGAGCCCGACCGTGCCTGCGGCTCCCCGAGAGGCCGCCGTCCGCGTCCCGAGCGGCGTCGTGCGCTTCGCAAGCGGCCCGCCGCTCTCGCTTCGAGTCGAGATGACCTACGGACTTTCCCCTGAGGGACGGCTTGAGGAGCCGCGCGCTGCTGCTCTTGACCCTACCGGCGCTCTGCACGTGCTTGATGGAGGAGCGCGGCGAGTGCTCGTCTTCGATCCCCAGGGGCAGTTTATCCGCGCGTATGCGGGTCCAGAGCCGACAGCAGGCGGCCTCCAAGAGCCGACCGGGATCGCCATCACCCGATCGGGGCGAGTGTTCATCCTTGATGCGACAACAGCCGGGATCCACGAATACCGCCTTGATGACGGCCGGTTTGTGGGGCGGCTGCCGTTAGCGCGGTCCGACTTCTACAAGCCGCGCGGGTTATCGATCGATGAGGCGGACAATCTCTATATCTCCGACACGGGGCAAAACCGCGTGCTCAAGTTCGCTTCCGACGGCCAGCTGCTGACCATCTACGGCGGGAGAAAGGGCGCCGGTCCGGGCGAGATGCTGGAACCGACCGACGCTGCCCTGCTTCCGACCGGCGACCTCCTCGTTCTCGACACCGGCAACAAGCGTCTCCAATGGTTCGACCCCGGCGGCCGCTATCAAGCGGAATGGCCGATCAACTGGTCTGTCCCGCTGAACGGACCTCACCTCGTGCTCGACGCTGCTTCCCGACCGGTGGTCACCGACCCGGACCGAGGCCGCCTCGTGCGCTACGACGTTCGTGAAGGGGTCCAGCAGGTTGGCGGCGCGCCCGGGCTGTTCACGCTGCCGGTTGAGATTGTCGCGGCGGACGACGGCAGGTTCTATGTCGTCGATACAGGAGGCAGAAAAGTCGTCCGCATCGTGATTGAGAACTAGCCATCCGTCTCCGCCGGGTGCCTGCTCCCGCCTGCAGCCGGGCGGGCAAGCGGCCGCTGCCTGAGGAGAGCGCGAGCGGCTAGAGCGCGAGAGCCGCCTTCGCTTCCTGCTTGCGCGCCCGAGCGCGTTCGTGCTCGCTGAGCAGCCGCTTCCGCAAACGCAAGCTCTTTGGCGTCACCTCAAGCAGTTCGTCGGCGGCGAGAAAGTCGAGCGCATCCTCGAGGCTGAGGCGGCGCGGCGGCGTCAGCTTGACGGCGATCTCTGCTGTTGAGGAGCGAATGTTCGTCGCCTTCTTCTGACGGCAGACGTTCACCGGAATATCCAGTGCCCGCGGCGCCACGCCGACAATCATCCCTTCATACACCTCGGTCCCGGGTTCGATGAACAGCTGGCCCCGCTCTTGGGCGCTCGCCAGCCCGTAGGCGACGGCGCGGCCCGACTCGGTTGCGATCAGAGCGCCGCCGCGCGACGCTGCGAGCGGGCCTTGCCACGGTTCATAGCCGAGAAAGAGAGTGCTCATTGTCGCGTTGCCGCGGGTAGCAGTCAGCAGCTGGGTGCGCAGCCCGATAAGCCCGCGTGTCGGAATGCGGTAGACGAGCCGAACGTCGGTCGTGCCGGCGCTTGTCTCCCGGTGGCGGATATTCACGAGCCGCGCGAGGCGGGGCCCAACAAGTTCGGCGACGGCGCCGACGTACTCGTCGGTCGTGTCGATCACGAGCTCTTCGACCGGCTCCTGAAGCTGACCATCGACCCGCTTCACGATCACTTCCGGCCGCGACACTTCGAACTCATAGCCCTCGCGACGCATCGTCTCGATCAGGATCGAGAGGTGCAGCTCTCCCCGCCCGCTGAGGAGGAAGCGGTCAGGACTTTCGGTCTCCTCTACCCGCAGCCCGAGATTCGTCTCCAGTTCGCGCTCGAGCCGATCGCGCAGTTGGCGGGAGGTCTGGTATTTGCCCTCGCGGCCGGCGAAGGGCGAGGTATTGACGCCGAGCGTGATCCGGACTGTCGGCTCATCGACCGCGATCGCCGGCAGCGGCTCCGGGAATGCCGGGTCGGCGATTGTGTCGCCGATCGCGACGTCGTCGAGCCCGACCAGCGCAACGATCTCGCCAGCCGCGATCTCGGTGACCTCGACCCGTTTCAACCCTTCGAACACGAGAAGCTGCCGGACCTTGCGCCCGCTTTCGGGGGCGATGGCTCCATCGCTTCGCACCCGCACCACCGGCGCGCCGGTTCGAAGCGTTCCGCGCATGAGGCGGCCGATAGCGATCCGGCCGAGGTGCGGGTCATAGTCGAGCGCGGCGATCAGGGCTTGAACGGGCGCATCCCGTTCAACCGTCGGGCACGGGATGGCGGCGAGGATCGTTTCGAACAGGGGGGTCAAGTCCGGCGCGAGCGCGTCGGGCTGAACACCGGCGCGCCCCTCTTTGGCGACCAGATAGACGACGGGAAACTCCAGCTGATCAGCGTCGGTCGCTACTTCAAGGAAGAGGTCTTGGGTCGCTTCGAGCGCCTCGAGAGGACGGGCGCGCGGCCGGTCGACTTTGTTGATTCCCACGATAGGGCGCAGCCCGAGCGCAAGGGCCTTCTTGAGCACATAGCGTGTCTGCGGCATCGGTCCTTCGACCGCGTCGACAAGCAGGAGACAGCCGTCGGCCAGCGTCAGCACTCGTTCCACTTCGCTGCCGAAGTCAGCGTGGCCGGGCGTATCGATGATGTTGATCTTGACGTTCCGGTAGCGGATTGCGGTGTTCTTGGCCAAGATGGTGATGCCGCGCTCACGCTCCAACTCATGCGAGTCGAGAATGAGGCTCCCCACCTGCTGGTGCTCGCGAAAGACCCGGCTCTGTTTCAGCATCGCGTCGACAAGGGTCGTCTTCCCATGGTCGACGTGCGCGATGATCGCAAGATTGCGAAGATCAGTCCGTTGGGTGCGCATGGTCTCTCTCTGCTGCACAAAAAAGGCGCGACGACGCGCCCGCTGCTCTGGCTGTTCTGTGAGCTTTGTCACAAGTATATCGCCTCTCTTTTCCTCAGGCTGCTACGATGAGGCGTTGGAGCGAGAGCGATGAGCGTCGGATGGGGGATCATCGGGATCGGCCGGCACGCTGACGCGCGGATGGCGCCGGCGATTGTCAACAGCAGGAACGCTCGCCTCGTCGGCGTCTACAGCCGAGATCAACGCCGGGCAGAGGCCTTTGCCGCCAAACACGGCGCGCCGCGCGCCTACAGCGACCTTGCCGCCTTTCTTGCAGACCCGACGATTGAGGCGGTCTATATCGGCTCTCCGAACGATGTGCACTGCGAGCAAACGATCGCCGCACTGCGCGCCGGCAAGCATGTCTTGTGCGATAAGCCGCTCGCCGTGACAGTGGAACAGTGTCAACGGATGATCGATGTCGCCGACGAGTGCGGCCGGCTCCTTGCAACGGGGTACAACAACCGCTACCAGCCCGGACATATCGTCGTTCGAGAGCTGATCCTCTCGGGTGAGATCGGGGAAGTCGTTTTCATCCGGTCCGACTGCGCAAACGCCGGCCTCGTCCGCCATGCTGAATGGCGCTACCGCGCCGAGCGGGGCGGCGGGTCGCTGCTCAATATCGGCATCCATGCCGCCGACCTTCTCCGCTACGTGACCAACAAGGAAGTCGAGCTCGTCGCAGCGCTCGATGACGCGGTGGAAGGAGGGGTCGAGGAGCTGTCAGTCTCCTCCCTCCGTCTCGATGGAGGAATCTTCGCCCAGATGCTCTCGAGCCGACGCTTGCCGTATCCCGCCAACGGTCTTGTCGTCCACGCAACCCGCGGGTACGTCCGCACCGCGGGCACGATCTCCTACGACATCGCCGGGCAGGTTGAAGTCACGCTCCCGAACGGCCGCCGGACGTATGAGTTTGTGCCGCCACGGCCGAACTACGATGTGTACGTCGCCGAGATTGAGCAGATTAGCTCGGTTATCCTCGAGGGCGGAACGCTCCTCGCCACCGGCTATGATGGCTTAGAGGGCGTACGGCTGACCCACGCGATCGCGCGCTCGGCCGCCGAGCGGCGCGTCGTCCGCATTGAGCGCTAGAGCAGGACCGCTCGCCGACGCGCTTGCTTCCGCGCATCAGGTGGACGCCTCCAGGTTGACACTCCTATACTCGGCCCTGCTCGAGCGCCTCGGAGGAACTGATGATCCAGACATCGCCCAGCCGGCCCGCGGGGCCGCGCTATACCGGCAAGCCGAAAGTGGCGGTCCTGTTCACGTCACCGGAGACTGTCCTCGACGACTATGACCGTCTCATCCGGCTTGCCGACGTCGACCAGGAACTCGACCGCAGCGTCGATACGATCCTGAAGGTCAACATTTCGTGGCAGCATTGGTACCCCGGCTGCTCGACCGCCCCGTGGCAGCTGGACGGCACGATCCGCTCGCTGAAGGCGCAGGGGTTTGACCGCCTTGTCGCCGTGCATAACAGCACGGTCGTGGTCGACGCCCACGAGGGAGCGATCAAGAACAAGCATCAAGCGGTGACAGACCGGCACGGCGTTCCTTCCGTTCACCTCGAAGAGCCGCCGGTGAAGTGGATCCGCTACGAGCCGCGCGCCAAGATGGAAGTGCTGAACGATGTCTACCCCGACGGCATCTACATCCCAGACTTTTTGATCGGCAAAAACATCATCCATCTCCCGACCGTGAAGACCCACGTCTTCACCCAGATCACCGGGGCAGTCAAAAATGCCTTCGGGGGGCTTCTTAATTTCCAGCGGCATTGGACCCATTCGGTGATCCATCAAGCGATCATCGATCTGCTCGCGATCCAGTACGAGATCCATCCCGGCGTCTTCGCTGTCATGGATGGCACCATCGCCGGGGACGGCCCTGGACCCCGCTGCATGGTGCCCCACGTCAAGAACGTGATCCTCGCCAGCCGCGATCAGGTGGCGATTGACGCCACCTCAGCGAGGCTGATGGGGTTCGACCCCCTCTCGATCGGGTTCATTCGCAATGGGCACGAGCGCGGTCTCGGCGTCGGCGACACGCGCGCGATCGAGTACGTCGGCGATGACATCTCAAACGTCAACTGGCATTTCCACGGCAATCAAGACACGTTTGCCAGCCGAGGACAAAAGCTGATCTATCACGGTCCGTTGAAGCCGCTCGAAAACCTGCTGCTTCGCTCTCCGCTGGTGCCGTGGAGCTATCTTGCCTCCAATATCTATCACAATTGGTATTGGTACCGCGTCCACGGGCTGAAACGGATCCAGAAGATCAAAGAGGGCCCGTGGGGCGCGCTGTTCAACCAATACTGACGCGAACCGAATGAACCTCGCACGCTTCCGCGGGCGCATTCTCCTCTCGCTCGCCTTTGGCGTTCTCGTGCTGCTTGCGCTCCTCGTCTATGGCGACCTGTCTGAGACTGTCGCCGCAATCAGTCGCTTCCAGGTCGGGCTCCTGCCGGCCATCATCGGCCTAACGCTGGCCAACTATGTCATCCGCTTCGGGAAATGGCACTACTACATCCGGCTGCTCGGGGCGCGCACGGTCGCTCCGCTCGATAGCCTGCTTATCTTTTTCAGCGGCCTGAGCATGACCATCACCCCGGGAAAGGTCGGCGAGTGGCTGAAATGCTACCTGCTCCAGCAGCAGAGCGGCATTCAGTTCAGCCGGGCAGCGCCGATTATCATCGCGGAGCGCTTGACTGACGGTCTTGCTCTTCTAATCCTCGCCAGCGCCGGGATCGTTGTTTTCGGGCTCGGGTTTGAGGTGATGGTGGGCACGCTCCTCTTGGCCGCGATGGTGCTCCTCCTGAGCCAGTATCCGCCGCTCGCTGTGGCTGTGCTTGCCCTTGCTGAGCGCCTCCCCCTCATCCGGACCCGCGCGCACCACCTTCGGCATTTCTATGAGGGCAGCGCGGTGCTCTTCCGCGGTCCCAGCTTCGGGTTCGGGATCGCCCTTGGCGTTCTCTCCTGGGCGGGCGAATGCGTCGCCTTCTTTCTCGTCCTCGCCGGCCTCGGCCTCGAGCCGAGCGGCATGCTCCTCCTCCAGGCAAGTTTTATCCTCGCAGTCTCATCGCTCGCAGGCGGTCTCTTCCTCACCCCGGGCGGGCTTGGGGTCGCCGAAGGCGGGATCGCCGCCCTGACCAGGCTGCTCGTCGGGGCGCCGAGCGACGTTACCGCCGCCGCCACGATCCTGATTCGAGCGTGTACACTGTGGTTCGGCGTCGCAGTCGGTGCCGGGGCGCTCTTTGTCTACAGCCAGTGGCGGTTCACCCGTCTCGGGCTCGCGGCGCCGACTGCCGATCCGTCGCCGTGACAGACGCGAAGAGGGAGGCGATGACGGAGAGCCTGATCACCGACGAAGCGCGCGCCATGATTGGGGTCACCAGCGAGCCGGGCGTCCACCGCGTCGACCGGAGCCAGATCCGGCTCTTTGCCGAGGCGATTGGCGACCCCAACCCGCTCTACTTTGACGAAGAGTACGCCCGAACGACCCGGTGGGGCGGCATCATCGCTCCCCCGACCTTCGTCTACAACCTCAAGCCGGGCGCGTTTCCGGAACTTCCGCTCAAGACCACTCGGCTCCTCAACGGGGGCGACGAGTTCGAGTACTTCGGCGTTGTTCGTCCCGACGACATCATTGTCGTGATCGCGAAATGGACCGACCTCTACGAGCGCACCGGTCGGCTTGGACAGATGGTCTTCACGGTCTGGGAGACGACCTACACCAATCAGCACGGCAAGCTGGTCGCGAAACATCGCGCAACTCGGATCCGCTACTGAACCTCCCAGGCTGCGGCGCGCTCCTCCTCGGGCCGACAGTGCTGGGCAGCGGCGCCGGCGGCCAGCGCGGGGAAACGCAGCTGGTGCCCCGTCGCCTCCCTGCCTCTGCAGCAGCGCCCTATGCCCCCACGTCTGCTACCAGCTGACGATCCCGATCGTCACCGGGTCCCAGCTATAGGCAAACCGGCCATCGCGCTCGATCAGCCGCTCGCGGACAATCCGTTCGAGACGCGCGTCCTTCTCACTTCCCGGCCGCACCCACGTCTGCCGGCGGGCGAAGTCGAGCGCCCGCTCGGGCGAGTCGTAGGAGGGGCCGGGCACCTCGAGCGTGACAATGTTCGGGACGACCCGCCGCGCGAGCAGCAGGATGATGAACTCGCGAAGGGCGGGGAGGGTCTCCCGCGGCTCGCCGTGCACTGCCGGCCAGAGCGCGTCGGCGGGCGCGGTGGGCTGCCGCTCGAAAAGCACCGCTATCCGGCGCGGAGCGCTCCGCTCCATCATCGCGAGAAAGGGGCCGATCTCTTCGATGTCATAGCCGACGTGGCAGATCAGGGCGACATCCGCTTCGAGCCCGCTCATCGGGAAGCGGCCATGGACGATCCGGATATTGCGGATGCCGTAGTTCTCCATCCCTTCTTGGAGCACCGCCAGCATCCCTGCGGACGGCTCGACGGCGATCACCTCGCGCGCCTGAAGGGCAATCGGAAGCGCGTAGCGTCCGCCGCCGGCGCCGATGTCGAGCCAGCATTCGTGGGGACGGATCATCGTCCGCAGGACATTGAGCACAGGATCATCCTGACGGTGAGGATCGGCGCGGAAGGCAGAGGCAACTGGGGCGTAAAAGTCGGCGCCATCCTCGACTTCGCGCACGCGGTCGACTTGTTCGCGGTTGGCGCGGACACGGCGCCGCCATTCGGCAATCGCTTCCTCAGCGCTCGGACGTAATGGGTCGGCCATAGCGATGGTCCTCCTCCGGGGGGCGGTCGATCGGAGAATCGGGTTCGGGAATGTCGAGGGCGGGCTCGGGCGGCTCGGCAATTGCCGCGATCGAGGGGATCAGCGGCGTGAACCCCACTGAGCCGGCGCGCTCGACAAGGAGGTGTCGCGCCGTCCGAGCGACATCCGCCAGTGCCGGGTCGAGCCCGGAGGCGAGCAGGGCGCTCTCGAGCTGCCGCAGCCACATCGCCGTGTCGGTCAGCCGCCCGTAGACGTCTCCCGGGTCAACAGCGTAATCCTCGCACAGCTTTGCCAAGGACTCGCCGCGCACGGCGCGCCAGACGAGGCCGTGCAGCGCAGGCGGGCCCAAACCGGCAGAAACCGCGAGGAGGTTCTCCTGCTCGTGGCGCTCGATTACCCGGCTTTTCAGCCAGATGACCCGGTAGAGGTGAGCAAGTCGCGGCGGCAGAGAGGGAGGGCGCCGTCCCCGCCCCGTCCGACCGCCGCCTTCAAGCCAGCTCGCGACCTCGGCGAGTTCTGTCGCCAGCAGCCCTTTCAGCGCTCCCCCGATGACGAGTTCGCTCGTGAGCAGCGCATTGCCGTGGAAAAACCGCCGGAGAAACGCCGCCCGCAGCGTCACGCGCCTTCCATCCCAATAGCCGTAGCGGCCGAGTATCGATTCGAGCCGGCGGGCGTGGTCGATGATGTCGTTCTCGATTTGGGCGCGCCGGCGAACGAGGAAGAGGGGCTCCCCCGACCGGCTCCTTTTCCCTCCTCGCGCAATCGCCTCTGCCGCCCGCAGCTTCTGAAAGGTTGCGAACGAGCGGCGGTACATCTCCACCATCCCCTCCGCTCCATACCGGTCGAGCAGGTAGAGCGCCGAGGCGTAGTCCAGTTGAAAGGCGCTTGTGATCGGCTCGGGTGGCAGCTTGAGCAGCCGCTCCAGATGGTCAAAGAGGTCGAAGGGATGCTTTAGGACCACAACATGGCCGAGGCGATCCTTGCCTCGCCGGCCGGCACGCCCGGCCATCTGCAGAAATTCGCGCTTGTGCAGCGGGCGCCACCCCCGTTCGTCCCGCGTGGAGAGCTGCTCGAGAACGACGGTGCGGGCGGGCATGTTGATCCCCAGCGCCAGCGTGCCCGTTGCGAAGACGACACCGATGCGACCGGATTCGAAGAGTCGCTCGACCAGTTCGCGCAGCGCCGGCACCAAGCCCGCATGGTGAAACGCGACCCCGCGCGGCAGCGCCGCCGCCAGCCGGTCGAGCTGCGCCATCGCCAGCTCCTCGCTCCCGATCCGCTCTTCGACGGCCCGGATTTCGCGCTCGATGTCGTCGCGCGCCGTCGGGTCGAGGAGCAGGTCGAGCCCGGAGTCGACAGTCAAGTCGCATTGCTCTTCCGTCCGCCGTCGGCTCATGACGAAAACAATCGCGGGGAGAAACTGGCGCTGAGCCAGGTGCGCGACGACCTCGGCAGCGAGAAGGTCCGGGTTCTCGGGGTCGCGTGTCCGCCCGCGCGGGCGAGCCACGATCTTCCCGGAGGGGTCGGCGACGCGGAGCAGCTTGCTTCCATCGAAGTAGTAGACATCGAGCGGAACGGCGCGTTGATCATGGGTCACCACAACCGTCGAGCCGTGAACCTCGTGCAGCCAGTCTGCCACCTCGGCGACGTTCGGAAGAGTGGCCGAGAGGCAGACTAACTGAACGGAGGGAGGAATGAGCAGGACAACCTCCTCCCAGACCCGCCCCCGGTCGAGGTCAGCGAGATAGTGAAACTCATCGAGAACAACCGCCCGCAGGTCGCGCACCTCGTCTCCCCCCTCGCTGACGAGGCGATTGCGCAGGATTTCCGTGGTCATGACGAGGATCGGAGCACGATCGTTGATCGCTGTCTCGCCGGTCACCATGCCAACGCGCTCTGCCCCCCAAATGGCAACGAAATCGCGAAATTTCTGCGCCGAGAGCGCGCGCAGCGGCGTGGTGTAGATCAGGCGCTGGCCGGCATCGAGCGCGTCCTGCACCGCAAACTCGGCGATGACGGTTTTGCCTGTGCCGGTTGGCGCCGTGACGAGGAGCGAGTGACCATCAGCGAGCGCAGCGATCGCGTCGCGCTGAAAGGGGTCCAACTCGAACGGGTAGCGGGCGGCGAACTGCGCTGCCCGTTGACGCGCGACAGGAGTAGGCCGGAACGCCGACGGCCGCCAGTCGCTTGCTGCGACAGCGGAAGAGCGAGCGCCGGCTTCGCTCCCGACACGGCGACGCGACTGCCGCGGTGATTCGTCCGACATAGGGTGTCCTGATCGTGGTTTCTCGAATGGTACCCCGAATGCTGCCTTGTCGGCTCTCGAAACGGCAGCCTATACTTCGCGCATCCTAGACGCGTGTGACGGTTCGTTTCGGAGCGTTCTCAATGGCTGGCCACTCGAAGTGGGCCCAGATCAAGCGGCAAAAGGGCGCCGCTGATATGAAGCGGGGCGCAATCTTTACGAAACTGGCGCGGGAGATCACGATCGCCGCGAAATCTGGTCTGCCCGACCCAGAACATAATTTTCGGCTGCGGCTCGCGATCCAGCATGCCCGCGAAAATAACATGCCTGCTGAAAATATCGAGCGGGCGATCAAGCGAGCAATGGGCGCCACTGACGCCACGGAGCTTCATGAGGTGCTGTATGAGGGCTACGGCCCCGGCGGAGCGGCGCTGCTGATCCAAGCGATGACTGACAACCGCAACCGGACGGTCGCGGAAGTGCGCAATGTCCTTACGCGCAGCGGCGGCAGCCTTGGCGAAGCGGGGTCAGTCGCCTGGCAGTTTCGCAATCTCGGCGTCATCACCGTCGCCGCGACCGGCCACGATCCCGACGAAATCGCGCTCGAGGCCATCGAAGCGGGCGCCGAAGACGCCAAGGTCGAAGGCGACGAGGTCATCGTATATACCGATCCTGCCCAGCTTGAAGCCGTCAAGAGCGCGCTTGAGTCGGCCAAGCGCTCGGTCCTTCATGCCGAAGTTTCCATGGTGCCTTCGACACCGATCCCGCTCAACGCGAAGGACTCGGAAGCGCTGATACGCCTGATCGACCGGCTTGAGGAGCTGGACGACGTTCAGCAGGTTTTTACCAACGCTGAACTCGACGACGCTGTCCTCAGCAGGCTCGGATAAGCTTACTGGGAGGAGGTTGCCGATGAAGCGCGACTTGATGGATATCCTCGCCTGCCCAACGTGCAAGGGCGAATTTGAGCTGAAGGTCGAAGAAGAGAACGATCAGGAGATCGTTCGGGGCACCCTCACCTGCAAGCAGTGCGGCGAAGTCTATCCCATCACGGACACCATCCCCGACCTTCGTCCGCCGAGCCTCCGCGAAGCGAGCGGCGCCGACGACTTTGAAGACCTCGATGACTTTGACGAGGAGGAGTCGCGCCCCATCATTCCGATCCTCCTCGGCATCGCTGCCGTCGTTGGGCTCGTGTTCCTCGCGCTCTTCCTGCGCGGACGAGCGCGCCGTCAGAAAAAGATGGTGACCCTCCCCGTCGTGGGCAAGGTCGAGGTACCAAGCTTGAGCGATGTCAAGCTCCCGCAGATGCCAAACCTTGCCGACCTGCGCGAACAGGTGCAGGACCTTCGTCTCCCGCCCGTCTCAGAACTGCGCGAGCGGCTGCCCGACCTGCCAGAGGTTCGCCTCCCCGCTGCGCCAGCCCGCCGCGGGTGGTTCCGCCGCTAAGTGTCCCCTTCAGCCTCGGCAGCACCGGTCAGCCAGCGAGGCGGGTCGGGGAACGCCCACGAGGCGATCAAGCGCCGCCCGGCTGGATGGCAGAAGATCCCGTGGTCGCTCGCGGAGATCCGCCGCCTCGGCGATTGGGGCCACGCGAGTAACCACCTTGGCAGCGCGTGGGAACGCTACGCTGCGGCGCGGCTGCTCGACGATCGGCGCCCGTGGCTCCTGCCGGGCGGGGAGCGGTATCGCCCGCTCGCCGTGGTGCCGCTGGGCATTGACGCTGAGTTCGGCCTTCGACTGAGCGTGGCCGGTCAGCGGGCGCCGGATGCCCTCGTCGTCGGACGATCCCACCGCGCTGTCATCATCCAGCCGGTCGATTTCAAATTTTCGCTCGACCACGCCGAGGCAGGACAGATCGGGGTCGAGGTCGCCGTCGCGGCGGGGCAGCTTCTCGGCGAGCGGTTTGCCGCCCGTCTCGAGATGGCCCTTCAGCATCGTCTGCGGGGGGACTGGACCGAGCGCCTGGTGCCCGGCGCGCTCGTCTCTCCCCCCAGCCAGTCAAACCGACGCGCGCGGGTCCCGGGCCGTCCCCTCATCCGCTGGGTGGATGCCGCCATCGAAGAGTTCTTCCCGCCGCTGCCTGCCGCACCGATTGCCGCTTGGCTGACCGAGCTCGATGAAATCGGGCCGATTCACGACGACTTTGACCTCGCCGAAGCCTACTACCGTCTTGGCGCCGCCGTTGCGGGGGCGGTCGGCCGCCTCACGCGGCCGCTCTTCGCCGAACACGCCGCGACGCTGCCGGCCTCGCTCGATGCGGTTGAAGCGTGGTGCCGCCGCCACGCTATTCGCTCCACTGCCGCAGCGATCGAGCGCGCGCGGCCCCTGCTGGATGAGCGACGTGCGCAAGAGGCGCGGCTGCGGCGCCTTCTCCGTCGTCCCGCAAGCCGGGAAGAACTGAATGCCGCGGTCGGACAGCCGCCGGAAACCCCGCTCAGCGCTTGGTCGGCCGCAGCCCTCCAAGCGCTGCGCGAGGCGCAGGAAGAAGATCGTGCGGCAGTGCTGCGCCGAGGCGCGGAACTGCTCGCCAGCGGTAGCAGTGAGGAGGACGCCCTCGCGCTTCTCGAGGCCGACTACCAAGCGCGCGCGCGGCAGTTTCTCGCTCGGCTGCGCGAACTGAGCCGCTAGCGCGGGCTACGGCGCCAGGATCGTCGGGCGGGCTGCTTCGACGCCTTCAGGAACCGGCGCTTTGCTGGGGGCAGCGGGGCGAATCCGCTCGAGGTGGGGAAGCACTTCTTCGCCGAACCGCTGGATTGTCTCGGCAGCCAGTTCCGGCGGCATCGCCCCGAAGTACGCCCAGATCATGACATGACCGAGACCGCGCTCTGCCCAGGGCGCAAGCTTCTCCAGCACCTTCTGCGGCGAGCCGGCGAGCATTGTCCCCCGTCGGTAGTTTGCCTTGCGTCGCTCCCACTCCTCGGGCGGTGCCCAGTCGTAGCCCATGTTCGCCCGCACGCCTTTGTGCAGGTAGTATTTAGAGTATTCCCAGATCTCAGCGACAGGGTCAGCTGCGTCGCTGATATGGGTCTGCTGGGTGAAGCAGCTCCACTCCAGAGCGCGGCGTTTCTGCTCCTCCGGCGCGTCGCTCTCCGCAAGGCCATCGAGATAGGAGTTCCAAAGCAGCTCGCCGGTGCCGGCCGTCAGCGAGAGAAGCAGCGGCTGCGCCATCTTCCCCCACCTGCGGCAGAAGGCGGGCGTGAGCGTCGCGCGCGCAAAAAGGGGATAGGGCTTCTGGACCGGAGCGGGAATGATCCGGCCGTCGACCTTGCCTCTCCACCATGGCGTTTCGTAGACGAACGGCTCCGGCCCACGATGCTGCCACGCCCCGAGGACAATCTCGGCCCAGGCGTCAAAAAGCTGATGCCGGTCCTTAGCGTCAAGCCCGTAGCCGGCATATTCATCCGGGCCGATCCCGCTCCCCACCCCCGCGATCGTCTTGCCATTTGTCAGGTTATCGAGGAGCGCGACTTGAGTCGCGAACCGGATCGGGTGATGCAGCGGGCCGACCGCCACCGAAAAGCCGATATGCAGCCGCGGTGCCACCGCGGCCAAATGGCTTCCGAGCACGATGGGGTCGCTGTAGGCGTTGTACCCCGTGAAGGCGTGCTCCGTCGCCCAGACGGCGCGAAAGCCAACACGCTCAGCCAGCCGAGTGTGATCGATCACTGCTTGAATGATGCCGTGGTCGTCTTCGGGGCCGCGAGTCTGGGGGTTGAGATACAGTCCTGCGTGCATGCGAGAACCCTACTCGCAGTGATCGGCACTGTCAAGTACGCAGCGGAAGCAGCCCCGCTGCGCGGCGGTGCCCGCCGAGGAAGGGGGTGTCCTCGCCTGCGGGACGCTCAGGCGAGGGAGGGGGACTGGGCGATTTCTTCGAGTTTGGCGATATTGGCGCGGTCCTCTGGCTGGTCGCTCGGCGGCGTGCTGAACCATGCGTCAAGGATCTCCTTAGCGACCGGCTCAGCAGTAGCGCGCAGGCTCATCACAAGCACATTGGCGTCATTCCACCGGCGGGCGCCGCGCGCTGTCTCGGGGTCGCCGCAGAGCGCGGCACGCACGCCGGGCACTTTGTTCGCCGCCATGCTGACGCCGGTGCCTGTCCAGCAGAACAGCACGCCTTGCTCCGCCTCGCCGCGCGCTACCTTCCAGCCAACCCACGCCCCCACCTCGGCCCACGGGAGGGTCGCCCCCGGGTCGGGGAGCAGCATTTCGACCTCATGCCCGCGCTCGCGCAATTCGCGCACGACCGCGTCAGTAAGGGGTGTCCGCTCATCGCTTCCGACGACGATCTTCATCGCTCCTCCAGTGCAGCGGGAAAAGTGTAGCGCGAGAGGGGAGAAATGAGCGACGAGCGCCTTGGACCCGCCGATCCCCCTTTGGTACACTCAGGAAGGAGCCGCTCGGACGACCTGTCCGAGCGGTCTTCGCACGAGAGGGGTATCCTTTTAGCTGGAAATTGCCCTCATGGCAAAAGACCTCGTCATTGTCGAGTCGCCCACGAAAGCCAAAACCCTGAGCCGGTTTCTCGGGGCTCGCTACTCGGTTCGAGCGTCACTCGGACACGTCCGCGACCTGCCGAAGAGCCAGCTCGGCGTGGATGTCGAGCACGATTTCGCTCCGAAATATCTCGTTCCGCGCGAGAAAAAGGAGCTGATCAAAGAACTGCGCGAGGCGGTCAAAGAGGCGCCGTCGGTCTGGCTCGCCACCGACCCCGATCGAGAAGGAGAGGCAATCTCGTGGCACCTCGCGGAGGCGACCGGCGTCGACCCGGCCAAGGTACGGCGCGTGGTCTTCCATGAGATCACAAAGGAGGCGGTGACTGAAGCCTTCCGTCACCCGCGCACGATCGACATGGAACTGGTGAACGCCCAGCAGGCGCGCCGGATCCTCGATCGCTTAGTCGGCTATGAGCTCAGCCCGCTCCTGTGGCGGAAAGTGAAAGGGCGGCTCTCCGCCGGCCGTGTCCAATCCGTGGCAGTGCGGCTGATTGTCGACCGAGAGCGGGAGATCGCCGCGTTTGTGCCGACCGAGTATTGGACGATCGACGCCGACCTGACAAAGCAGCAGTCTCGGAGCAAGCGCGATCAATTTCGGGCGAGCCTGATCGGGCAGTGGGGGCAGCGCGAAAAGCTCACGATCCCGAACGAGGAACGGGCCTCGGCGCTTGTTGCTGACCTCCGGCCGGCGACATTCACTGTCGCCGAGGTGCGCCGACGGGAGGTGCAGCGGCAGCCCGCGCCTCCCTTTACGACAAGCACCCTCCAGCAGGAAGCAGCGCGCAAGCTGCGCTTCACCGCCAAACGGACGATGCTCGTCGCCCAGCAGCTGTACGAGGGCATTTACCTGCCTGACGAGGGAGAAAGCGTCGGGCTCATCACCTATATGCGCACGGACTCGACACACGTCGCCGAGTCGGCTCAGCAGGAGGCGCGCCGGTACATCGCGCAGAAGTTCGGCGGCGACTTTGTGCCTGCCGCCCCGCGAGTTTTCACAAAGAAAGCCCGCAACGCGCAAGAGGCGCACGAAGCGATCCGCCCGACGAGTACGTTCCGCGAGCCGGAGCGCATCAAAGCGGCGCTCACCCCGGAGCAGTATCGCCTCTACGAACTCATTTGGAAGCGCTTCGTCGCCAGCCAGATGGAAGCCGCCACCCTCGACACGACGACGGTGGAGATCCGCGCCAGCGACACGCCGAGCGGAACAGACTATCTGCTCCGCGCAAGCGGGTCGGTCATCAAGTTCCCCGGCTTCCTCGAACTGTATCGCGAGAGCACAGATGAGGAGGGGGAAGTCGACGACGAGGGAAAACGCCCGCTGCCGGCGCTCCAAGTCGGCGATCAGCTCGACCTCGTCGCGCTCGTTCCGGAGCAGCACTTCACGCAGCCGCCCCCGCGCTATACCGAAGCCTCGCTCGTCAAGGCGCTAGAGGAGCAGGGGATCGGACGGCCCAGCACCTATGCCCCCATCATCTCGACGATTATCGAACGGGGATATGTCAAGCGCGTTGACCGCCGGCTGGTGCCCACAGAGCTCGGGGTCACCGTCAACGACCTGCTCGTGACCTACTTCCCCAATATCGTCGACGTCGGCTTCACGGCGCAGCTCGAGGAGCAGTTGGACGACATCGCCAATGGAGAGCGCGAATGGGTTCCGGTGCTGCGCGACTTCTACCTCCCCTTCCACCGGGAGGTTGAGCGCGCCGCCGAGGCGATGCCGACGGTGAAGGTGGAAGATGAGCCGTACGGCGAAGACTGTGACAAATGCGGGCGTCCCCTCGTGATCAAACGGGGGCGCTTCGGGCGCTTCATCGCCTGCAGCGGCTTTCCGACCTGCCGGAACGCAAAGCCGCTTCTGGAGAAGGTCGGCGTCCGCTGTCCGGCGTGCGCCGAGGGAGAGCTTGTCGTCCGGTCGAGCAAGAAAGGTCGTACCTTCTACGGCTGCGACCGCTATCCCGCCTGCACTTTCACAGTGTGGGACCGCCCTCTTCCTGAGCCTTGCCCCAACTGCGGCGGCTTCCAGGTGCAGACGGCGAGCGGCGCGCGATGTTTGACGGAAAACCCCGTCATCCGCGAGCCAGCGCCTGCTGCCGCCGCGCAGACGAGCCCAACCGGCTCGGCCGCGAAGCAGGGCGCCGGCAGCACGACCTCGCGCCGAACGTCCCGCACGGCCCGCTCTTCCCGTGGCGACCGGACGCCGGCCGGCGCGCGCCGGTAGACTCTACGCACAACGAGGAAGCGATGAGCGATCGAGTAGAGCGTGTCCGCGCGATCTTGGCAGCGCGCTCCCTGCCAGCCATCCTCATCAGCAGTGCTGAGAACCGGCGCTATCTGAGCGGGTTCACCGGCTCTGCCGGCCATCTCCTGATCACGCCGACCGAGGCCGTGCTCCTCACCGACTTTCGCTATGTCGAACAAGCGGCCGAGGAAGCGCCTCATTTCGTCGTCCGCAAGCTGGAGAACGGCCTCCTCAAAGAACTGCCGGCGCTCAAAAGCGATTTTGGGCTGACGCAGCTGGGGTTTGAGGCCGGCGCACTGACCTACCTCCAATGGGAGCAGTTGCAGGCCGCTGCCGCGGAGGCGGGGATCGAGCTTGTGCCGACCAAAGAGATAGTGGAGCCGGTGCGGATGATCAAGGACCGCGAGGAATTGAATGCGATCGAGCGCGCCGTCGCCATCGCTGACGCCGCTGTCGAGGCGGTTGCCGCTTGGCTTCGTCCGGGGGTCACCGAACTCGAGGTAGCGTGGGAGCTCGAGAAGCGGATGCGCGAGGCGGGCGCAGAAGGCCTCGCCTTCTCCGTGATCGTGGGAAGCGGCGCGCGGGGCGCGCTTCCCCATGCCCAGCCGACAAGGAAGCGGATCGAGGCGGGCGAGCCGATTGTCCTCGATCTCGGCTGCATCGTCGATGGCTATCGCAGCGACCTGACCCGAACGTTCTGCCTCGGAGAGCCGGACCCCTACTACCTTGAGATCTATGACATCGTCCTGCGAGCGCAGCAGGCGGCCGAGGCTGGGATTCGGCCGGGGATGAAAGGGGGCGAGGCAGACAAGATCGCGCGCGATCTGATCGCCGAAGCGGGCTACGGCGACCAGTTCGGGCACAGCCTCGGCCATGGGATCGGACTGCAGACCCATGAGGGACCCCTCGTCCGCCGCGAGAGTGAAGACGTGCTGCAGCCTGGGATGGTCTTTTCGGTCGAGCCCGGCATTTACCTCCCCGGCAAGTTCGGGGTGCGGATCGAAGATCTTGTTGTGCTGGAAGAGGAGGGCGTGCGTGTGCTGAGCAAAGCGCCCAAAGAGCCAGCGATCAGGAGGAGAGGATGATCGGCGTCGGGGATCTCCGCCGCGGCATTGTCATCGAGCTCGACGGCAAGCTCTACAGCGTCGTGGAGTACCAGCACATCAAAATGGGGCGGGGGAGCGCCCAGATCCGGCTCAAGCTGAAGGATGTGAAAGCCGGCCACACCATCGAACGGACTTTCCAAGCGGGAGAAAAGTTCAATCGCGTTCGCCTCGACCGCCGGCCGGTCGAATTCCTCTACCGCGACGGCGACACTTTCCACTTCATGGACCGCGAGACGTTCGAGCAGTTTGAGATGAACGCCGAGCAGGTGGCCGATGCCGCGCCGTTCATGAAAGAGGGGATGACGCTCGACCTGCTCCTCCAGGACGAGATCCCGATCAGCTTGGAGCTGCCGTTCACGGTTGACCTCGCGGTGGTCGACACGCCGCCCGGCTTCAAAGGCGACACTGCCAGCGGGAGCACCAAACCGGCGACGCTGGAGACGGGCGTCGTCGTCAATGTGCCGTTTTTCATCAACGTCGGCGATATTCTCCGCATCGATACGCGGGATGGAAGCTATATCGAGCGGGTGACGAGCTAAGCGCCGTGGCCGACCAGGACCCACCCGACCCCATCGCCTACCTCACCGGAGAGGCAACCGACATTCTCCGGCTTCTTGCCCACTCCGATGTCGAAGAGCTGGAGTTCGAACGCCGAGGGGTGCGGCTGCGCATCCGGCGGAGCATGGCGGCGCCTGCGCCGGCACCGAGTGGAGATGAGGCTGCCCCGCTTGCGCTGCAGGCAGAGGAGGACAGCACCATCGTCACGGCTCCGGTCGTCGGCTGGTTCCGACGCAGCGCGACAGTTGACGGTCCGCCCCTCGTCGACGTCGGCCAAACGGTGGAGGCCGGCCAGCGCCTTGCCGTTATCGAAGCAGTGCAGGTTGTGCATGACGTGATCGCGGAATGCGCCGGGACGATCCTTGAGGTGCTCGTCGCCGATGGCGAAGGGGTCGGCTACGGCCAGCCGCTCTTCCGGATTGGGACGCCGCAGCCATGACGGTTCTCTCGGTGACCGAGCTGGTCGGCTATCTCCGGGAGGTTGTTGAGCGAGAGAGCGCTCTCGCCGACGTTTTCGTGGAGGGAGAGGTCTCGAACTCGTACCGTTCGACGGCTGGCCACCTGTACTTCACGCTGAAGGACACGAACGCGGCGATTAAGTGTGTCTTCTTCCGCCGAGGGAAGTCCGCGCACTCGATCGCCGATGGAGACCACGTCGTCGTCCATGGCCGCCTGTCGGTTTATGAGGCGCGCGGCGAGCTGCAGATTGTCGCCGACCTCATCGAGCCTGCCGGTCTCGGCGCCCTGCAGCTTCAGTTCGAGCTTCTCAAAGCGAGGCTGGAAGCAGAAGGGCTGTTCGACCCCTCCCGCAAGCGTCCGCTCCCTGCTTTCCCCCGCCGAATTGCGCTCGTCACCTCGCCGAGCGGGGCAGTCCTGCACGATATCTACACCATCATCGCCCAGCGCTACCCTTTGGTCGAGCTGGTGCTTGCACCCTGTCAGGTCCAAGGAGATGCGGCGCCCGCCCAGATCGCCGAGGCGATCGCGCGGGTCAACGCGCGCGACGATATCGACCTGATCATCGTCGCGCGCGGCGGCGGGTCAGCGGAAGACCTCTGGTGCTTCAACGATGAACGTGTCGCCCGGGCGATCTTTTCCAGCCGTATCCCTGTCGTCTCGGCGGTCGGCCACGAGACCGACTTCACGATCGCTGACTACGTCGCCGACCTCCGCGCACCGACCCCCTCTGCTGCGGCGATGCTGTGCGTTCCGGACATCACCGAGCTGCAGGCGCAGCTCGAGTCTTGTCGCGCCACGCTGGTCGGCGAGATGACAAACCGGCTCGCCGAGGCTGCAGCCGAGCTCCGCTTCCTCCGCCACCGCCTTGACCGGGCAGCGCCAGACCTTAACCGGCTGCGCCAGCAGGTCGACGATCTCGGCCGCCGTCTCGGCGACAGCGCGCGGGCGATGCTGCAGCTGCACGCCGCCCATCTCGCCGGCATCCGCCAACGCCTCGAAACGCTCAGCCCGGCGCAAACGCTGGCGCGAGGCTACGCCGTTGTTGAAAATGCGACCCGGCACGCCGTCGTTCGGCGCGCAACAGCGATAGAGGCGGGCGATACGCTGCGCATTCTGTTCGTGGATGGGACAGTCCGCGCGACCGCGAACGCCATCGAGTTGAAGAGCGAGGGGTACCATGACGAATGACGTTGCCCCCCTAACCTTCGAGGCTGCCTTTGCCCAGCTGCAGGCGATCGTCCAACGGCTCGAAGAAGGGGGGCTCGAGCTGGAAGAGGCGATGGGGCTTTACGAACAGGGGATGCGCCTCGTCAAGACCTGTGCCACCATTATCGAAACGGCGGAGCTTCGCCTCGTCCAACTCCAAGACGAGACCGACCTTCCGCCGCGCTGAGCCGATCGACGAGAGGCGCGCCAGGTCGCGCAGACCGGCGAGCTCCCGTCCGCCAGCCGCTCTCGGCGTAGACACGATGGAAGCGCTGCTTGCCAATAAATATCTGACCATTCCTTTCTTCGCGTGGCTACTCAGTCAAAGCATTAAGGTGCTCTGGATCCTCATCCGCGAGCATCGCCTCAGCCCCCGGACGTTCACCCGGCCCGGCGGCATGCCGAGCGCTCATTCCGCAGTCGTCATGTCCCTCGCCACGGTTATCGGCAAGCTGGACGGCGTGCATACGCCGCTGTTCGCGCTCAGTCTCGTCTTCGCGGCGATCGTGATGTATGACGCCGCGGGCGTCCGGCGTGCTGTGGGCATTCAGGCCGGCATTTTGAACCGGATGCTCGACGAGTACTTTGTGGAGCATCGATTCTCTGAGAAGCGGCTCTTCGAGCTCATCGGCCACACCCCCATCCAGGTCGTCGCCGGCGCGCTTCTCGGCTTTACGCTCGCCTGGGTATGGGCCTGAGGGCCCGCCTACCGGCGCGGCGCTGGACTGCCGTAGCGGAGCGGGCGGCGCTCCGGCTCGTCGGGGGTCGGCGGACAGAGGAGAAAGAGCGGCGCCTCCGGGTCCACGGCGTCGAGCCGACTGTACCAGACACGGTGCTGGCGGTTATAGCCGCCGAGGTGAAACTCAACGACGGTGTCATCTGCCGTTCGCCAGAAGACCGGGACCGTCTCGGCCTCTTCGACCGCAGTCTGAAGCCGCCGGAGCAGTGCCCGCGCGCTTGGCGCAAGGGTGCGCCAATATTCGCGAAAGCCGCGCTCGGTTTGGCGGAGGATCCCAATCGCCGGCGCGTGCCCCGTGAGGCGAATGACAAGACAGAAGCCAAAGTTGCTGTCTGCCTCAGCGAGCAGATGCTCACGGTCGAAGCGCAGCGGTTCCGCAGTGACGAGAACGTACGGGCGGCCGCGTTCATCTTCGCAGGCTGCAATTGTGCTGCGGCGGAGGTCAGCCGTCAGCCGGACGATCGGCGAGGCGGCGTCGACCGTCGGCTTCGCTTCGACCACAGGCATCCAACACTCCCGATGAGACGACGCTTGGCGTGGTTGTGAAATACCTGACCCGCAAGGGTCGAAACAAGGAGTTGTGTCCCGGTTGCGCCGACTTTCCCGTGCCGAGCCCATGATCGGACTCGGGGAGCCGCGCTAGGCCTGCGGGCCCAGCTGCCGCGGCTGCCTCGCACCCGTCCTAGCGGCGGAGCGTCAGATAGAGCGGGCTCTCTCCCACCACAATGCGCGCCTGATCTTGGACGACTTCATAGGGAAGAGGGTCGCCGGTGCGATTGCGCAGCGCGATCACCCGGGAAGCAGGCACCTCGACAACCCGCGTTGCGGTGGTGGTGAACCGGTCGGGCTGGCGATGGGGACCGGCGTCAACCCAGAGCACCCATTTCTCCCGGTCTCCGGCGGCGAAGACATATTTCTGAAGCGCGTCGCATCGATAGGGGCCGCTGTCGCAGGGCGTCGCCGGGCCGCTGCCGTAGGTCGGCTCGCTCTCATTCCGGGCGAAGCGCAGCCCCGTCATCTCCTTGACCCATGCCTGGAAGACCAAGAACGACTCTTTCGGGTTTCCCGAGGCATCAACCAGCCCCCACCGGTCGTTGGGGTCATCGCTATCCCGAAGCGAGAACCAGATGACCGCCTGCGTCCCGAGGCCGTCAGGGCGGCCCGCGTCGGCCAAGCCGAGCGTAAGCGCCTGAGCGACGTAATTCGCTTGCGCCCTTGCCGCCTCGCTGCCGTCGAGCAGAATGCCTGTTTTGGCGACCAGCACCGGTTTCGAGACCCCGAACTCGGCCATCGTGCGCCGGATGCCTTCCGCTTTCCCAAGCAATGAGGCACCAAACCGCTCCCAGCCGCGGCGGTACACGGGAAAGTAATTGAACGCCGCCACATCGAAGCTTGCGCCCGCGTTTCCCTTCGCCGGGTCGAGGACCTCACGCAAGAACTCGCAGTTGTAGGTCGGCTCGCAGCCATCAGCAGCGAGCGGTCCGAGCACAACGAGCGCCGCAGGGTCCGCGGCCTTGATGACAGGGTAGGTTGCCCGCAGCATCGCGCCGTAGTCGGCTGGATGGCTGCCCCAGCAGCCGCCGCCCGCGCCTCCCCCGAACTTGTCGTTCGGGTTCTGGATGCGGAAATCCGGCTCGTCGTAGAGCGCCCAATAGCGAACGGCGTAGGGAAGCCGCGAGTAGCGTTCGACCGCCGCGCGGACGAACCGCAGCCAGCGGTCCCGCGCCGCCTCAGTCCGGAAGGGACCACAGGTCGGAAATGCTGCCCATGACGGCGGATCAACGATGGTGACGAGAGGCTGAAGCCCGCGCTCGCGCACGAATCGAAGCGCCTGGTCGCTCGCTGCCCAGTCGTACGACGGCGGCGTCGTTTCAACCGGCTCGATACGCTCCCACCTCAGAAAGATGCGCACCCATCCTGCGCCGCTCTCCTCCAGTCGTCCGAGAAAGACATCATCTTCGACCGGCGCGTGCCACAGCCCGGCGAGGGTGGAGCGGCTGGCTGGCGCGCCCGGCGGCAGCCGAGGCTGCTGGTCGGCTGGAACGACAGTGACCGTTGGGGCAGGGAGCGGGGTTGGGGTCGGCGTCGGCTCTGCGCGAGGGGTCGGCGTGGCCGTTGCGGTCGGCTCTGGGGTCGCTTCTGGGGTTGGGGTGGGAGACGGCTGCGCAGCTTCCCGGGGAGCATTCGGCAACGCGGGAGCGAAAGAGGTGAAGGTCGTCGGGGTCGGCGTGGGAGTGCTGGGAGCGCCGGTCTCAGCGGGAGGAGTAGCCAGCAGCGGCGGGATCAAGGCAGGCACCGGGCTCTCGGCGGAAAATGGCACATCGGACACTTGGGCAATTCCGCCGCGTCCTTCACAGGCGCCGACCCGGCTTGTGCCGATGAGCAGCGTGCCGTCGTTACAGCGGAAATAGAGCTGGGAAGCCGGGGGAGGCGGCGCTGTTGCCGTCGGCGAGGGCCGGACTTGCGTCGCCGTCGCGGTTGGGGAGGCAGTCGGCAGAAGCGGGAGTTCGAAGAACCGCTCTTCGAGCGGCGCGCCTCGCCCTTCCGCGATCACGACCGCGGCGACGACCCCAAGCAAAAAAAGGGCGCTTCCCGCCAGCATGAGCATGCTTGCTGCGAGCGCCGTCTTGACCTGCACGTTCCCCTCACTCGCCTCGCTCCGGCCCGCCGTCGCGCACCGCGAGACGGGCAAATTCTGCGCTTGGTTAGGTGCAGAACGCAACCAGGTGCGTGAACCCTGCCTCGGCAGCACCGTGTATGCTGGACCGAGCAACGTTCGGAGGGCGGACGGATGAGCGGCGATGAGCAGGCCTCGTTTCAGGTCATCCACGGCGTGACAGATGCGCTTGCGGCGGAAGGCGTCGAGGTGGTCTTCGGCGTCGTCGGAGCTGTCATCGACCGGATGATGCTCGACTGGGTGACACGCCACCGCCGGCGATACATTGCGGCGCGGCATGAGCAAGGGGCGGTTCACATGGCCGACGGCTACGCGCGCGCGACGGGGCGAGTGGGGGTCGCCGTGGTCGCCCAAGGCCCCGGGCTGACAAATGCGGCCACCGCCCTTACCGCGGCGCGGCTGTCGCGGACGCCTCTCGTCGTCATCGCCGCGGATAAGCCCGCCGGCAGCCGACTCGGGAACATGGACATCGACCAGCCCCCGATCATCCTCGCAACCGCCGGGGCGCTCCAGCCGATCTCAACCCCCGCCACCGCCGCCGAAGAGATTCAGCTCGCCTTCCGCCACGCCCGTCTCGGGCAGGGGCCGATTGTGCTCCAGCTCAGCTATGACGTCGCTGAGCAGCCGCTGCCTGCGGGCTGGCGCTATGAGCCGGCGGAGCGAGTGCTGCCGGAGCGGCAAGCTCCGCTCCCCGACCCTCGGCTCGTTGCCGAGGTGGCCCAGCTGGCGGAACGCAGCGAGCGTCCCGTCATCCTTGCCGGCCGCGGCGCCATCCGCGCCGGCGCTCGCGACGCCTTGATCGCCCTCGCCGACCGGATCGGAGCGGTGCTTTCGACGACGTTATTCGCCCGCGGCTGGTTCGACGGGCATCCCTTTAACGTGGGGCTGGCCGGCGGGTTTGCTCCCGAAGACGCTCGCGCCATTCTCAACGAGTCCGACCTCGTGCTCGCGTTTGGGGCAGCGCTCACGCACTACACGCTCGACGCTGGACGTCTCTTTCCGGAGGCAACGCTTGTCCAGATCGACACCGACCCGGCTGCTATCGGCGCGATAACGCGGGTCGACCGCGCCATCATCGCCGACGCCCGCGCAACGGCGCACGCTCTGGCCGAGGCGCTCGGGCCGGGCGCGCGCCGAGGCTGGCGCAGCGAAGAATTGGCGCTGCGGATCGCGGCAATCGACCCCTGGCGCGAAGGCTCCTTCGCGGGATCGCCCGGCTACCTCGACCGGCGGCTCGTGGTGCAGATCGCCGACGAGCTGCTACCGGCTAATCGGTTGCTCGTCGTCGACATCGGTCACTTCATGGGCCTGCCCGCCGCGCACCTGCGGACGCCCCATCCCGATGACCTGCTCTTCCCGTGGCGACTGGGCGCCATCGGCACAGCGCTTCCGGAGGCGATCGGCGCGGCAGTCGGCCGGCCCGACCGGCTGACTGTCCTCTTCATCGGCGACGGCGGCCTGATGATGACAGTGGCAGAACTCGAAAGCGCCGCCCGACAGCGCATTCCGCTTCTGGTGATCTGCGAAGACGACGGCGGCTACGGCGCGGAGCGCGTTCTCTTCCAGACGCGCGGCGAGCCGACCTTCCTGAGCGACTTCGACAACCCCGACTTTGCGGCAATTGCCGCGGCGATGGGATGCCGTGCCTTCAATGTTGCCAGCGCAGAGGAGTATCGCCGGGTTTTAGCAGGGCTCGGCACGATCGACGGCCCCGTTTTCATCGCCGTCAAAATCGACCCGAACCAACGCGACCCGCGAATGGAGCGCGGGCATCAGGGCGCGGGGGCGAGCATTCGCCGGCGATGACGCTACGATCGTGCGCTCCCGTGCCGCCGAAGAAGAGCGCGCGACGACGTGCGGCTCAGTTGTCCCATCGCGGAAGCGGCCCTTGCCACAGGCGAGACGCAAATGCCATCCGGTCACGGATAGCGGTGAGCAGGAGAGACGGCTCGGCAATTCCAAGCCGGTGGGCAAGATAGGCGAGCTCGCGCGACCGCTCCTCGGGGATGGTCAGGTCCTTGGCATTGCCGCGGACGACACGGAGCGCATCGATCAGGCGCCGCAGGAAGCTGTAGGTCGACTGGAGCTCCTCGACAAGGAGCTCAGGAAGATGGCCGCCGGCGCGCAGCCGCTCTGTGGCGAGCAGGGTGTTCGTGACGCGAACGGAGTGGTCGGTTCGGCCGGCGCCGATCTGCCATGCCTGAACGTAGTACTCAATATCGACCAGCCCGCCGTGACTGTACTTCGCGTTGAGCCGCCCTCGGGGAACCAGCTCGGTGGCTTGACGGTGGCGAAGGTGAAGAATGTTGTCAAAATCAAGCGGGCGGTCGGCATAGACGAAGGCATCCCGAATAGCGAGCATGCGCTCGCCGACCGACCGGTCGCCTGCTACCGGCCGCAAGCGAACGAGCGCGAGCCGCTCGAACTGCTCTGCGCCTCCGCCCGGAGTGTAGTAGGCCGCGTATCCCTCAAGGGAGGAGGCAAGTGCGCCAGCCTCGCCGTGGGGACGGAGGCGGAGGTCGAGCTGAAAGATCCCTTGCTCTCGAGCGCGCACGTGCTCTTTCAACGAGAGAACGAGCTGGGCAAAGAACTGCGAGTTGCGCACCACCTCTGGCCCTGCGGTCTCGCCCTCCTCCTCAAAGACCAGCACAAGCTCAAGGTCGGAGCCAAACCCGAGCTCTTGGCCGCCAAACTTGCCCAGCCCGCCGACCGCCCAGCCGCACCGGCCGCTCCCGCTGCGCGGCTCGCCGTGGCGGAGAACAAGTTCGTCGTAGCTGAGGCGAACAGCGGTGTCGATCACGAGCTCGGCGAGGTCAGTCAACTCGCGGGAAAAGGTCTGAAAGGTGCTGCGGCCGGTGATGTGCCGGAGATCGATCCGGAACATCTCGCGGTCCTTAAAGGCATTCAGAGCGTCGACCCGCTCGGCGCGGCTGGCAAGCGGGGCGAGCACGCTGTTCAGCCGCTGCTCAAGCTGGTCGCGGGTGATGGACCGGCTCAGTCCGCCGAGGTCGAGCAGCACCGGAAAGAGGTTCTCATGCTGGAGCCGGAGAAAGTCCTCCCAGAGAAAGCGGCTGACTCCCATCAGCTCGGCGAGGGTCTCGAGGACAGCCGGCGACTCGAGGTCGGCGAGCTCGTTCGTCCACTGCGGACGCGAGAGCATCTGCTGGATGAGGGCGCTGAACTGGTGAAGCGCCTGCGCCGGGTCCGGCGAGTGCGGAAGCAGGTCGGTGAACTGCTTAATGAGGGCGGTGGCCACCCGCAGTTCACGGAGCTGCTCCGGCGAGGTGATCTGCCGACCGGCAACATCGGTCACCCAGAAGGTGTCGACCGCCTCGCCGGCATCGGTCCGGACCGTCGCGCGTTCGATATTCACGGTGATCCCGGCGAGCGCGTTGGTGAAGGCAAAGAGAAAGCCGAGGTTGTCGGCAGAACGGACCGTCACCCGGGTGAGGGGGACCCCCGGGTCGTTGGCCACGTCGATCTGTACGGGCCGCACCCGCACCGACCCTGGCTCTGCCTCGCGGAAGACCGCGCTCACCCGGTCGATAAGATCGGCCCGCGCATTCTCCCACGCTCCCGCAACCCGGGCAGCGACGAGGCGGCGCAGTTCGGCGGCAAACTCCTCCCACAGCGCGTTGGAGCGAGCCGCGAGGTCGCGCACCTCAAAGATATCGAGCAGTCGGCGCGAGGGCTCAGGAAGTTCACTCGTTCCCCGGCGAAAGAGGGGCCGCTTTCCCGTCTGGCGCACAGGAACCCGAACGGTGTAAATATCCGCGCGAACGATATCTAAGCGGAGCGCGGTAAACAGTCCGGCCAGCACCGAGAGCGCGCCGAGCGCATCTGCCATACAGACTGTCACCCGCCAGCGGTTCTCGCCGAGCGGCGTTACGTCGAGTGCAACGGCATCAGGGCGACGCACCTCGCGCAGCAGTTCAAGGTGACGTCGGCGGTCGGCCTCCGGCAACGTGCAGTACTCTTCTCCAAGCTGGGCGGCGAGATCGTCGAGCGTGAACGCTGCTAGCACTGCGCCCTCGCTGCGCTAGGATTATGTCGCACCTGAGATCTGACCGAGGGGGGAACGCCAAACTGACCGACCAGACTGATGTCCACCGGCTGCTGCGACGATTTGAGGAAGGGTCTCTGCTGCGCCCCAGCGCCGCGTCCCCGAACATCGTTGACCTTTCGCGGGCGCTGGCTCACGTCGCCGGAGCCGACACCGTTGACCTGACCCCGACCGCGCGTAAGCTCGCCGCCCTCATTGGCGACCCGGATCATTTGATTTTCATTCTAGCGGATGGGCTCGGGATGAACCTGGTGGAGCGGCTGCCGCGGGACAACATTCTCGCCGCAGCAGTCGTCGACGAACTGCGGACTGTCTTCCCCTCCACCTCCTCGGTGGCGCTCACCTCGCTTGCGACCGGCACCTGGCCCAACCTCCACGGCGTGACCGGGCAATGGACCCACCTGCCCGAGGCGGAGGCGGCAGCGGGGCTCCTTCAGTTCGCGACCCGCGCGGGCGGCCGCTCCCTCGCCAGTCTCGGGATTACCGTCTCTCAAGCGTTTCCAATTCCATCGGTCTATGCGGCGCTGCGGCGGGACACCATCGCGCTTTTCCCCGACAACTTGGTCAACAGTGTCTCATCTGCCTACTTCACGGGAGAGCGAGTTCGCGGCGGCTATCGGGCGCTGACCGATGCAGTCGATTTTCTGGTCGACCGCATCGCCCGAGCGTGCGAACCAACCTACAGCTATCTCTACGCGCCCCAGATCGATCTCGAAGCGCATTACCACGGGGTCTTTCATCCGATGGTCGGAACCGCCATCGCCGAACTGAGCCGTCAGGTCGAACGGCTCGCACGCAGCCTCAACGGTCGGAGCCGGATCGTGATCACGGCCGACCACGGTCTCCTCGACACGCCGGTGACGGCCCGCCACTATCTGCGGCCGTCCGCCGGCCTTTTCGAAGCTCTGCGCTTTCCTCCCTCAGGCGATAGCCGGGTGCTCTACCTCCATGTCCGCGATGGAGCGGCTGACCGGGTGCGGGCTTGGTTCCATCACCATTACGGCTCGCGATTCTTGGTGATTTCAACTGACGAAGCAGAGCGCCTCGAACTGTTTGGGCCCGGCCCGCTGAGCAGCCACACCCGCGCCCGCCTCGGCGACCTGATCGTCATCTCGACCGGCACCGACGTCATCGAATATGCCCCCGGAAAAGTGGACCGGTTCGCCGCTCTTGTCTCCCATCACTCTGGGCTGACGCCGTCGGAAATGCGGGTACCGTTCATTGTGATCTAAGCGCCCTTGGCCCTCTGCTGACGGCACAACCAGCGGCAGCAAGCATCGGCAGGGCGAGCCAATCCCTGCTGCGGAAGAGGGGGAGGGAGGCACTGCGAGAGGATACCGTCACGGCATGTCGCCGAGCGGCGCGGACCGCCCTGCCGATGATGAGCGCCGACGCTGCAGGAGCTGGCCGGTTGCGCGCCGTTCGGCAGGATCTGCCCCGACTGCGCTGCCCGCAAATAGCGCCAGCGGCAGAGGAGAGGCTCTACACCTTGCCGTGCGCCCCTAGGAACTGGCGGGGAGGGGCTCGATCATGCGGGGGTCGTCGTAGCCGCTGCGGTTAACCATTCGTGAGACAGGATACCAGACGAGCAGCTCCTCGTCGTACGGCCGCAGGAGCGGCAGCACATCAGCCGGCTCGCGGTTGTGCCGGTCGAGCCAAGGATCCTCATCCTCGCGGTGGAGGACCGCCGGCATCCGATCGTGGACCTGGCGGAGGTGCGGAGGCGCTTCCGTAGTGATGATGACGAAGCCCCGCTCCTCAGGCTCCTCAAGCGCTAGGCCCGCAAACCCTACCAACTCGCCGTCCTTGCGGCGGAAGTAGTAGGGCTGCTTCCCCGCGGGGGTCTCTTTCCACTCATACCAGCCGGTGGCAGGGACGATGACACGACGGGCGCGGAGGGCGGGGGCGAACAGCCGAGAGTCGGCGACCGACTCGGCGCGCGCATTGATGAGCAGCCGTCCTCCCGCTCGCTCCTTCGCCCAGCGCGGCTGGATTCCCCACTGCAGTATCTCGAGCTGATTGCGGCCTGCCCGGCTGATGATCGGCGCCGGCTCCGAAGGGGCGATATTGAACCGCTGCGGCAGGTGCGCGGGCATGTCGTCAAGGGAAAAACGGCCCCGCAGTTGCGACACGGCTGTGAGTGTATAGCGACCACACATCGCGCCCTCCCGCTGGCCAGACGCTGCGCACCGCCTCGCCCTCGCGCACCGTCAATCATACCGGAGAGCGGGGCGACACCGGACGGCGGATGTCGCTACACTCTCCGTATGAGCGCGGACCTCTCTCCCGATCGTCAGCCGCCACCCGGCTGGCTGTTCCTCCTGCGCCTCCTCGCCTGGGAGCATGTCATTCTCGGCACACTCTCACTGATTGGCGGAGCGCTCGCTCTCGTCGCTCCGCCAGACGATGCGCCGCCCCCCGCGCTCGCCCCTCTCTACCTTGCTGCCGGCGGCGCGCTTGTCGTTGCCGGCGCCGGCGTGCTTTCCTACCGGCCGTGGGGGAGGACCCTGTCGATCGCGTTGGCGCTGCTCATCGGCGGCCTTTCGACAGTGCCGACCCTTGTCAGCTTCCTGACAGCTGGCGTGCTTGTCCCCCCGGCGCCCATCCCGATGGCGCACGCGCTGCTCTCGATCGGCCTCCTGACGCGCCCGTCTATCCGTCGCGTCTTCGGTCTCGGATTTTGAGACGAAAAGGATGTTCCGATAGAATAGCGCATACCTAATCCGGCGCGCCTCGACGGCACGACCTCCTTCCCCCGCTCATCCTGCCGTCTGGCAATTTTGGCGCGCCGGCAATGCACCTCGCATGGAGGATCGACGGATGAAGAGCTACCGCACTGAGCAGTTGCGGAATGTGGCTCTAGTCGGCCATGGCGGCGCCGGCAAGACGAGCCTCGGTGAGGCGCTGCTGTTCGCGTCCGGCGCAATCACGCGGCTTGGCAAAGTCGAAGAAGGGACGACCGTCTCCGACTTCGAGCCGGATGAACAGCGACGCCGGATCTCGATCAGCCTCTCCGTTCTTCCTTGTGAGTGGCGCGACCACAAGATCAATGTCCTGGATACTCCCGGGTATGCCGACTTCGTCGGCGAGGTCCGAGAAGCCCTCCGCGTCGCGGATACCGCCGTTTTTGTCGTCGACGCTGTCAGCGGCGTTGAGGTGGGCACCGAATTGAATTGGAAAGTCGCGCAGGAGGCACGCCTGCCGCGATTTCTCTTCATCAACAAGATCGATCGCGAGAATGCCGATTTCGCGAAGACGCTCGCCCAGATCCGCGAGCTGTTTGGGGCATCCTGCGTCCCTATCCAAGCGCCGATCGGGGCGCAGGACCGATTCGTCGGCGTCGTCGACCTGATCCGACGGGAAGCGAGAAGCGGGCCCAAGCTGGAGGCCGGCCCGATCCCCAGCGAACTCGCCGATGAGGTCGCCTCCTACCGGGAGATGCTCGTTGAGGCAGTCGCGGAGCAGGACGACGACTTGATGACCAAGTATCTCGAAGGAGAAGAGCTCTCGGTCGAAGAGATCGTCAAGGGACTGCGAGACGGGATTCGCGCCGCCAAGCTGACGCCGGTGCTGGTCGGGTCGGCGCTCGCCAACAAGGCGTGCTCGCTCCTCCTTGACGCGCTCATCGACCTCGCTCCCTCCCCGGCCGACCGCGGTCCCGTTCCCGCGACCGTCAACGGTCAGCCGGTCGACCTTGCTCCGGACCCCGCCGGTCCGCTCGCTGCCCTCGTCTTCAAAACCTCGGCCGACCAGTTTGTGGGCAAGCTGACCTACTTCCGCGTCTACTCGGGGACACTCAAAGCAGACAGCCACGTCTTCAACGCCAATAAAGGCAAAGAAGAGCGGATTGGGACAGTCTACGTCGTCCGCGGAAAGCACCAAGAAGCCGTGCAAGCCCTTGCCGCGGGAGATATCGGCGCAGTAACAAAGCTCACGGAGACCGGCACCGGCGACACGCTGACAACCCGCGAGCGGCCCATCCTGCTGCCGGCGATCGAGTTCCCGAAGCCGGTCTTCTCGGCGGCAGTGCATCCCAAGTCGAAAGCCGATGTCGACAAGATGGGCACCGCCCTCGCGCGGCTCGTCGAAGAAGACCCGACGCTGACTGTGCGCCGCGACCCTGACACCAACGAGACAATCTTGTCCGGTCTCGGCGAGTCGCACATCGATGTCTCGCTCGAGAAGCTGAAGCGCAAGTTCGGGGTCGACCTGACCACGACCCTGCCGCGCGTCCCGTACAAAGAGACGATCACGACCAAAGCGACCGCCGAATACAAGCACAAGAAACAGACCGGCGGGCATGGTCAGTACGGTCATGTGATGATCGAGCTCGAGCCAAAGCCGCGCGGCGAGGGATTTGAGTTTGCCGAGCGTGTCGTCGGGGGCACAGTCCCGAAGAACTTCTTCCCCGCGGTGCAGAAGGGGATCGAAGAGGGGCTTCAGGAAGGGGTGCTCGCGCACTATCCCATCGTCGACCTGCGCGTTGTCCTCTATGACGGGAGCTATCACCCGGTTGACTCTTCGGAAATCGCCTTCAAAATCGCCGCTGCCCAAGCGCTGAAAAAGGGCGTCATGCAGGCAAACCCCGTCCTCATTGAGCCGATCATGAATGTCGAGATCACGGTGCCGGAGCAGTTCCTCGGCGATATCCTCAGCGACCTGAACACCAAGCGCGGCCGTGTCCAAGGGATGACAACGAGCGGCGGCGTGAGCGTCATCACGGCGCAGGCGCCGCTCGCCGAGATGCGCCGCTACGCCACCGACCTCCGGTCGATTACCCAAGGGCGCGGCTCCTTCACCATGTCGTTCAGTCACTATGAGGAAGTGCCTCCCCACCTCGCCCAAGGGATCATTGCGGAGGCGAAGAAAGCGGCCGAGAACGTCTCATGAGCGACCAATCGCGAGGGCAGCGGGTGCAGCCGGGAGCGGATCAGCCGCGGGCCGTTGCCGAAGCGCTCGTCCGGGCGATAGAACGGGAGGTCGAGGCGCGCCAGCTGCGCGGCCGCTGGGAGATGATCTTCCCTGCCGGCAGCAGCGACTTCGAGCTGCGGGGAGAGGGGCTGCGGGTTATCGTTGAGGTCAACCGAGGGTTCGAGCGGACAGGGCTCGCCCGTCGTCTCGCCCGTCTGTTCCGGCGGGGACCAATTCAAGCCCGGCTGCGCGCCTGGTTCCTCAACGAGTTTGTTGAGCGGCTCTTCCCGCAGCCTGCCGACGCCATCCCGGTCATCTTCTCGCTCCTCGAGGCACACCGTCCCGCCGGGCTCGGCCTCCCTTCCGCGGTGAGCGGCGCCCCCGAGCGCGACTCTCCCGACCGCCCCAGCATCGGAGCCGATGATTGAGCGAACAGCGAACGGGCCTCGCCCGGCGTCATCCTCGTCCGGCGTCGGGAGGGGAGCGCCCGCTGCCCAGCCATTCGTGAAATGGGCAGGCGGCAAAACCAGCCTGCTCCCTGAGCTGATGCGGCGGGTTCCCCCCCGCTTCGGCGTTTACTTCGAGCCGTTTCTCGGCGGCGGCGCGCTCTTTTTCGCGCTCCGGCCCCCGCGGGCAGTGCTCGGCGATATCAACGAAGATCTGATCAGCGCCTACCTCGAGGTGCGCGACGACCCCGTCGGGCTGATGCGGGCACTCGACCGCTACGAGTATGACCGCGACGTCTACTACCGTGTCCGCGCGCTTCCGGCAGCAGCACTAGACCGCCAGACGCGCGCAGCGCGCTTCCTCTACCTCAACCGGACGTGCTACAACGGCTTGTATCGGGTCAACCGACGAGGCGAGTTCAACGTTCCGATGGGGCGCTACCGGCGCCCGCTTCGCCTCTACGATCCCAACGTGCTGCTTGCCGCAAGCGCAGCCCTAGCGCATGCCGAGATCATGCTGGCAAGTTTCGACCGCAGCGTCCAGACTGCCCAAGCCGGCGATTTCGTCTACCTTGACCCGCCCTACTGGCCGACAGCGCACACCGCCTCCTTTACTCGCTATAACGCCCACGGCTTCAGCGAGAACGACCAGAAATGGCTGAAAGCCCTTGTCGACCGCCTGACCGAACGCGGCGTCTACGTGCTGCTCTCCAACAGCGACACGCCCTTCACGCGCTGGCTCTACGCCGACTATCGCATCGAGACGGTGAGCGCTCCCCGGGCGATCAACTCCGACCCCGAGCGCCGCGGCCTCGTGAGCGAACTGCTCGTTACCAACTGGCGCTAACAGAGCGTCACCCGCGCTTCCTCTGCCGCTGCGCCCGTTCTCAGCGGTGCGCCGAGCGGAACTGCTCGCGCTGAGCAGAGGAGCAGCGCCGCCCGAAAGGCGCTACAGCAGCAAGCGACCGATCGCGCTCCCGAGCACGACGGCGGCCAATCCCAGCGCGAGCTGACCGCCCAGATTGACCACCGCCGCGACAAACCGGCCCGCTTGGAAGAGCGCGAGCGTTTCGTAGGACCACGTCGAGAACGTGGTGTATGCGCCGAAGAACCCAACAACGAGGAACGCTCGCAGTTCGCTCGCCTCCGAGACGCGGGGCACGATGACTGCAAGGAGCATGCCGACAGCAAAGCTCCCCGAGACGTTGACTGCAAACGTCCCGAAGGGAAAGTGCGGCCCCAGCCAGAGCGCGAGCACATTTGCAATGAAGAAGCGGGCGAGCGCACCGAGAGCGCCGCCAAGCCCAATCAGCAGGAGGTGAGCAAGCGACAGAAGCCCCCCACGGTCGCGGCGTCGTTTCCAGTCTAGCCGACTGGGCCGTTCATCTTCGCGGGAGACGCGGGGAGGGGAAGACTGAGCAGTCGACCGGAGGACCGGCAAGGAGCCGCCATCCACTGCGGCCGCGCCCGGCGATGACGCAGGCGTCGAGCGGGCGCACCGCAGTCAGCCCGATGATCGTGGCGAAGCGCGCGCTCCGCTTTGCGGCGCGGTAGGGCGGGTCAGCAAGGATGCCGGGATAGCGCTCGAACAGCTCGGTCACGCGGTCCGGCGTCAAGTTCGCGACCTCCTCTACCCACGCCGCGGTCGCGACCCCGACGAGCGGTCCTCCGCTCTGCTTCAGCCAGAGGAGATCGCCCGGGGCGACCCGCCCGTATGGAGGGCGGCGGTCGCGCGCGAAGCGGCTCTCAATCGTTTTGCGCCCGGCGAGAATGTCGGCAAGCGGCTGCGGGGCGAAGACCGCAAGATGGTGACGCATCGGTTTTATCGTACCCTGGGCGGAGGAAGGAGGGAGAGCGTGGTGGAGATACGCGATTTCACGCCATTTTTGACCGAGACCGAGCTCGGAGAAAGCCGCGGGCTGCGCGTCAACGCGATCCAAATCCGGCGCTCGTTTGCCGAACGGTTCTCGCCCGAGGAGCTGGCAGCTCGCTTCAACGGCAGACCGATCATTCTCGATGAGCCGGTCAGCGTGATGGCAATGGAGTTTGACCCCTACGGGGAGACGGGCGAGCGGCGATCGCGCTTCCCGATCATTTTCGTGGTGACCCACGGCTCCGGTTTCGTGCGGATTGGGGGCGAGAGCGGCGACCGGAGAGCGATCGCGGCAGGACAGGCAGTGCTCTGGCCATCCGGCGAGCTGTTTAAGGCGTGGGCCGGCGCCGCCGGCATGAAGGCGATTGGGGTCGAGTGTTTGAGCACCGTTCCCTGACAGCTGCGCGCACGCGCCCCTCCCCGGCAATCGGGCGTCGGCGCCCGCGAAGTCGGCCGCGAGCGGGGAGGCGAGCGCCTGCTCTTCACGCCGCATCCCAACGGCAGCATCCGCTTTCGCGATTAGCCGGGCGCCGATGCAGAAGCGCAATGAGGATCTGGACGATGGCAGTACGACGATGTCGTCGGTGCCCGCTTCAGCGGAGCGCGCCCGCCGGACCGCTGAGGGTCACGGAGAACGCCCCGGTTAGTCGAGGCGAGCACTGCGCCCAGCGGCAGACCCTTGAGTTGGGCGGTCCTCATGATCTCAGTCGCGGCGATCGCTGCCCCCGGCGATGACGAGCAGCGTGCCATGCCCTCGCCTAAGCAGAGGAACGCACTACTCTTGGCACAGCTCATCCAGCGGGAGCTTGACCGAGTCAAGGAAGAGGACGAGAGCGAGGCCGAACGCTGCCACGACCTCGAGCAGCTGGTCGTGGGGACCCGCCTCAAGCCGGCTCAGGCTGAGCAGAAATCCGTGACCGAGAAGAAGCAGCAGAAAGGAGAGCAGCGCTCGGTCGACACCCCCGACGCGAGAGCAACACCAGTCAAGATGAGGGCAGCGACGCCCGACGACACTCTCGGACGCGAGCTGCCCTCGCTGAGACCGGCGATTGTCGGGAAAAGCGGCGGAGGCGTCAACAGCGCCTCTATAAATCTTGACTCGAGATTTATACTAGTGACGATCCTGTTCCGTGGGAGGTTCAAATGCGATTTTCGTTCTCGCGTCGCGGCGTGGTCAGCGCTGCGCTTGCGGCGCTCATCGGAAGCCTAGCGCTGATGCCAGCAAGCGCAGGCGCTCAGGCGGCAACCGCGAATGTCCGCGCCTGGCATGCGTCGCCGGATGCACCGCCGGTCGATATCTATATCGATGGTCAGCGCGCCATTGCAAACCTCGCCTTCGGCGAAGTTTCGGCCTATGCCGCGGTGCCAGCGGGCGAGCGCCGAATTCAGGTGTTCGCGGCCGGCGCGAACCCGGCGGCCGCAACCCCGGTGATCGACGCCCGCGTCTCTCCGGTGGCGGGACGGAACTTCACCGTGATTGCGACAGGTCCCCTCGCCCAGATCGCGCCGGTCGTCGTTGAGGACGCCATCATCGCGCCAGCGCAGGGGAAAACGAGGATCCGAGTTCTTCACCTCTCTCCCGATGCGCCAGCGGTTGACATCGCCGTCGCCGGCGGACCGGTGCTCGTGCGCAACCTCGCCTTCCGTGAGGTAACCCCCTATCTCGAGGTGGACGCCGGGACCTACAATCTCGAAGTCCGCGTTGCCGGGACGACCACCGTCGCTCTCGCGCTGCCGAATACGCAGCTGCAGGCGGGTGATGTTCTGAGCGTTGCCGCCATCGGCTTCCTGACGCGCACCCCCATTCGCGCGCAAGTCGCGGCAGATGCCCGCTTCCCGCAAACGGCAACCGACATCCAGAGCGTGATCGCCCGCATCATCGCCTTCGCCGCGCGACCGCGCTAAGGCATCCCCCAGCTTCGGCGGCTTCTGCCCGCGAGGCAGAGGCCGCTCTTTTCTTTATCGGAGGAACAGCCGCAGCTGTTTTCTCAAGCGGTCAGTTCCCCTCCTCAGGAGCGGCTGTTCGGCCCCGGATCACGAGCGACGCTGCCGCAGCAGCGCGCCACTCGCGCAGCGGCATGCCGCTCATCCCCTCGAACGCGGCGCTCGCTTGCGCATTAGCGAGGGCCGCTCGGCGCTTACCCCCGAGAAGATGCCAGAGCGCCTGCCGAGGAGAGCGCGTGCCGGGAAGCGTTGCCGCCAAGCAGCGCTGCCCCGCTGGTGAGCGCGCCGCGGCAGCGGAGTGCCGCGCCCGCCTTCAGGACAGCAAATGACCGGCGATAGATAGCCTGAACGGGGGAGCCCAAAAAGGCATACATGCAATACTTGACATGGAAAACAGTAGATTGCCTAATGAAGACGACAATGAGGCAGAGCCGTCACCCACCCCGCAAAGGGAGCGGAGATCGCCGGGAAAGGAGCCTTATGCGATCGTGGAACCGTTCGCGCGCCTTCGCCGGTCTTGCCGGCATCGCGATCATCCTCTCCGCCTGCGCCCCCGCGGTTGAGCCGGGCGGCGTCATGGGGCCAGAGGGACAAAGACCGCCGAGCGGGCCGCAGCGGCTCGTCATCGGCCAAGCGTCAATCACGCCCCAGATGCATCCCTACATCTCGATCTGCTGCACGCAGCGGCGCTATGACGTCTTCGACCCGGTTCTTCATCAGAAGGATGACGGCAGCGTCGAGCCCGGCGCCGCGATCGCCTGGCGGTCGGTCGACCCCACGACATGGGAGTTCACGATCCGTCAGGACATGAAGTTCCACGACGGGACGCCGATGCGCGCCGAAGATGTCGTCTTCAGCATCAAGCGCGCGTCCGACATCTCGTTCAAGTACGCAATCACGAGCCGCCTCGAAACGATCGCCGACGCCGTTAAGGTGAACGACACCACGGTCCGCGTCATCACCAAGCAGCCCGACGGGCTCCTGCTGAAACGGATGGCGATGGTCTCGGTGCTGCCGCAAGAGTATCTCGAGCGCGTGGGCGACGCCGAGTTCGGCAACAAGGCGATCGGCACGGGGCCCTTCCGGCTCGTCGAGTTTATCCCCGACAGCAAGGTGGTCGTCCGGGCTGTGCCGGAGCATCCGTTCCGCAAGGCGACCGGCGTCACTGAAGTCGAGATCCGCAACATCCCGGAGGCCGCAGCGCGCGTCGCCGGCTTGAAGTCGGGCGAGCTTGATATGGCCGACAACATCCCGATCGATCAAGCCGATAGCCTCAAGGCCGCCGGATTCAACGTCATCGTTGTCGACTCCGGCAGCTCGACCGGCTACTGGATTGACACGGTCGTCGGCCGCGAGCCGAAGACTGGTCCCGTTGCTGACCGCCGCGTTCGCCTTGCGCTGAACTACGCGATCGACAAGGAGCTTGTCGCCCGGAACATCTACAAGGGCTACACCAAGCCGGAGCAGGGCCAGTTCGTCCAGCCGGAGACCTTCGGGTTCAATCCGAACCTGAAGATGTACCCCTACGACCCGAACCGGGCGCGGCAGCTGCTCGCCGAAGCAGGCTACGCCAACGGCTTCCGGCTGACGCTCGCCATGCTGACCATCAACGCGGAGGCGAACGCGCAGGCCCTGCTGGTGCAGGATCAGCTGCGCCAGATCGGGGTCCAGCTTGAGATCCAGCCGATCGGCGAATACGCCGTCTTCCGCGACTACTTCTACGGCGTTCGCCAGCGCACGGACCTGTTTGCGCCCGGTCTGATCAACACGCCCGCGCTTGATGCAGACTTCGCCCTCGTCTGGTTCTGCACCTGCCAAGCTGACCCGGGGCGATGGCACTATAACAATCCCGAGTTCGACCGGGTCTACATGGCATCCGTCGTTGAGGTGAACGAGAACCGCCGTCGGGAGCTCCTCCAGCGCGCGCTCGAGATCATCCACAACGACCCGCCGTATCTGTTCATGGTTCAGGGCACGCGCCTAATCTTCGCCAACAAGAAGGTGCAGGGGCTCGCCCGCCGCGCCGCCGACATCGAGCAGCGCTACGAGCGGCTGTCGATCCGTTAAGCCCCCTCGCCGTTTCTCCCGGAACCGGCCTGACTGCGCAGGCCGGTTCGTTGTTCTTTCAGCAAGCCAGAGCGGGCGGTCGAGGCGGCGAGGCGGATCCCCGGTCGGGCAGCGCCGACCCCCCTGCCAGCGGATACAAGCGCAGTTCTCCTCCCTCGCCAAACCCCTTCCGCTCGGGAGTGCCCTGCCGCTCGCCGTCAGCGCTGCCGCGCCCACCGGAACCACTCAGCATGAGCGCCCCCCGCAGGCCGCGGGCAGTGGGCAGCCGCTCCGCTCACCACCCCTGCCCCCCAACCGATGGTGTCGGAGGACACGGCGGCCTCGGTCGGGCGCAGCCCGGTCGCACGCCTCGTCGCCGCATCCCCGCGAGAGCGGCGGCGCGGCAGGACAGCGCTGGGACAGGCAAGCCCTCGAATGCCGGAGAGCGCTCACGCCCGCAGCATCCCAGCGAGCGCCTTTCCTCGCATTGCCAGATCGGGGAGGACGCCTGATCCCTGCCCAGTCCTGCGGCTCCCCGCGGCTGGTTCGCGGGCTCACGCCGGGCGGCGAGCGCCCCCTCCGCGAGACGGTATACGATCATCTTGTGTATCATGCGGCCAGCGCGCCTGCGCTCCGCTCGCCCGTTGCGAGCGCGCCGACAGCGGGAGCGCAGGCGTGGGGCGGCGTGACCGCGATGAGATCGCCGCCGTGCTGCCGCCCCCTCGGCGCGCCGAGGGGAACGCTCGCGCTCATGCACGTCATTTCCTGCGTGGCAGCGCCACGTCTCGTGCTCAGAGGAGGAGCCGCATGATCCCAACCCCCGCGATGCGCCAGCAGCCGAGCGCAAGTTACAGCCTCACGATCCGGATCGAGTCGCCCAATCTGCCGGGCATGCTCGGCCGCATCACGACCGCGATCGGCGAGGAGCATGGCGACATTGGCGCGATCGACATTGTCAGCGTCCACGGCGGGATCATGACCCGCGATATCACCGTTGCCTGCCGCGACGAAGCGCACGGCCAGGCGATCGTCAAGCGGCTTCAAGAACTGGACGGGGTGCACGTGCGGAATGTCTCCGACCGCACCTTCCTCGTTCACCTGGGCGGCAAGATCGAGATCGTCGGCAAAGTGCAGGTGAAGACGCGCGACGACCTGAGCATGGTCTACACCCCTGGCGTTGCGCGGGTCTGCAACGCCATCAAGGACGACCCGTCGAAGGTGTGGTCGCTCACCATCAAGCGCAACACCGTCGCTGTCGTCACTGACGGCTCGGCGGTGCTTGGCCTCGGCAATATCGGCCCGGCAGCGGCGACGCCGGTGATGGAAGGCAAAGCGATGATCTTCAAGGCGTTTGCCGGCGTCGATGCGTTTCCGATCTGCCTCGACACCCAAGACCCGGAGGAGATCATCGAGACCGTCGTCCGAATTGCTCCGGTCTTCGGCGGGATCAATCTCGAGGATATCGCCGCGCCGAAATGTTTCTACATCGAAGAGGAGCTTCGGAAACGGCTCGATATCCCCGTGATGCATGACGACCAACACGGCACGGCAGTGGTTGCGCTCGCCGCCCTGAAGAACGCGCTCAAGCTGGTCGGCAAGGAGCTCGCCTCGGTCAAGATTGTCATCAACGGCAGCGGCGCGTCCGGGGTTGCGGTGGCGAAGATGTTCGCTCTTGCCGGCGCCACCAACCTCATCCTCTGCGACACAGCCGGCGCGATCTACCGCGGGCGGGAAGTGAACATGAATGCGGTTAAGGAAGAGATCGCCCGCACCATGAACCCCGAGAACGAGCGGGGGAGCGTGCGCGAGGTGCTTCGAGGGGCAGATGTCTTCGTCGGCCTCTCGGGGCCGGGCGTTGTCGGACCGGACGATATCCGCGCCATGGCAAACGACCCGATCGTCTTCGCGATGGCGAACCCAATTCCTGAAGTGATGCCGGAGATGATCCAAGGCATCGCCCGCGTCATTGCCACTGGCCGAAGCGACTATCCCAACCAGATCAACAACTCCCTCGGTTTTCCGGGGATCTTCCGCGGCGCGCTCGATGTCCAAGCGCGGGATATCAACGACGAGATGAAATTGGCGGCGGCCAACGCCATTGCGCGCCTCGTGGGGGATGACGAACTGACCGAGGACTACATCATCCCCACGATGTTTGACAAACGGGTGGTCGAGGCCGTCGCCGAAGCGACGCGCGCGGCCGCGATGCGGACGGGCGTCGCGCGTCGGATGGTCAACTAAAGGACACGATGACCCGTGCCTGCTCGGAGAGGCTGAGACTGCTGCGCCGCACGGCGCGACGTTCTTGAGCAGGCGAGCCCTGCCAGCCTCCTAGGGCGATGATGCGCGGCGAGCGCGGGTATGTCCTGCCGCTCTGGAACGGGATGATTGCGCAGGACGGGACTGGACTCCTCATCCCCGACCCCTATGGCGGAAGCAACGGCACACTCCTCGATGCCTGCATCCTCTTCGAGGAGGTCAGGTGTGCTCTCGGCCTGCGCCGCTCTTCACCTGACCGTTCTGAGCGCCCTGCTCCTCCGCTTTGCGGCGAGCGAGGCGTTTCTTCCCGCCATCGCCGCAGGCCGGTCCATCGTTGTCCCCGTCACACCGAGTATCCCGACGAAATCGCGGCCGCGCTTCCTCACGCTGCGGTCGGGCGCGTCGCAGCGGGAACGGTGCTGCACGCCTTCGACGCCGACCAGCTGATCGAGCGGCTTGTCGCTTTTTTGACACGAGAAGCGCCGCCCTAACGGCGGCTGTGCGCAGGGAGCGGCAACACCTGCCCGAGGAGAGTCGCTTGGCGAGGGAAAGGAGAGAGACGAACCGTTTCGCCGCAACCGCTCGCGCCGCCGGCGCTCCCCCTTACGACAAGGAGATGCGCCCGCCTGCGGCCGGCTGCCGAGTGTCACCCCGCGAGGTGCTGGCGGAAGAAACGCAGGGTCCATTTCCAGGCGTCCTGCGCCGCTTCCGCGTTATAGACAGCGGGCCGCGTGTCGTTGAAGAAGGCGTGCTTCGTCCCGGGATAGATGTGATACGTGAATTGCTTGCCCGCCGCTGCCATTGCGGCTGAGACCGCCGGGACATTGGGGGTGATGTTGGGGTCATCCTCGGCGTACAGCCCCAGCACGGGACAGCCTACCTTCGCCAGGTCCTGCTCTGCAGGAGCGCGGCCGTAGAACACCACCGCCGCACTCAGATCGGGGATCCGTGCGGCGGCAAGAAACGAGAGCCAGCCGCCCATGCAGAACCCCACAATGCCGACCCCGCGGACGTCGCTGCGCCCCTTGAGGTACGCGACCGCGGCGCGCATTTCGGCGACCGCTGTCTCCTCGTTCAGCTGCATTCGCAGCTTCATCGCCTCGTTCGGCTCGTCGGCAATCTGGCCGTGATAGTGATCCGGCGCGACAGCGACAAATCCTTCCGCTGCGAAACGCCGCGCCACGTCCTTGATGTGTTCTTCGAGCCCCCACCACTCCTGAACCACTACCACCCCGCGATGCGGTCCCGTCGTTGCCGGCTCGGCGACAAACGCATCGACCGTCCCGCCGTTCGCTGGAAGCGTCACCATTCTGCCCGTTTCAGCCATGCAGCCCCATCCTGATTAGTGTACTGCCGCATCATACGCTCCGCCTCCTCCCAACGGCGAGGGGGCGCTCCTGGCGCGCGGAACGGCTTGCCAGGTTTGGCGCGGCCGCAAGCGCAGGCCGCTGCGGAGCGCAGAAGAGCACGCAGGCAAGGCAAATGCGCTGCCGCTCCTCGGCGCGCTGGCCGCGGCGCGACTATAATGCCCGCCGGCAGGGGGGAGCAGGAAATGGCAGACGACCCGGTACGCGCGCTGTACGAGCAGATCCGCTGGCCGTTCGGCGAGGAATTCCTCGGAGGGCGGCACTTTCTTGCGCGGATGGAGAAGCGCCCGTTCGCCATCCTCGACACCCCTGCAGGGTCGTACCAGTTTTTCGGGCACACCGACCGCTGGGATCCTCGCGAAATCTGGACGCTCGTGCTGTTCCAGCCCAAAGGCGCGCGATCGCTCGACCTGCCCGTGATCTTCCACCGGCGAGAAAGCAGCATCGGCCACGGCCTTGAGACGCTCGACATCGCGCTCGAAGCGATCGCCGCCCACCTTGCGGCAGGACAGCCGCTTGAGTGGGAGAGCGCCGATATCGAAGAAGAGGATGAGAGCGCCGACGAGGATTGACGAGGATTAAGGGTGCGCGAACGAGAAGAAGGAATGAGGTACCGCGACGCCGGCGTCGACGTCGCGACGGAGGAGCAGGCGCTCATCGGCGTCCGGCGGTGGGTTGAAGCGACGTTCGCCTTTCGCCCCGACCGCGGCCGCGTGCTGCTGCCGATTGGCTATTTCGCCAATGTCCTCGACCTCGGCAATGGGATCGGGCTCGCCATCTCAACCGACTCCGCCGGCACGAAAGTGCTGGTCGCCGAATTGCTGGACCGCTACGACACGATCGCCATCGACTGCATAGCGATGAATGTCAACGACCTTCTCTGCGTCGGTGCCGAGCCGATCGCCCTCGTCGACTGTCTCTCGGTGCAACGGGCGGACCCCGCATTCCTCGAAGAACTCGCGCGGGGACTGCACCGCGGCGCGGCGCTGGCGAACATCACGATCCCGGGCGGCGAGATTGCGCAAGTGCGCGAGCTGATCCATGGGGTGCGGCCGGACCGCGGCTTCGACATCGTCGGCACGGCGGTCGGCCTTGTTCCCACCGACCGGATCATCATCGGTCAGCGGGTTGCCCCGGGTGACTGCGTCATCGGGGTCGCCTCCTCGGGCATTCACAGCAGCGGGCTGACCCTCGCAAGGCGCGTCCTGCTCGACCAAGCCGGGCTAGGCGTTCACGATCCCTTGCCGGGGGGGACAGGAACAGTCGGCGATGCCCTTCTCGAGCCGACAGCAATTTACGTCAAGCCAGTGGTCGAACTGTTCCGGAGCGGGGTGGAGATCCACGCCCTCGCCCACATCACTGGCGAAGGGCTGCTGAACCTCGCCCGGATCGAGGCCCCCTGCGGCTTTGCGATCGACTGGCTTCCGGAGCCGCCCCCGATTTTCCGCGCTATCGCCGCCATCGGCAAGGTTCCGCCAGCCGAGATGTACACCGTCTTCAACATGGGGATCGGCTTTTGTCTCGTCGTCCCCCCGGATGCGGTCAGCCCCGTGATCGCGACATTCCAGCGCCACGGCTTCACCGCTTGGCAGATCGGGCACGCCGTCGCCGACCCGGAGCGTCAGGTGACGCTGCGCCCCCTCGGGCTCCGGGGCAAAGGGAGCGCCTTCGCCCCGGTCGCCTAGCGGGTGCTGGGCGCGCCGCCCCCTGAACCTGAAAGGGAGACCGCTCCCGAGCGATAGGGGCGGCCGGAGAAGCGGCGCGCCTAGCTCGGCTTCTCGTAGGAGACGCTCCGCTTCTCGGCGAAAGCGCGCATCCCCTCGAGAAGGTCCTTATCCTGCTCGAGCGCAGCGCGGAGCGCTTCGATCCGGCCGCGCCGCCGTTCGCCGCCGTCGGGGGGCGCGATGTTGCCGCTCGCGATCTGGCGCTCGATCGATCCCTTCTTCAAGTGGCGCAGCGAGTCCGGTCCGCTGGTTTTCACCATCTCTGCCAGTTCGAACGCCATATCCATCAGCTTCTCTTTGGGGCCAATCCGGTTGACAAACCCGAAGTGGAGGCACTCCTGCGCCGTCAGCCGTCCGTTGGCCATTGTCAGGTAGTTTGCAATCGGCCAGGGGAGCTCATAGGCGAGCGAGTTCATTCCGCCGACGTTCACCTTCGCGTGCAGATCGGCGATGTAGGTATCCTCCGCCATCACCCGGAGGTCGCACATCAGGACGATCTCAAGCCCGCCGCCGACGCAGATGCCGTTGATCGCGGCGATGAGCGGCTTGGTGACGATGTAGTGATTGCACAGCTTTCCGAACATCGGGTGATTGGGGTCATCGATCGGCCGGAGCTTCTTCTCGCCTTCCTTGCCGTAGTATTCGAGATACTCTTTGACATCGCGCCCCGCGCAGAAAAACCTCCCGCGGCCGGTGACAATCGCGACGCGGATATCGGGGTTGTTGTTGATCTCATCCCACGCCCAGACAACATCCATGTGCATCTGGGTGTTGAGCGAGTTCGCGTTCTGCGGCCGATTGAGCGTGACAATGGCGATATCGCCGGCGCGCTCAAAGATGGCCGCCTCCATCTCCTTCCGGAAGTCGACATTGTCTGGGTAACCCATATGCTCCTCCCTTCTCGTCCGACGCGACTGTATACCGTGCGGCGCGGCACGTCAAGCGACCGTTCACGGAACGTCGCGGCATGAGGATAGCCGAGCGACGAAGAAAAGCGGGGAATGCCGTCTCCTCTTGGCGAGACGGCAGGATGAGAACAGTTCCCAAGCCGGCGGCCGGATGGGGTCAGGGCTGTGGGGTCTCGCCCTCTCCGGCAAGGACAACGCGGTTGCGCCCGAGCGCTTTGGCACGATAGAGCGCGCGGTCGGCAGCCGACAGACACTCTTCGATCGTCGCCGCGTGGTCCGGAAAGACAGCGACGCCGATCGAGCAGGTCAGGGCGCCGAGCGGCTGCCCGCGAAACGTCAAGCGCATTGCGGCGACGGCCGCCCGGAGATGCTCGGCGCGCGTTCGGGCATCGCGCGCGCTGATCTCCGGGAGAATGAGGGTGAACTCTTCTCCGCCGAAACGACAGGCGATGTCTCCCCCGCGGATCTGCGAACGCAGCAGCTTCCCAAACTCCCGGAGTACGAGGTCGCCGGCATCATGACCAAATTGGTCATTGAACGATTTGAAATGGTCAATATCGAGCATCATGAGGGCAAGCCCGCGCGCTGAGCGGGCGGCGCGCCGCTCTTCGAGGCGAAGCGCTTCTTCGAGGTAGCGCCGATTGAACAGGTCCGTCAGCGGGTCGCGCACGGACTGATGGCGGAGACGCTCGCGAAGCCGAAGGTTGGCGAGGGCGAGCGCGATATGCTCGGCAACGGTGACGGCGAGCTGCTGCTGTCCTTCGCCGAGCGTGCCTGTCTCCTGAGCGAGATGAAAGATCCCCAACACTTCGTCTTGCGCGATCAGCGGGATGCAGAGATACGACGCGGGCAGACGGTCGCGAAGATGCGGGCAAATCAGCCCCACGCGGCTGTCGCGAACGATGTGCGGACGCCCCCGCCGAAGCGCCCAGCAGTCGCCGCGCGCAAACGGCTGCCCGACCGTCTGATCACCCCACGCGCTGAGCAGCTCCGCCTGGGCGCTGTCCTCGAGCAGCGCGACCTTCCCCCGCGAACCCGGAAAGAGCGTTCCGGCCAGCTCGGCAATGATGACGTAGGCATCCTCGGTCGTTTGGCACGACGCAAGCAGTTCGCCCATCTCTGCCAAGAGCGAGATCTCGCGGGTACGCTGCTCAAGCGCCGCAACCTGCCGGGTCAGTTCCTCGTTCGTCGCGCGCAGTTCCGCAGCCGCCCGCCGGCTTTCGGTGATGTCGCGCAGCGAGACGACAACGAGGTGCGGACGACGCTCGCCCGGCCGAAAGAGCGGCTGGGCATTGACCTCGCACCACGTCGTCTCGCCGCTCGGACGGACAAAGCCCGCCACCACATTGCATTGCGGGAGGCCCGTTTCGAGCGCGCGCGGACCGGGCTGCTCCTCAAGCGGGAAGAGCGTCCCGTCCTCGCGGATGACGCGCCAGCCCGGGGGAACAGGCGAGCGGCGCGCAAGCTGAGCCGCCGTCAGACCGGTAATCCGTTCCGCGCTGGCGTTGCAGACGCGGAACGCGCCGGTGGCATCGCCGACGATAATCCCTTCGTCTAAGTTCTCGACGATGGAGCGCTGCAACGCCTCGCTCTCCCGCAGCGCTTGCTCCGCCAGCCGCATCTCCGTGACATCCATCATCGTTCCGCGCACGCGGACAGGCCGTCCTTCGCCGTCCACCACCGGGCGCAAGACAATCCGAAGGTAGCGCACGTAGCGGCGGGGGATTGCAATCCGCTGGTCGAAGGTCACCGCCTCGCCGCTCGCGAGGGCGCGCTCGACAGCGTCGCGAAACGCAGCGTGGTCGAGCCGTCTCGATGCTTCGCGCGAGCGGTCCGCCTCGGGGAGATCATCAACGCCGAGCAGCCGCCAGACCTCGGCCGTGCCGTTCAGGATGTGCGTCCGGAGGTCGTACTCCCAGCTTCCGATATGCGCGATCGCCTGCGCCTCCGCGAGCAGCGCTTCGCTCTCCCGCAGCTGCCGCTCCACTTCGACCCGGTCAGTGATGTCATGGAGGATGGCGACGACATGGCGGACCTGGCCGCGCTCGTCGCGGATCGGCGAGAGCGTCAGGTCGTTCCAGGCGATGGCCCCGTCCCGCCGCTGGTGGCGGAGGAGAAGTCGCGCGTCCCGGCCTTCGCGGACCGCTTCCCAGACCGACTGGGGGATGTCTGCGTCTGGCGTCTCGCCGTGGAGCAGCGCGACAGAGCGTCCGACCAGCTCCTCTGGGGAAAAGCCGGTGATCCGGCAAGCAGCGGGGTTCGCTGACAGCACCGGCAGCTCTGGGCGCGTCGCGTCGAGAATGAGCACGCCGTCAGCGGTCGAATCGATGGCGCGGGCGAAGAGCTGAAGCGTCTGCTCGGCGCGCCGCCGCTCCAGCACTTGGCGCAGAAGATGGCCGAAATCAAGGACCATCGTCCGGAAGGCGGGATCGGGCGCCTCGCCGGCCCCATGGGCCACAAGCACAGCGAAGGGGCGCTCTCCCTCGAAAAGGGGAAGCACGACCCAGCCGGAGCGCTCCTCCTCCGCCAAAGCGACGCCAGCTTCCTCGGAGGAGTGGAAAGCGGCGGCGACGACCTCGGTCGGCGTGGGAGCGGTCTCCGTTTCTGGGGAAGCAGCCCAGACGACGCGGCATGCCGGTCCCCGCTCTCCTTGTTCCCAGAGCTCGCAGCGGCGCCATCCCGCCACGCCGGCGATCTGCCCGAACGCGACATGAAGCGCCGTGTCGAGGTCGTTCATGGTCTCGAGCGCGCGCGTTGCTGCTTGGAAGGCAGCGACGCGCAACGCCGCTTCTTTTCGCGCCGTGATATCGATCACTTGGGCGATGCAATAGCCCGGCTCTCCCTGCTCTGGTCGGACCAGCGCGATTTCAAGCTGGACCCAGATGGTGCGGCCGTCCTTGCGGCGATAGCGCTTCTCGATGCTGAAGGACTGCAGTTCGCCCGCTTCGAGTTGCTGGATCCCGGCGCTCTCCGCCCGCCGATCGTCGGGATGCGACAGGTCTTGGACGCTCATCCCGCGGAGCTCATCCTCGCGGTAGCCGGTGATCTCGCAGAAGGTCGGGTTCGCCTCGAGAATGCGGCCGTCGCGGCTGACGAAAACAACCCCAGACGCCGCAGCGCGGAAGGCGCGCTGATATTCTGAGGGAGCTTCTGGCGCGAGCGGCTCGACGAGGATCATCTGCAAGCACTCATGCTCAACCGGACGTGCCCAGACCCGCACCGGCAGGATTGCGCCCGTCGCCGAGACCGCGACATAGCGGCCGCTGATCACCTCGTCGCCAAGCCGCAGCCCGGACGGGAAAAGGTGGCGGAGCGGTTGGCCAAGCAGCGCACCTTCTTCGTACTCGAACAGCGCCGCTGCCGCCCGGTTGGCGAGCAGAATGTCGCCAACGTCGTTAACAACGAGCGCCGCCACTGGCAACGACGCTAAAAGCTGGTCGGAGGCGAGAGAGAGTGACCGCGCCGACAACTAGCTCCTCCGAAGCCGCGGCCCGCCCGAGCGCAGGCGGCAGGGCGTGCTCAGGATCGGGTGCGATCTGCTCCAATTTTCGACGGCGAGCGGGAGATTGGGGAGCCGCAAAGAAGTCCTATCCATTCCGCCTCCATCTCCGCCCCCATGCGGAACTACGATTTTCATCGGAGGAACAACGGGCTATCCGACACTGCGCTCGCCCCCGCGCTCCGACTGATCGGTCCGCATCCGCCACAGGCGCCAATTCGGCGCGGCGAGCAGGAAGACGGCGGCGATCACGCCGCTAACGATGACCGCGGCCCAGTAGATCCAGGCTGCGATGCGGACCCCGGCAGGGTCGGCAAGAAGGCGAGGAAGGAACTGGGGAAAGACGATCAGGCGCGCCACATCGTAGGCAAGGAAGGCTACGAGCACCACGCGCGCGTTCGACCACGTCGGCCGCGCAAGCGCCCAGAGGAATAGGGCGCCTGCTCCAACGTAGATCGCGCCGTAGAGGCGAAGCGTTTCGACGGGCAGCGGGGTCGGCAGAAAGTCGACGCCGAGCAGCGCCGCGACGCCGGGAATGATTAGGAGGATGGCCGAGACCACGAACATCCAGAGCACGACCGCGGGAGGAGTGCGCTTGTCGTGATCGTCGAAGCGCTGCGCCCAGCGAAACATGCCGACATTGCCGACGACCGCGATCGCCGAAACGAGCAGAAACGGCAGAAACGCGCCTGCCCCCGCCAGCAGCGGCGGGATCGAGGCAAGCACGAAGCCGCCGTAGATCGCGCCGAGCGATACGGCCCCCGCGCGCACGCCGCTGAGGTCTCCCGTCCAGGCGATGAACAGCACGGGCACGGCGATGCTCGCGACAACCGCAGCCAGAAACGAGCCGTTACTCAATGGAGTTGGCCAAATACTGCTACTTAGTGGTAAACGAAACCAAAAGACCAGCGCAAGTCCGCTGAGAAGCACGCCGAGGACGACGAGCACTGCCCGCGCGGCACCATGCTGCTGCGGCGCGAGGACAGCCCGCTTTCCCCAGCTGTTCCAAGAACGCGGCTGATGCAGTACTCTCTCCATCATCGCCTCCTCCTGAAGATCGAATCGGCGGGATACCGCAAATCCCGCAGGTCAGGGAAGAACCGATGACGGACGACCCAATCAGCCGCGTTGACACCTTTCTTCGGCTCCTCGCTGAGCGCAACCTTGCCGAGGCTGAGCGCTACCTTGCGCCCACCATCCGAATGACATTTCCGCCCGGCATCACTTTCCGCACCCTCGATGAACTTGTCGCCAACGCGCGCAAGCGCTATGCCTGGTGCGATAAGGTGCGCGAGCGCTACGAGGCGTTCCAGCGGGACGACGGCACGACGGTTGTCTACAGTGCCGGCACCCTGTTCGGCGAAAACCTGCACGGCGTGCCGTTTTCGGGCGTGCGCTATCTCGATCGGTTCGTCCTCCGCAACGGCCTGATCGAGGAGCAAGAGGTGTGGAACGATCTCGCAGAAAGCGGGGTGCTCGACCGCACTGCCCCTCAGGAGAATTGATGAGTGCAGTTGGCGTGCAGCATATCGTCGTCGGCGCGCGTGACTTTGAGAGCGCGCTTCGCCTCTACCGCGACCATCTCGGCTTGGGCGTTCGCCACGGCCCCGCGCCGGTCTCGGCTGCCGAGCTTACCCTCTGGGGGCTTCAGCCAGAGCACTTTGCCGCCACGGCGGTGACGCTCGGCGCCCCCGACCAGCAGTATGGCCTGCTGCGCCTCGTCTCATTCGGCGAGCGGACGGGCGAGCCGGTGCGCAAGGACGCTCGGCCCTACGACTATTCGCCGAAGAACCTCGATATCCAAACCGTCGATATCGACCGCGCCTACACGACCCTCTCGGCGCTGGGCTACCCCTTCCGCTCTGAGCCCGTCACCTACCCGCATGACGGCCACCTCATCAAAGAGGTGCAGATGCGCGGGCCTGACGAAGTGAACATCGTCCTTCTTGAGACCGAGGCCGGCCGCGCCTTCTCCTTTTCGCCTCAAGGTTTTGCCGGCGTCACCCAGTGGGTGCTGACCGTCGGCGACCTTTCGCGCGCGGTCGCGCTGTTCTCCGAAGGACTGGGGATCCCGGTCGCGATGCACAATCGGCTTGCGGGACCAGAGATTGAGCGGATGATCGGGCTTCCGCCAGGCGCCAGCTTGAATATTGCCATTCTCGCCGGCGATACCCTGTTCGGCCGCATCGAACTCGTTCACTATGAGGGGGTCGATTCCCGCGACCTCACGCCGCGCGCGCGTCCGCCCGCGGCCGGAATGCTGCAGGTCGGCTTCGCGGTGGATGACCTTGAGGCGAGCGCCGCCAAGCTTGCAGCGTTCGGCGTCCGCCCGCTGAGCGCGCCTCGTGATGTTCCCGACCCTTTCGGTCACCCTCGGCGCGCCGTCTCCCTGATCGACACAACCGGCCTCATGCTGGAGCTCTGGCAGCGCTAGCGGCGCGCCACGAGGGGGCCATGCAGTTCGGCACGGCGATTGAAGATGGCGTCGGTCTTCGGCACCATCAGTTTGTTGCGGCTGGCCACGGGGTCGACGGTCTGCCGAACGAACGTCTCGATCCCCGGAGACGACTCGGTCAGGTCGACGGGGTTGAGCCGGCCGCGCCAAGGGGTCGGAAACCGTGGAACGGTGGCGATGATGGCGCCGCGCGCGACAGGCGAGTCAGCGCGGTTCGCCGCCACGATCGTCAGGTGGTTCTCCGCCGCGCGCTCACGCAGCGCCAACCGCGGCTCCCACTCGATGCGCCAGCAGGTTGAGTAGGCGATCATGTCCGCCCCCATGCAGGCAAGGACCCGCGCCGACTCGACGAACAGCCCGTCATAGCCGGCGAGGAGCCCAATCCGGCCGAGGGCGGTGTCGGCAGTGACGAAGCGGTCGCCCGGCGTCGCCCAGACCCGGTCCGGCTCGCGGACATGAACTTGGCGATAGCGGGTCACCTCGCCGGCCGGTGACCAGAGGAAGGTCGTGTGATAGAAGCGGCCATCCGCTTCCTCGACGAGCGAGGCGACGAGATGGAGATCGCGCTTCGCCGCGAGCGCCGCCAGCCGGGCTGCAGCTTCCCGGCTGGCGAGGGCAGCCGCTCGAGGGTTGGCCGCGACCGTCCCCTCTTGGAACGGATACAGCTCCGGCAGGACAATCAGCCGCGCGCCGCGGTCGGCGGCCTCCTCAGCCACGTCGAGCCCGCGGAGAATGGCGTACTCGACTGTCGGGTCGCTCTCCGTCTGGATGGCGGCGGCAGTGAACGGCTCAACCTCGACGACGCTCGGGCTGAGGACGAGCGGCAGCTGCTCGTTCGGCAGCGCCAGCACCCCATACAGCTCTGGGCGACGGTCTGCGAGCAGGTCCCCAAGGCCGGGCAGCCGTTTCTCGTCCGCCTCCGTAGGGTCAATGGCGGCATAGACGATCTCGTCGGTGCGCCAGCCGCCCTTCGCGAGGACACGGCCGCGCGGGTCGACAATCTGGCTCTCGCCAGGAGCGTGGATCAGATGCTCCTCCATCGGGACGCGGTTGCGAAAGCCGTCGAACAGTTCCAGCGGGATAAGCGGCCCCGATTTGCAGCTTGACACCATAAAAACGCCGTTCTCCGCCGCGCGCACCGGCACATGCAGCGCTCCTTCATCGCGCGCGTTCGAGTTGAGCGAGTCGAGGATGATCTGGGCGCCTTTGAGGGCGACAGTGCGCGCCGTCTCGGGCAGCACGCCGTCCATGCAGGTGGTGAAGCCGATCCTGCCGAGTTCGGTATCGAACACCTCCGGCTCGATCTGGTCTTTGGTCATGAAGTCGTTTTCGCCCCCGATCAGCACCTTTTTGCGCACGGTGGCGACAATCCGGCCGTCGCGGTCGATCAGGTAGTTCTGGTCGTATACCGTCGGCCGCGGCCCGCGGGTCGAGGCATTAAACGCAACCCAGATGCGACGCGCCCTCGCGCGCTCGCGGATCGCGCCGACCCATGGCCCTTCCTCGTCAACCGCGACTTCCCAGCAGTGCTCCTGATCGCGGTAGAGCGAGACGTGGTTGCAAAACTCGGGAAAGAGAACGAGGTCCGCGCCGTGATCGGCTGCCTCGTCAATCCGCTGCAGGATCGCCAGCAAATTCGCTTCGCGGTCGGTCCCCACCGTGTATTGGGTGGTGGCGATAGTGATGCGGCGGCTCATCGCTCCTCCTTCGCAAGACATCGTAGCAGTCTCTGGGCAAAGCGGAAGCGGACAGCGCGGGGACCCACTGCCTTCGTCGGCGGGGGGCGCCTCGTCCGCGGCCGACATTCCGAAAGAGTGAAAGGCGCGCCGCCCAGCAGTATGATGCATTCGGTGTTCAAGAAGGAGGAGGAGTGATGGGCCGGCTCGTTGCGCAAGGGATGATCGCTGTCGCGCTGCTGCTTGCTGGGTGCGCGCCAAGCGCTCCCGCCTCGCCAGCCGGAAGAGCGCCGGATGCCGCTTCTGCCGTTGATCAGACGCTCGTCGTCGCCACCAGCACGCTCAGCGGCCCGCTCGACCCGAATGCCAATCTTCCCGTCAACCGGATGTACGACATGTTCGACAACGTCGTCATGCTCGACGTGAGGACGGGTGATCCCCTTCCTGCCATCGCGACGAGCTGGCGGGTCCTCAATCCGACGACGTGGCAGCTCGTCATTCGTCCTGACCTGACCTTCCACGACGGGACAAGACTGACGGCCCGAGACGTGAAGTTCACCTTCGACCGCAGCATGGACCCGTCGCTCCGGCTCGCCCTCGGCACGCGCCTGACCACCGTCGACCGCGTTGAGCTGGTGGACGACCTGACGCTCAACGTCATCACCAAAGCGCCGGACCCGATCCTGCTTCGTCGGCTGACCACGATGTCGGTGGTGCCGGAGCATTACATCAGCCGGGTCGGCAACGAGCAGTTCGCGCTCAGCCCGGTCGGCAGCGGTCCCTTCCGGTTCAAGGAGTTCGTCCCGAACGACCGGTTAGTGCTGACAGGCTACCCCGACCACCCGTTCCGCAAGCCGAAGCTCCGTGAACTGACGATCCGCGCTATCCCCGAGGCATCGGCGCGGGTGAACGGGCTCCTGACGGGAGAGGTGCACCTCGCCTACTTCATCCCGATCGACCAGTACGACCGGATCCGCGAACGAGGGATGGCCGCTCAAGTCACCAACTTCGGCACCTCGCTCGGATTTTGGATGGACACTGTCAGCGGCGACCGGCCCGTTGATTCTCCGCTTGCGGACAAGCGGGTGCGCCAAGCGATCAACTACGCGGTGGACAAGGAGAGCATCGCGAAGCAGATTTTCCGCGGGCTGACCCAACCGGAAGCGCAGCTCGCCCAACCGGTGACCTTCGGGTATGACCCCACGCTCAAGCCATATCCGTACGACCCCGCGAAAGCGCGCGCCCTCCTTGCCGAGGCAGGCTACGCCAACGGGTTCAAACTCAGGGCAGAGACAACCGTTGCCATCGCCGAGTTTGTGCCGATTGGGCTGCTGATCCAGCAGAACCTTCGTGATATCGGCATCGACCTTGAGTTCATCCCGATGACGGACCAAGCAGCGTGGACCGACAAAGTGTATGGCCGCCAGCCTCGCGCCGATCTCTTCGGGATCCCGCTCCAAAACAGCCCGGCGATGGACCTCGATTTCTCCATCAGCTGGTTCTGGAGCAAGCAGCCGCCGGCGACGCGCCACTACAACAACCCGGAATTCGACCGCTACTACGAGCCGTCCCGCACGGAGATGGACCCCGAGAAGCGGCGTCAGCTCCTTCAGAGAGCCTCCGCCGTCCTGCTCGAAGACCCGGCGTGGCTCTTCCTTGTGCCCAGCGCGACCGTCCGCGGCTACGACCCAAAGAAGGTCGACCTCGGGACGCTCGGCGGCGATGGCGGGATCCGTTTTGACCAGGTTTCGCGCATCGGGTGACGAAAGCGGCGAGGCCATCCTGCTGGAGAGCCCTGTGCTACTCTTGCGTGCAAACGCGCTCGCAGGAGCTGTCGATGATCCGCAAGGTCCTAATTGCCAATCGCGGTGAGATCGCTGTTCGCGTCATCCGCGCCTGCCGCGAACTGGGCATCGCCACTGTGGCAGTCTACTCCGACCCTGACCGCGAGGCGCTCCACGTTCGAATGGCCGACGAGGCGTACCATATCGGTCCCGCTCCCGCTCGTGAAAGCTATCTTCGCGTCGACAAACTGATCGATGTCGCTAAACGGTCGGGCGCGGATGCGATTCACCCCGGCTACGGCTTTCTCTCGGAAAAAGAAGTGCTGCCTCGGGCCTGCGCCGAGGCAGGGATTACCTTCATCGGCCCCTCTGCGGAGGCGATGGCGGCGATGGGCGAGAAGACAGCAGCGCGCCGCCGCATGCACGCTGCCGGCGTGCCGATCGTGCCGGGGGCGCTGGAAGGGGTGACTGCAGAGGAGGCGGCGCGGATTGCGAAGGAGATCGGCTTTCCGGTCATCTTGAAAGCGGCGGCCGGCGGCGGCGGCAAAGGCGTCCGCGTCGTCGAACGGGCGGAGGACCTCCCCAGCGCCTTGCGCGCTGCCGCTTCGGAAGCAGAGTCGTCGTTCGGCGACCCGACCGTGTATGTCGAGCGGTATGTTTCCCCTGCTCGGCATATCGAGATTCAGATCATCGCCGATACCCACGGCAACTGTGTCTACCTCGGCGAGCGCGAATGCTCGATCCAGCGCCGGCTGCAGAAGCTGGTCGAGGAATCGCCGTCCGTGATCATGGACCCGGACCTGCGCCGGCGCATGGGCGAGGCCGCCGTGGCCGCAGCGCGGGCAGTCGGCTATGTCAACGCGGGCACCATCGAATTTCTCGTCGATGCGGACCGCAACTTCTATTTCATGGAGATGAACACCCGCCTTCAGGTTGAACATCCCGTGACGGAACTGGTCACCGGGATCGACCTTGTCCACGAGCAGATCCGCGTCGCCTCTGGGCTTCCTCTCTCCTTTTCCCAAGAGGACATTCGGCCGCGCGGGCATGCCATCGAATGCCGCATCTCGGCCGAGGACCCGTTCAACAACTTCCTCCCTGCAATCGGAACGATCGAGGCGCTGCGGGAGCCGCTTGGGCCCGGCGTCCGGGTCGACAGCGCGCTCTACGAAGGGCTGCATGTCACTGTCGACTACGACCCCCTCCTTTCCAAGCTGATCGTTTGGGCGCCCACCCGCGAGGAGGCAATCCGGCGGATGCGGCGCGCGCTCGAGGAGTACCACATTGTCGGAGTGCGGACCACCATCCCCTTCCATCAGATCCTGATGGAGAGCGCCGACTTCGCCGAGGGACGCTTTGACACCGCGTTCATCAGCCGGCGGTGGCCTGCCCTTGCGAGCGAAATTCCCGCTCGGGCCGAGGAGGCCGCTCTCCTCGCTATGGCCGTCGCTCACGCGCACGGACATCAAGCCAAGAAGCCGGCGCCACCATCAAACGGCAGGATCAGCCCGTGGAAACTGCTGGCGCGGCGGGACGGGCTGCGCCGGCTGTAGCGCGGCGGCGCGCGAAAACGGGGAGACCCGCCTCTTAAACGCTCTCGGGAAGCGGCGATGCGCTTGCCTCTCGCAGCGCGCCGTTCGGCGCCTCGGGCAACGGCGGCGCGCCGGCAAGAGCGCGGAGGACCTGCAGATTGGCGCGGTCCGGACCGCGGTTATCCAGCCCCGGCACCTCGAGGATGAGCGGCAAGGCAGCGAACGCCGGATGGCGCAGCACGCGCCGAAAGCCCTCCTCGCCGATGTGGCCGCGGCCGATATTTTCGTGACGATCGCGGTTGCAGCCGAGCGGCCCTTTCGAGTCGTTGACGTGGAGCGCGCGAACGCGCTCGCGTCCCACATACCGGTCGAGGTCGGCCATCATCTCGGCGAACCCGTTCTCGCTCGCAATGTCATAGCCGGCAGCAAAGACGTGGCAGGTATCGAGGCAGACGCCTGCCCGCTCATCATTCAGGCGCTCAAGGAGATAGCCGAGTTCCTCAAACCGCCGCCCGACCGTATTGCCCTGCCCAGCACATGTTTCAAGCAAAAGCGACGCAGAACCAGCATACTGCCTCAGCACCCGGCCGAGTGCATCGGCGCAGCGGGCTACTCCCACTTCGAGCGGATCCGCTCCGCTCGAACCGAGATGAATGACGACCGCGCACGCTCCAAGCCGGTCGGCCCATTCGAGGTCATCGACAATCGAGAGGATCGACTTCTCCACGAGCGCCGGGTCCGCAGAGGCCGGATTGAGCAGGTAGATCCCGTGGATGATGACGGGGTGAATACTCCGGGCCGCGATCGCCTCGCGAAAGGCGGCAACGGCGCGCGCATCGTGGCGGGGGGGACGCCAGTTCTGCGGCGCCGACGTGAAGATCTGAACACATTCCGCGCCAAGCGCCGCTGCTGCGTCCGGTATCCGGGCGAGCCCGCCGCCGACATGCGCGCCAAAGCGTTGCACTGTTCCTCCTCCAGCGCAGGGATAGTACAAAGAGTACGGCACAGCACCCCTTCTCGGGCGACCGACCGGCAACGAGCCGCGCCTGACACCCTGCCGCCACACCGGTCGGCCCCCGCAGGGCAGCGAAGCGCCTTACGCCAGCGAGAGCGTCGTCGCGCGAGGAGGAGGGCGATACGGCGGCACGTCGGAGGGAGCGATGCGGTACATCATCTTTGGAGCGGGAGCAGTCGGCGGCGCAATCGGCGCCCGGCTCGCCGACGCCGGTCACACGGTGATCCTTGTCTGCCGCGGCGATCACCTCGCCGCTATCCGACGGGATGGATTGCTGCTGCGAACGCCAGATCGCGCCATTCGAGTTCGGGTGCCGGCAGTGAGCGCGCCTGCCGAGATCGATTTCGATGACGATGACGTCGTCTTTCTGACGATGAAATCGCACGACACCACCCCGGCGCTCGAAGCGCTGGAACGGGCTGCGGGCGATGTGCCGGTGATCTGCGCTCAGAACGGCGTTGCCAACGAGCGCATGGCAGCGCGCCGGTTCAGCCGCGTCTACGCGATGAACGTCCATCTGCCCGCAACCTTTTTCGACCCCGGGGTTGTCGACGCCTATGGGGTTCCGGTCACGGGCGTTCTCGATTGCGGGCGCTTCCCGCGCGGCGTCGACCCGCTCATCCAGCGGGTCGCGGCTGATCTCGCTTCGAGCGGGTTTCTCTCGCGGGCCGTTGAAGACATCATGCGGCTGAAATACGCGAAGCTGCTCATTAACCTCACAAACGGGCTTGAGGCGATCGTCGGCGAGATCCCACCGGGCGGCGGCAGCGTCGGCGCCGCACTGCGCGACGAAGCGGCGGCAGTGTTCCGCGCTGCGGGGATCGACTGGGCGAGCGAAGAAGAGATGCGGGAGCGTATCCTGAGGCACTATCGGTACGGGGAAATTCCTGGCGCTCCGCGCCGTCACGGCAGCTCAACCTGGCAGAGCCTCGCCAAAGGGCGCTCTCGCCTCGAAGTCGACTATCTCAACGGCGAGATCTGCCTGCTTGGCATGCTCCACGGCATCCCGACGCCGCGCAACGCCGCCATCCGCCAGCTCGCTCAGCAGATGGCAAGCCAAGGCAAACCGCCCGGCGCCTCCACGCTCCCCGAGCTTGAGGCGATGCTGGCGAACTGGCCCCACCTCCACGGGCCGGAGCCGACGGACGAGGGAGCGATGCGAGTTCGGTAGGATTCAGCGATGCCGGCGATTGTTTCCCCACCGCAAGGTCCTATTCTCGTGGTTGCTGCCCACCCCGACGACATTGAGCGGTGGTGCGCGGGGACGATTGCCTTGGCGGCTGCGGCAGGCGCGACAGTGACAATCGCCCTCGTGACGTCGGGCGAACATGGAACGTCGGACCCGACGGAATCCCCGCAGCGCGTTGCCGCCCGCCGAGAACAGGAGGCCCGGATAGCAGCGGCGATCCTCGGCGCTGCCGAGATTGTCTTCCTCCGCCATCCCGATGGTCATGTCGAAAACAGCGCCGCCCTTGCAGAAACGCTGGTCGCCTTGATCCGGCGCGTGCGGCCCTTTGCGGTCTTCACCCATGACCCCGAGCATCCGCTGCCGCCCTACCTCGCTCACCGCGATCATCGCCGCACCGGCCGCGCAGTACTCGACGCCATCTACCCCCTCGCTCGAGACCCGCTCAGCTATCCCGACCAGGTGAGCGCTGGGCTTGCGCCCCACGCTGTCCGCGAGGTGTGGCTGTTTGCCTCCGCAGCCGCCGACTGTTTCGTTGATATCGCGCCAGCGCTCGAGCGCAAGATCGCCGCCCGGCTCGCCCACGCGAGCCAAACCCCTCGTCCTGAAGACCTGCCCGAGCGGTGGCGTCTTTTCGCAGCGCGGGATGGCGCGCCGGCAGCTCTCCTCGCTGGAGAAGCGTTTACCCGCCTTGTCATCGACTAAGCCGGCGGGGCTTTGGACGGTTGCTCCGCGCCGCGGCGATCTGGCACCCTATCGGGGAACGGCGTGGCGCCGAGGGCGGTCACGCTGAATGCGCCGATGAGCAGCACAACGTGATCGGTCGTCGCTACTTCCTCTTCGCGGCTGCCGCTGCAGCACTCGCTGCCTGCCAGCGGGGACCCCAATTCTCTGGGGAAGCGATCGTCTTCGTTGTTGGGCCGCTCTCGGGGGAACAGGCGGAGGGGGGGCAGTCGATGCTCGGGGGCGCCCGCCTGAAAGCAGAGGAGGTCAACCAAGCGGGAGGGGTGCTCGGCGGGCGGCGCGTCGCTGTCCGGCCGCTCAACGACGAGGCGGACGAGGCGGCGGCAGTCGAGGCGGCAAAGCAGGTCGCGGCCGCCGTGCAGGCAGGGCAGACGGTGCTCGGGGTGATCGGCCACTACAACAGCGGTCCAACCGCCGCTGCGCTGCCGATCTACCGCGACCTCGGGCTCGTCGTCGTCACGCCGAGCGCGAGCAACCCCGCCTTGTCGCGCGCCGGAGTAGAAACCTTCTTCCGTGTCTGCGCCACGGATGCCACCCAAGGGCCGCGCGCCGCGCGCTATCTTGTGGAGCGGGGCTGGCGGCGAGTGGCGCTCGTCTATACTACGAACACCTACGGCCAAGGGCTCGCCGCCGAATTTGCCTCGGGGCTGCAGCAAGCAGGTGGGCAGCTTGCTGCGGCGATTGCGCTCCGTCCCGACGCGCCGAGCTTTGCCGAGCAGCTGCCCGCGCTCCGCGGCGCTGCTGCGCAAGCGATCTTTTTCGCTGGGGACTTTCCCGACGGGATCACCTTTGTCCGGGAGGCGCGCCGCGCCGGGATCACGACCCCGATCCTCGCCTCGGACGCGAACTTCGTCGACCAATTTATCGATGAGCTTGGGGCTCTGGCAGAAGGCATCCTGATCTCGACGATCACGCCTGACCCGCGCGTTGTCGCTTCTCCTGCTTGGTTTGCCGCATTTCGGCAGCTTGAGCAGCGGAATCCCGGCATCGACGCCACGACCGGATATAGCGCGATGGAGGTGCTGCTGACGGGGGTGCAGCGCGCCAATCGGGCGGACGGCCGCGCGATCGCGAGCGCCATCCGGTCGCTCGACATCCAGTCGCTCGTCGGCCGGATCCAGTACGACGCCAACGGCGACCTTCTGGAACAGCGCGTCTTTTTCTACATCGTCGAGGGAGGCCGCTTCCGCCAGCTCACCTCCTGACTCGCAGCGCTGGCTGGCGGAGCACCCCATTGTTCGAGCTGGGCGGGCAGTTCTGCGAGGGTCGCGATCCGGGCGTCGGGCGCAACGGCGGCGGGCAGCGTCCCGAGGAGGATCGCGCGCATGCCGGCAGCTTTCGCCCCCGCCACATCGGCGACGGGGTTGTCGCCGACGTGAACGACCGCCTCATTCGGAACCCCCAAACGGCTGGCCGCGCGGTCGAACAGTTCGCGCCGCGGCTTCAGCAGTCCCTCTTCATTCGAGAAGATGGTCACATCGAACCGGTCGAGGAGGCCGTAGTCGGCGAGGACCTGCCGCATCGCCGTGCCCGGCGTTCGACCGGTGTTGCTGATGAGGCCGAGCCGATAGCCGCGCTCGCGCAGCCAGTCGAGAACAGGCAGCGCATGGGGACTGAGCGTGGGCGGCCGCTCATGGATCGGGTCGACATAGGCGCGTTCTACTGCTTCCCAGCCAGCCTCATCGAGCGCAGCGGCGATCTGCTCGCCGATCAGGCCGGCGAGGATTTCCAGCTGCTGCCGGGTCGACAAATCGCGATAATCGCGCCAGACGGCGTCGTACTCGGCCATCGAAGCGTCGTAGGCGCGTTGGACGTCCGCGACGTCGATCGCCTGCTCAAGAGCGCGCAGGGCCTCGGTGAGGCGGACTACTCGCAGCTGAGAACGCTCATTACCCAGCGCTGGCGAATCGTGGATGAGGGTTTCCCACAGGTCGAAGGTCACCGCGCGGATGGCGCTCATAGCATCAGACAATACCAAATTGGGCAGCACCGCCAAAATGCGGCACAATAAATCAGAACCCGACCGATAGCTGGCGCGCTGGAGTGCGAGGAGGGGCGATCGCTGATGCGCCCAGACGAGCGGCTCGGCTATGTTGTTGACAGTTCGGGAGTGCGTCCGCGGCCTGAGGTCGTGCGGGGCTACACGCGCCAGATCGTCGCGCCTGAAGGAAAGGTCAACGTTACCCTCAACAGCGACGAGTACGGACTGTACGAAGTCTTCATCAACGTGGGGAAGGCGGGCAGCGATATCGCTGCCCTTGCCGAAGCGCTTGGCCGCCTCGTCAGCTTAAACCTGCGGATGGCGAGCCCGCTGCCGCCGAACGAGCGGGCGCGCGAAATGGCGCGCCAGTTACGGGGCATTGGAGGCAGCCGCTCGGTGGGCGTCGGCCCTGCCCAAGTGCGCTCCCTCCCTGACGCCGTTGCGCTCGCGCTCGAGGAATATCTCGACCAGTACGCAGGCGGCGCCCATGACTAGTGAGCCCGACCCGTCACTGCGTCCTGACCGCTATGTTGAGCCGGTCTCGGCTGAGCAGCGACGGTGGTACGCTCATACCCTCATTGAGCGCCGCCTGATCGACGCCGGGGTGCCGCATGAGGAGGCGCACCGGCAGACGCTGCTCCGGCAAGGGGTTCCTCTCGATGACTACGCGCCTGTCCGCCTCCGGGAGCGCGCTTGGATTGCCCGCGAGTGGTTTCGCTTCACCGAGCGCCAACGACTGTTTGCTGGCGTGCGCCCGCCGCTCCCCTCCCCGCCGTTCCCGACCCCGCCAGCCGCCACTTCGCCGGTCTTCTGCCTGCGCTGCGGGCAGCCGCTTCGAGGAGCAGAGAGCGCAGGACGGCCGATTTGGGTCTGCGACGCGGGGAGAATGGAATACTCGATCTTCGCAACTGCCGAACTGAACCGTCTCCTCGCCCGGACACGCCCGCTCGCCGCTCCGCTCGTTCGCCCGCGGGGAACAGCCGCGTGGTACTGCCCGCGCTGCGGGATCCCGCTCCTGCCGCCGCCCCTCGCGCGCGAGCCGTGCTGGTGCGAGCGCTGCGGCTTTGAACTGACGACCATTCTCAAGGAAGACCTGATCGAACTGAACTGGCACGAGCCCTAAGAGCAGGGCGGCGCCGGAACGGGAGCGCCCAGCGTCACCCTCGCGCGGCACTTCCCGGCTGCCGGGCGGCGCCGCTCGTTTCCATGCCCGCCGGCCACTCCTCCGCGCGGCGAGCGCGCAAGCTCGCGGCACCGCTCCCATTGCTTCGGGATGGCACGCAATAAACGTTGACACCGAGCGACGGGGACGTACAATGCAGAGGACTGTCTACGATATCCCTATTTCGGAGGGCATATGCGCGCAACGGCCGCTCGGCTTTTCGCGTTCATCATGCTTCTGAGCGTCGCGTGCGCGCCCGCGGCGCCGACAACGCCCACGGGCGGCGTAGCGCCGGCAGAGCAGCGGGACGAGCAGCAGATCCTGCGGGTGGCGGTCGGCGTGATGATCGGCAACCCGACGCCGCAAGCGTCGCGGGCCAACCTGTTCCAATACTGGCCGCTGTACGACAATCTGACGACGTTCGGCCCGAAGTACGAGGTGCGTCCTTGGGTCGCCGAGCGGTGGAGTGTCTCGCCCGACGGGCTGACGTGGACGTTCACGATCCGCTCCGACATGAAGTTCGCCAACGGCGACCCCCTCACTTCCGAAGACGTCGTCTTCAGCATCCAAGAGATCCTCGACCGCCGATGGCCCCAAACGTCTTACCTGCTGAATGTCACCTCGGTCACCAATCCGACCCCGACCACCGTTGAACTGAAGCTGTCTGCGCCGAACGCGGCGATCCCGAACGGAGGGCCCTTCATCTGGATATTGCCGAAGAAGTATTACCAGTCGATCGGGTTTGAGGCTTTTGTTCAGAAGCCGATGGGCAGCGGGCCGTATGAGCTTGTCTCTTTCCAGCAAGCGAACCAGATCATTTACCGCAAGCGCGCGGAGCCGCACGCGTTCCGCAAGCCGATCGCCAATGAGATCCATTTCCGGCTGATCCCCGAAGCCGTTCAGGTGATCAACGGGCTCACCCAAGGCGAGCTCGACATGGCGATGTTCAGTTTCTCCGGCGATCAGGCGAACCAGCTGAAGCAGCGCGGCATCGTCGTCACCGCCCAGCTCAACTCCTCGGCGCAGATTGCGATGCCGCAGGGCTCATGGGAACTGCGGGACACGCCGCTGAAAGAGAAGCGCGTGCGTCTTGCGCTTAACTACGCGGTGAACAAAGAGGCGATCGCGAGCGGGCTGTACGGCGGCTACGCTCAGCCGACGGGTCAAGTCGCCGTGCCTGACACCGACTATTTCGACCCCACGGTGCAGCCGATCCCCTACGACGTGGCGATGGCGCGGCGCCTGCTCGCGGAGGCCGGCTATCCGAATGGCTTCCGGCTGCCCGGCGGGCTTGACTACTCGACGGGCCGGGGCGAGCAGAACATGCTCGTCGCCATTCAGGCCGACTTGCGGGCGGTCGGCGTCGAGGTGGAGTTGATCCCGAACGAGGAGAGTGTCTTTGTTGACAAGGCGTACGGCCGGCGGGACCTCCCGAAGGGCGATTTGTGGAGCGGCAGCAACGGCGAAGACAACGGCTTCTTCACCGGGCTTCGCACCTTCTACGGCTGCGACAAGCCGGTCGGCGCGCCCCGCCGTGCGATGCTCTACTGCAACCCCGAATGGGACCGGCTGATGGACCTCGCCTATGCCGAAGCGGATGTCGCCAAACGGCGCCAGCTGTTCCTCCAAGCGAACCGCGTCTTCCGGGAGGACGTGCCGGTCATCTACACCGTCAGCCGCTCGCAATTCGTCGTCTTCACCCCGAAAGTGAAAGGGGTCGAACTGCCCACGCCGAACGTCTACAACCTCGATACCGTCTACAAGATTAAGTAAAGCAGGAGGCTGTTGCGCTGGGCAGTCCTCGCGCGGCACCCTCTCGACCCCCGGCTCTAGCGCCAGCGAGCGCGGTAGTACTCGATCGGCGGCCGGCCCGACGCCGCGATCGCTCGGGCATCGGCCGGACCAACGTAGCGGTAGTGCCAAGGTTCGTAGGCATAGCCGGTGATTGCCTCTGCCCCAGCCGGATAGCTGAGCACAAATCCGTACCGATCGGCGTGGGCAAGGAGCCATCTGCCCTCGCGGGTGGCAGCAAAGCGCTCATCTAGCTCGTAGCCATTCTCCGCGCTCGCAAAGTCGATCGCCGTTCCAAGCTGATGCTCGCTATGGCCCGGCTTCGCGCTCACTCGGTCTGCTTGGACTTGGCCGAGCGTCCGCACCCAGTAGGCGTAGGTCGCCTCCTGCATCGCGTAGGAGCGATAGGCAGAGGCGACGACGGGGTTCAGCCCCGCGGCCTGCATGTCGCGAACGAGGCGGCGGAGATCCTCGACGACTACCCGACGGATCAGATGGGGGCCGCGCACCGTCGGGACGATCCCCTCGATCGGCACGAGGTCAGGCGGCACATAGCTCGGCGGCAAGGCGAGGTCTCGCGAGATGGGGAAGAGCAGGTCATTCGGCGCGGGAGTGGCGACGATCGGCTGTTGAGCAGCGCTTGGGAGCGGCGGCGGCGTGCCGGGAGCACTCGTCACGGTCGGCGGGGTCCTCGTCGCCGTCATCGAGCCAGGGGTCCCCATCGGCGATGGCGAAGGCGTCGCGGCAACGCTCGGCACCGTCGGGGTCGGCATGCTCGCGCTGGCCGGCACTGTCGCCGAGAAGGTCGCCACCGGCACTGGGGTTGTCTGCTCCTTCCCTGCCGGGGCACTGCCCGACGGAGCAGGAGCAGCGAGCGGCGGCACCGGGTTCGGTACGCAGGCAGGCAGCGCGAGGAGGACAACAACAAGCGGCCAGAGGACGCCGCGACGAACCCGAGGCAGAGATTCATTCACGCAGCCAGGAAGTATAGCGTCACGGGTCAGCGGGCAGAGGCGGGCGGCACTGCAGCAGGCATGCTCTCCGCGACTGGACCGCCCCCACGGGCGCATCCCCGCTACGGGGCCGGCTCCTGCCTCTCGTCGCTCTGGTCGAGCCGGCGCACAATCCGCGCCGGGTTCCCCGCCACAACAACATTCGCCGGCACGTCCGACGCGACGACCGCTCGGAACGCTACTACCGAGTTCTCGCCAATGGTCACGCCTTTGAGGACGGCGCTTTGGCCTCCAAGCCAGACATTATCCCCGATCGTGATCGGCGCTGAGGCGACGGGCGCCGTTGGGTCATGTCGGCGGGCGGGGTCAAGCGGGTGATGATCGGTGTCGAGGAGCAGGGTCGAGCCGAGAATGCAGCGCTCGCCGATCGTGATCTGGGTCCGCGCTTGGATGCCGGCGCCATTGAGGCGGGTGCCCGAGCCGATACGGATGCGCGACTCCGGAGCGAAGGTGATGAGCACGTTCTTTTCCGCGTGCGCCCAAGCATTGACATCGTCACCAATCTCCACCCGGCCCGGCCCTCGGATCACCAGCCGCCCGTTCGTGCGAAAATTCCGCCCTATCCGGACGCGTCGGCCGTAGCGCACGCGGATGACAAGCCGCCAATAGGCGCTTACCAGCCGAACCGCCAGCTCTCTCAAGCGTCTCCGTCCTCGCAGCGCGCTCACTACCGCTCTTCCTCCAGTAGCCACTAAGTATGACGGGGAGCGCAGCCGTCCGCGATCGGTGCGTGACGCTCCTGCTATAACCCCACTGGGAGGACGAGATGCAGTTCGGCCGTCTCATCGGGCGCGCAGTGGCAGCGATCGCTGTCGGCATGCTCGTCTTCAGCGCGCGGGAAGGCGGAAGTGGCGCAGCGCAAAGCCTCGGCCCCCACCTCCGACTGGAGCGCGAACGTTTCGACCCGCTCGCTGCTCGACCTTCCCCGAGCGAAGAAGGGACGACAACCTGGCTTGTCCAATTCACGGGGCCGGTGCGGGAGGAGTGGAAGGAGGCGGCGCGCGCTGCCGGCGCCCACCTCGCCTTCTATCTCCCTGATCACGCCTTTCTCACGCAGATGGACGCCGCAACTGCCGAGCGGGTGCGCGCGCTCCCGCATGTCCGCTGGGTCGGCCCTTGGCACCCGCGTTTCCGGCTTGCAAAGAGCGTGAGCGAGACGGCAGCCACGCTTTATGACGTCCAGACCTTCTCCGGGATCGACCTCAGTGCCCTCAGCGCAGCGGTCGCCCAGCTCGGCGGACTCGTCCTCGCTGCCGTCGACAACGGCTTCGCCGGCTACCTTCGCGTTCAGATCGCGCCGGGGACGGTCGCGGCGCTTGCTGCTCTCGACGGCGTTGTCTGGGTCGAGCCGCACGAGGTTCCCCACGTCCTGAACGATCGGGCAGCAGCCGTCCTGCGCGCTCCGGAGGTCTGGCATGAGCTCGGGCTGACTGGGGAGGGGCAGCTGATCGCGATCGCGGATACCGGGCTCGATACCGGTGACCTCGCCTCGATCCATCCGGACTTTGCGGGCCGGGTCGTCAAGACTTACTGCCTGTCGCGCCCCGACCCGTGCAATTGGGGCGATGAGCATGGTCATGGCACCCATGTCGCCGGCTCAGCGCTGGGCAGTGGCGTCGCCTCGGGGGCTCGTCCCGCGGAGGGGCGCTACGCCGGCTCCGCGGCCGGGATCGCGCCGCGCGCCGGCATCGTCGTTCAGGCGATTGGAGGTGTCGGCAATACCCTCTCCGCGCCGGCAGACGTGGGCGACCTCGTCCGGCTTGCCGCCCGAGATGGCGCCTTCATCCACTCGAATTCGTGGGGCGGCGGGTCGGATAGTGCCTACCGCGTGAATGCGCAACAGATCGACTACGCGCTGTGGCAAGAGCGCGCCGCTCTCGCGCTCTTCGCTGCCGGCAACAGCGGTCGCGACCGTGACCGCTCCGGCCGCATCGATCTGCGCTCGCTCGCCTCGCCCGGCACAGCGAAGAACGTTCTCACTGTCGGCGCGTCCGAGAACAACCGGCCAGAGACCCGGCTCACCTACGGCCTGCTGAACCCCCTTCTCTGGCCGGTCCCGCCGATCGCCACTGACCCGATTGCCAATCGGATCGACGGGATCGCCGCCTTCTCCAGCCGCGGGCCAACCGCCGACGGGCGGCTGAAGCCTGATGTTGTCGCCCCCGGCACTCAGGTCTTCTCCACCTTCTCGCGTCTCTCTCCGCTCCGCGGCGCAACCTCCGCTACCTCCTATGCGTTCTCTAGCGGCACGAGCATGGCCACGCCACTCGTTGCGGGCGCGGCCGCTCTCGTGCGCGAATGGCTGCACGTCCAGCGGCGCATCGATCTGCCTTCGGGAGCGCTGCTGAAAGCCCTCGTGATCAACGGCGCCGAGGATATCGCCCCCGGACAGTACGGGACCGACCCGGCAGTGCAGGAAATCCCTTTCCTCCGCCCCAACCCGGTGGCAGGGTTCGGCCGCGTCAATGTGCGCTCTAGCCTCGCGCCGACTGGGCTCGACCTCTGGCTTGCTGATGAGACGCACGGGCTCGCCACGGGCGAGACATGGGAAGCGACGATCTTCACGACCGGCCCCGGACCCCTCCGGGTCACCTTAGCGTGGAGCGACTTTCCCGGCCAGCCGGGCGCCGCAACCGTTCTCGTCAATGATCTGGACCTCGAGGTGCGCGGTCCGGACGCGCTCCTCCATCTCGGAAATGCCGGCGCCTACCCTCCAGGCGACCCCTGCCTCCGCGGCCGCGCGGACGCCTGCAATACCGTCGAGAGCGTCTTCCTTCCCCAAGCGCCGCCAGGGCGCTACCACCTGAGTGTTCGGGCCTACACCGTTCCCCAAGGAGCGCGTCAGCCGTTTGCGCTCGTTGTCGCGGGCGTGGGGGTGGGCGCAGGGCCAGGGCAGCGGACACCGCTTCAGCCTCCTCCGCCTCCAGCGAGAGGGCAGGACTGCGGCGGCCAGCAGGGAAGCGGGGTCTACCTGTACGACCAGCCGGCGTTTGCGGGGAAGTGCGCCTTCTTCACCGCCGACGCTCCTGATGCCGACCACTGGCACATCGGCAACGATGCCGCGCAATCCCTCCGGATCGTGGGGAACCTGAGCGTGATCCTGTGGAGCGACAGAGCGTTTCAAGGGCGAGCGATGCCCCTGACAGGACCGATCGCTGTCCCCGACCTTGCGACGCTCCCCTGCGCGGTCCACTGCATCGGGCCGAAAGAGGTGTCCTCTCTCCAAGTGCGGTCGAACGGGGTGCCGCTTGAACCGCCCGTTTCCGGGAGCGGAGACCCCCGCCTGCCATCAGGACTACTCGTCCCCGGGAATTGCGATGGCAATGCCGGTCTCTATCTCTACAGCGAGCCCAATTTCGGCGGGAAATGCACGCGGATTATGCTGGGCGACCCGCCCTGGTATAGCGGCAATGCCAACGCTTGGCACATCGGCAACGACGCCGCACAATCGCTCCGTCTGGTGCCGCGGGGCCGAACACTCGACGACGGGCGTTTCGAGCCTGCGAGCGGGCTGCGGGCAACCCTCTATCGGGACCTGTTCTTCGGCGGGGCATGGACCCAGATCACCAGCACCTTGCTCGAGCTGCCCGACCTCGCTGTGCCTCCGCCGGGCTATTCCGGGCCGTGGATCGGAGCAAAAACCGTCTCTTCAGCGCGGCTCGAGATCGTTCAACTGCCCGCTGCGGGCAGCCTCTCCACGAGTGTCGTTGGCGGGGAAAGCGTGACGACGTGGCTGCCGCTCGTTGCCAGCCGCAGCTTCGGCCCCTAGCGCCCCTCCTCCTGACGCGGGGGGTCAGCCGGCATCGGAGGCGCAGCCGAGGCAGCTCCCGCCGGCCACGGCACAATCACTTCGCGGAGCGGCCGACGATGAGTGCGCCGGCGCTCCAATCGCCCGTACCCGAGACGGAACGGCAGGAGGGGAATTTTCCCGTTCGAGCGCGACCGGATGATGTCGCGCGCCTCGTCGATCAGCAGCAGTTCGCTTAGGGGATGGAGATGAAGCCCAAAGGCGGTCGCCGTCAGCCAGAGCCGCTCGAAGGCCCGCCCGCCCCGAAGCCAGGTGAGGCGCTCGTCAGCGCTCGCCACAAGCGCGCCGAAGAGCGGTGCGCTGAGGGCAAGGTCAGCAGGAAAGGCGGCGGGGTGCCCCGGCGAGGGACGCAGCAGGGCGGCGAGCCGGGCGAGGATCGCGTCGAGCGAGGGGACAGCAGCAAGGATCTCCTCGAGAAGCCGCCGGACTTCGCTGGCATCGACGAGCACAAGCGCCACGTCGGGCTCAGCAACCGCCGCCTGCAGGAGCTGACGAAGACGGTGCGGCACTGGGGTCGGCAGAAACGGCCCCGTATCCGTATGGCGCGCCGGGATCGCCTCGAACAGGGCCACCACCTCCGGGGAGGGTCGGCGCCCGTTTGCGGCTAGCAAGACCTCGGCAACCCAGCGCGGCTCATCCGGGTCAGGGAGCAGGAAGACCGACTCCAGCATGCCGAACGCCTCGGCGGCAATCGTGAGGTTCTCGATTGCGCAGCCGAGGCTCAGGTCACGCTCGCGCGGCGGGATCGCAGCGGCAAACCGCGGGTCGCCCGTGTCGGCGTAGACGCGGATCGCGTGGTCGCCAACCGCAAACCGCCACGGCTGGCTGTTGCGAAAGGAGGGCGCGAGCACAGTATACCGGAGCAAGGTGAGCAAGCGTTCGGTGGGCGATGGCGGAGGCTGCATAGGCGCGAGCATACCTCACCTCACTGGTCCAGCGCGACTATACGCGCAGACCGAGAAGCATAGCGGCGGAGAGAATGGCGCCGCATCGGCCGTTCGGCAGGAAAATCGCGGCCATTGGTTGCGCCTGCGGGGCATCCCCGCGCGCTCGTTCCGTCCCGCGCCGCGAGCGGAAGACGTCCCCAGCCAGCACCCCACGCCGCAGGCAGGACGGGAAGCGGATACTGACACCGACGGGGGGCTCGGGCTCCGTTCCGCCCGTCCGCCGCCGCTTCGAGGCGCTCCGCCTGACGGGGACAGGAGTGACGAGGGCGGGGCAGCAGGTGCGTCCCGAGCGGCGGCCGCGCCCTAGAAGGGGAGCCCTTTCAATCCTTGGAGGCCACGAAGGACGGCGACTTCACCAAGATGCGAAATCGCGTGAAAGGGCATCATCCGCCCGATCACCTCCGCAACGGTGATCGGACCGCGATAGCCTTGCACTTCGCGCGCCAACTCTGCCGCATCAACCCGTTCGAGATACGTCATTGTTTCAGCGAAGACGCGCTCCGCATAGGCACGGAAGGAACTCGGATCGAGGCGCATCTGAGCGGCGGCCTCGCGGCTCATCCGCATGGTCTCCGGCAGACCGAGCCGCTCGCCCCATCCCTCACGCTCCCAGATGGTCGGCTGGCCCAGAATGAACGTATTCAGATAGCGGTCTTGAATGTTGACGATATGGGCGTAGGTGTGGCCGATCGTGTTCGCCGTGCCCGGAGGAAGCCAGTTGACTTGGTCGACGGTGAGGTCGCTCGTTGCGTCGATCAGCATGCGGCTCGTCGTTTGGAGCAGTTCCCGAACGACAGGCACCAAGTCACTCATCGGCTTCCTCCCGCACATCTCCGCCATCGCTGCCGCCCGCTTCACTCAGCTGCGCAGCTGCTCGACTTGCGCTTCGAGGCGTTCGACGCGCGCTTGAAGCGAGCGGACAAGCGAGGCAAGTTCTTCTATATCATAGACAGGCCGCGGCGCGATAACGGCGCTCCGCGAACCGGTGACGGGGCGAAGGCGAAGGACCTCAACGAGCCGCTCCAGTTCGCGCGCGGTGAACGGCTTGCCCTTCTTCGGCCGCCAGATTTCAAGATGGCGCCGCCAGTCGTCCACGTTGCTCCACCACGCGCCGAAGCGTGAGGGCGGGCGAAGCGGCAGGTGGTGCACAGTGCCGGGCGGGCCGAGGAGCAGGAGATCGGGCCAGACCGCGAATTCCTGCTCGCTGGCGATCGTTGCCGTCTCTGCATAGAGCGGCTGGTTGTTCCAAAGCCAGTGCTTGATCGCGTTCGCGGTGTTGACGACCTGCCAGTAGGGATTGATATCCCGTTCATTGGCGGGACGAAACTCTTGCCACGTTCCATCCTCGCCGAGGATCTCCCACGGCTCATCCGTGGAACGTCCGCGCAGAGGACGGGGAAGGCGCTTCAGCTCGGTGACGATCAGCGTTGAGGGCGCGGCGCCGACCGCCTCCGGCGCTTCCCGGATGATCAGCCAATCCACATTTCGGCCAACCGTGTTGAATTCTGCGAAGACCCAAAAGTCGTCGGGCAGCAGGTGAACGGTGTGAAGGACCTCCGGGTCAAGGCGAGAAGCTTCGCCGGCAAAGACATTGGCCATAAATTACTCCAAAAGATCCACCCCCCGGCACAGCGCCGGCTTGAAAAAGAGTGGGCGCAAATTGTGAGAAGACCATGTTTTTGAGAGGATTATCTCGCCGGTCGGCAGGGGACGCAAGACGAACAGCCGGCCGTCCGGGAGATACACCAGCGGCGGGCGCTGCGCCCGCCGCTCGCCGTCTCTGGTGCGCGCAGAATGCGGATGCCGAGCGCGCCGCGGGACGGCACCGCGCCGTCATCGCCGCGGCGCGCTCACCGCTTAGCGTCGACCAAACTGAGCGCGGAGGAAGTCGAACAAGCTGGCGCGCGCCTGCTGCGGCGGCTCGGTGTGTCCCTGCCAGCCGCTCGAGCTGGCCCCGGTTTCGGCTTTCTGATCACCCCGAGGAGCGTATTTTGTCCAGTCATACTGGCGAAACTCTTCCGGCTCCTCCTCGCCGGGGTCAGGCGCGCCGAGACGGAGTTCGTGTTCGCGGAAGGCGTTCCAGTCGTAGGCGTCCTCGTTGTTCTGGGTGCGGGCAATCTGCCAGTCGCGGAGATGCTCGCCAATATTCGGGTTCATCTCCGCAAGCCGGTCCATCGTCGCGCTCATGCTCTCCTCCTGAGGCCGCATCAGTTCGGCCTAGGAGCATCGTACGCCAGCACGCCGTCGAGATGCGACACCGCAGGGCGGGGCTTCGGGGGTATACTGGCAACGATGACCAGCGAGCCGTTCGTCCGCTGGCTGCGGGAGCAGGTCGCGAGTGCCGGCCTCTCTCAGCGCGAGGCGTCGCGCCGCGCAGGGCTGAGCGCATCGGCGGTCAGCGACTACCTGAACGGACGGCGAACGCCGCTTCCGCACGCCTGCCGCAAGTTGGCGCGTGCGTTCGGCGTCGCCGAGGACGTCGTTCTCGCGCTTGCTGGTCACCGCACTCTTCCGCCCGCAGAGCACGCCGAGTTCTTGCTCTTTCTCCGCGAGCAACCACCCGAGCTGCTTGCCGAGATCGAACGGTGGGTCCGGCCGTATGTTCGCGCCTACTGGGAGCAGCGTCGCGAAGAACGACCGCGCTCTTCAGCGCGCCCGGACCTCGCCATTCAGTTGCGTTGGGAGACACTCGACGAGGAGATGAGGTGACCGCCCTCTGCTCCTGGGCCGCCGAGGTTCAGCGCGGCACCGATTGGGTTACCAGTCCTGACCATCGCTCCGGGAAGGCTGCTCTCCGCGGAGCTGGGAGGAGCCTGCCGCTGCGCTTGGCGAAGGAGCGCTTCATGCCGTCGCCGAGGCCCCGCTCGGCCGCCGTGGCGGCATCGTCGGGTCAGCGCGGGGCTATCCCGAACTGACTCGCGACTTGCTCGGAACGGGCGGAGACGAACGTCTCTCTGAGTCGCGAGCCCGGCCCGACGAACCCCTACGCCGCGCTCAAGCAGGCGTGCGACAACCGCCCGTACCTCGTTTCGCGGCCTGGGGCATTCGAGCGCTGGAAAGAGGAGACGGGAATGCGGATCTGGCAGGGCTATGGAGCCTCAGCTCTTGTCTCGCCCGACGACACCGTTCCGGCGCGCTGCGACGCCGGGGAGACCGTCGCCACCTTGACGACCGACCGGAACGCGTTCGAGGCGCGGCGCGCCGACCTGCGCCGCGAGACCACGCCAGCGCGGGCGGCCGACGTGCCCCGCTCCCGCTCTTCGCTTCCAGACGACGCGGCCGCTACACTGATGAGGACCGCTCCCCGCAGCGGAGCGGGGGAGAGCATCCATGCCCAGCGACGTGCGTTCTCCAGCTCACAGCACCGCTCGCGCTGCTGCAGCGGGCAGCGGGGTCTTCGTCGTCCTAGGCCATCTCGGCAGCGCGTCCGCGGCCCGCTCCTCCCCCTCAGCGCGGTGAGACAACATTGGGCGAGGTCGGCAGGGGCCTCGCCAGAAAGGACCGGTCGGGCGGGGTGCTCGCTGTCTCGATCGTCGGCATGCCCCCGCGCGGGGGCGCACTCCATCTCGCTGCCGGCGGCGATGGAATAGTGCCGCTCGTCGCCACAGCACGGGACGGGACGACCGCGCTGCGTCGGCTCCTCGGGGCAAGCGCAGGGAACGGCGGGTACCGCAGGCGGGGCATCCTTGAGAACGCTGCGGGAGCGGCGTCGCTCCAGAGCTGTCCCTGGACGCTCTGCCCGACCGGCGTCCTGCAGCACGGCGCCGCCGTCGCGCACCTTCGGGGGGGCGCTGGGCTCGTCCCGTTGACCGTTTGCGGCAGCGGCTGCGCAGCAAACTCTTCCCTTCAGACGACGGAGGAGAGGCTCCGCGGCCGACGCGCCCCGCGGTTCCCTGCAGCGGGTGATGGCGCTGCCCTGCAGCCGCTCACTCCGCAGACGGCGGGGACGAATGCCGTCGCGCTCGTGGGGCCGCCGCACCGCCGAGGAGAGGAGAGCGCAGAGGATAACGGCGCTCTCTCCTCGGGCCGGACGCTCTCTCTGCGCTGCGCTTGCGCCCGCCGTGTCCGAGGAGGCGGCTGCATCCGCTCGGATCAGGCACGCTGCTTTCTCGGTCTCGCCGCGGCCTCTCCTCCCCTGGCCCGTGCTGACGGCGAGTTCGCCGGGATGCCGCCGGCCGCGCTCCGACCCGGCCCGCGCGGGGTGGCGCTGCCTGCCGCCGCACCGCCGACGAGGTGGAAGGAATGCATGTCGGCGTGATCGGAGCAGGCGCGCTCGGCCTGATGGCAGCGTGGCAGCTTGCCCGGGCGGGAGTGCGGGTCACGGTCATCGAACGCGAGCAAGCGGTCGGAGGGCTGGCCGTCAACTTCATGCTGGGAGGCGCGCCCCTCGAGCGCTTTTACCATCACCTCTTTCGCACTGACACGCGAATGGTTCGGCTGATCGAGGAATTGGGCCTGAGAGGGAAGCTGCGGTGGGGGAAGCCGCCCACCGCGCTCCGGCTGCATGAGCAGACCCACCGCTTCGACGGCCCGGTTGCGGTGCTTCGCTTTCCCTTCCTCCCCCTCGTCGACCGACTGCGGCTCGGGCTTGTTGTCGCCTATCTCAAGATGGTGCGCGACCCCGCTCGCTTCGAGGGAACGACCGCGGCCGAATGGCTCCGCCGAACCATGGGAACGCGGGCGTACGAGACGGTCTGGGCGCCCCAGCTCCGCGGCAAGATGGGGGAGTACGCCGACCAGGTGAGCATGGCCTGGTTCTGGGCGCGGGTGCATGACCGGACGCCTTCGCTCGGCTACCTTCGCGGCGGGTTCGGACAAGTGTACGAGCGGCTCGCGGCCGAGGTGCGGCGCCTGGGAGGAGCGGTCCGAACAGGCGAAGCGGTGGAGTGGATTGGACAACGCGAGGGCGCGGTGGCGGTCCGGACCGAGCACGGCAATGAGCAGTTCGATGCGCTCATCGTCACCTTGCCGACCGCTCTCTTCCTCCGCCTTGCTCCCGACCTCCCGGCGGATTACCGCGCCCGCTACCAGCAGGCAGCGCCGCATCTCGGAGCGCACAACGTCGTGCTCGGGCTCACCCGCAGCGTTCAGAGGGCGTATTGGCTCTCCATCCTCGACCCAAGCTATCCCTTCCTCGTTCTTGTCGAGCACACGAACTTCCTGCCGCCCTCCGACTATGGCGGGCTGCACGTCCTCTATCTCGGCAATTACCTTCCGCACGACCATCGCCTCTTCCGCCTGAGCGACGATGAGACCCTCGGCGAACTGGTGCCGGCGCTCCGTCGCCTCAATCCGCAGTTCGAGGAGCGCTGGCTGCGCGAGGCAGTGGTCAACCGAGCGCTTTTCGCTCAGCCGATCGTGACGCCCGGCTATCGCGAGCGGCAGCCTCCGTTTGAAACGCCCTGGCCGAATGTGTGGCTCGCGAACATGGGCCAGGTCTATCCGCACGACCGCGGCCAGAACTACAGCCTTCTGCTCGGCGAAGCGGTGGCGGCACGAGTGCTCGCCTCGCTGCCCGCGCTCGCCGAAGCACGCGCCGCCGCGCAGTGATATGCCTGTCGTAGAGGAGAAGCGGTTCTTAGGCGAGGCGCGTGTCCCACCATGCTTGCAGGCCGTCCGCAAGTAAGTTCGCACCAAGGACGGTCAGCAGCAGCGCAATGCCGGGGAAGACAGACATCCACCAGGCGAGCCGGAGGAAGTTTTGGGCGTTATTGAGCATGTAGCCCCAGGTCACCACGCTCCGGTCGCCGAGGCCGAGGAACGACAACCCCGCTTCGACCAAGATTGCCGCGCCAATCTGGAGCGCTGCTGCGACGACAATCACCGTGATCGAATTCGGCAAGACATGGCGGACAATGACCCGCCAGTTTGAGGCGCCAATCGCTCGCGCGGCGTGGACGTACTCTCGCTCGCGCACGGTGAGCACTTGAGAGCGCATCAGCCGCGCCGTTCCCGGCCAGAATGTCAGCCCGAGCAGCAGTGTCAGGAAGAGCAGGCTGGGCCCGAAGAGCGCAGCCGCAAGCACGGCGAGGAAATAGCGCGGCAAGACATCGACTAGTTCGGTAAAGCGCATCAGAGCGTCATCGGCCCAGCCGCCGAAGAACCCGCCGACGAGCCCCACCGTCGCGCCGACAAGCGAGGAGAGCAGCGCTACTGCCAGCCCAACGACGAGCGAGACGCGGGCGCCGTGGACAACGCCGGAGAGAACGTCACGGCCGAGGTCGTCGGCGCCGAAGGGGGTTGCCGCAGAGGGAGGGTGAAAGGGCGGCGCGACCGGCTCGAACGGACTGACCGGCACCATGATCGGGCCGACCAGCGCCACCGCCCCAACGAAGCCGACCAACGCCAGCCCGACCAGCCCCGACTTCTGCCGCCAGAAGCCGCTGCGCCGACGCCGGCGAGTAGGCGGGAGGGAGATCGGGGCGACCTGCTCAATCGCCGGAGCAGACGCCGTCATCGCAGCCGCACCCGCGGGTCGAGCACCGCATAGGTCAGGTCGGTGACCAAGTTGGCGAGGATGACCCCAAGCGCGGCGACAAAGAACAGCCCGGTCAGCAAGGGATAGTCTCGGGCCGTAGTCGCGTCATAAATCAGGCGGCCGATCCCCGGCCACGCAAAAATGATTTCGATCAGCACTGCTCCGGTGAGAATGTTCCCGAACTGCCCCCCGATCACCGTGACGACAGGGAGGAGAGCATTGGGCAGGGCGTGACGCAGCACCACATCATTCTCAGTCAGCCCTTTCGCTCGCGCGGTCCGCACATACTCGTCGGCGAGCGCCTCCCGCAGGCTGGCGCGAGTCAGCCGAGTGATAAGCGCAAGCTGCAGCAGCCCGAGGCAGGCGGCTGGCAGGGCCAGATGCCATGCGACATCGAGCACATAGGCGAGCCCGGTGTAGTTCGCCCGCGCCGTCGTCATCCCCTGCACGGGAAACCAGCCGAGCCGCGCGGCAAAGACAAGAACCACGATCTGCGCCAGCCAAAAGGAGGGCAACGCCTGACCGAGGAGGCTACCGGTTGTCAGGACAAGGTCGCGATAGCTGTTGGCCCGCCGCGCTGCCTCGATGCCGAGGAGCAGTCCCAGCACGGTCGAGACCGCTAGGGCTGTGCCCATCAGCAGCAAGGTCGCCGGCAGGCGCGAGACGATGACCTCGGCAACGGGACGGTTGTAGCGAAAAGAATCCCCAAAATCGCCCCGGAGCGCATTGCTGAGATAGGCGAGGAGCTGCTCGCCGATCGGCCGGTCGAGGCCGTACTTCGCCCGCATCGCTGCAAGGTAAGCGGCGTCCCCATCCGCCTCGGCGAGGTACGTGATGGGGTCGCCGGGCGCGAGGCGGATGAGAACGAAGACCAGACAAACGATCACCACCGCGAATGGGACGACTTGGATGAGGCGGCGGATCGCGTAGCGCGTCATCCGGGAACGGCAGCCAGGGGCCGGCTAGCGCTTCTCAAGGTAGGCGGTCTCCGCGAACAAGCCGCTCCAATATTGGAACCCCTTGAAGCTGCTTCGCCAGGCGCGGTAGCCCTCACTCTCGACCAAGCCGAGATAGGGAAGGTCGCGGCCAAGGATAACCTGCATCTCCTGATAGAGCCGGCCGCGCTCGGCACGGTCAGTGAGGGCCGCGGCACGGTTGAGCAGGTCATCGACCTGGGGATTGCGGTAGGCCGCCCCATTCGAGAACAGCACCGGCCCGATGTTCGTCGAGTCGATCATCCGCCGCACTCCGATCTCCGGGTCGGGGCCATTGCAGTAGGAGGCCCAGCCGATATCGAAGTCACGCCGGATGAAGACCTGCTCGTTCGCGGCATTCACCTCGAGCGCCTTCAGAACCAAGTTGATGCCGATCGGCTGGAGCTGCTGCCGCAGCAGCTCGCCGAGCCGCGATTGGGCGCTGGGATGGACGAAATCAAGGCTGAGGCGGACACCATCGGCGCCGCGCGGATATCCGGCGCGGTCGAGCAGCTGGCCGGCAAGCTCGCGGTTGAGCGGATATTTCGGCGCGTTGGGGTTCGTCGCCCACGTCAGCCCGCTGTTGATAAACGCCTCGCTGACCTTGCCCTGCCCGAAGTTGACCTGCTCCAAGATCTGGGCGCGGTCGATCGCATAGGCAAGCGCCTGACGCACTTCGACCTTGCCGGTGGCTGGACGCTCGAGGTTGAAAATCAGCGTGCTGGTGCAGAACGAGCCGCCCGAGCCCATGGCCGATTTCTCGATCGTGATGTCCCGGTTTGCACGCAGCCGTGCCAAATCGGGTCCGGGAACGCTGTTCAGGTAATCTACCTCGCCATTCTCCAACGCCAGCACCTGCGTATTTGCCTGGGGAATGACGCGGAAGATCACCTCATCGAGGTAGGGCAAGTTCGGCTTGAAATAGTCGGGGTTCCGCACAAAGCGCGTTCGGTCGTCGCGGACATACTCAGCGAACTTGAACGGACCGGTGCCGACAGGCTGCGTGTTTGCCGGATTCCGTGTCGGGTCAGTCCCCTCATAAATGTGCTTGGGGATGATCGGGGCTTCGATCACGTCGAGCCGCTGGAGGAGGGGACCATACGGCTGCTTGAACCGGAAGACGACGGTGAAGGGGTCTGGCGTCTCAATCCCGTCGAGGACGGTGCGCATCGTCGCCGTGCGGCCGTGATAGCGCAGCAGCACTTCTTCGAAGCTGAACTTCACGTCCGCCGAGGTGAAGGGCTTGCCGTCATGCCACTTGACATTTTGGCGCAGAGTGAACGTGTAGCTCCTGCCGTCAGGCGAGATAGTCCACTTCTCGGCCAAGTCTGGCTTCGGGTTGGCTTCCTGATCGAGGAAGATCAGCCCGTTGTAGAGCAGCGCGGCAACGAAATGGGTTCCGCCTGCGGTGGTGATCGCGGTGTTCAGTTGCCCCGGGTCGCTGCTTGCGGCGACCACAAGTGTTCCTCCCCGAGCAGGGCTAGGCGTCGCCGCCGGTGCCGCTGCGCCGCCGGTAGTGGGGGCTTGTGGAGCACAGGCCGTCACCATCAAGGCCGTCGCGGCGAGCAGCGTCGTCACCCGACGAACTGACCTCATCAAAACCTCCGTTTGCCGAACCTTCGTGCGATATCGCGGGAGAGCTTCCACCCACATTCCAACTTGTCAATGATACTGGCACTCGCGACTGGTCGCGTATTTCCGCGCCGGCCGGTCCGAAATCGGCGGTCTGACCAGCGAGGCGGCTGCCGCTATTCAGCAGCCGCGCCGTCAGCCTCGGGCGCACCATCGGTGCGTTCGGTCGGGGTATGGTAGTAGCCTACCCAGAGGAAGCGGAGAACCTCGGCGCCCGTATTCACCCAGCAGTTCTGTGCGCCTGGAGCGATGTGAATGAAATCTCCGGCGCCGATTGGTGCGCGGTGTTCGCCGGCATCATCGGTCCATCCGATCTCTCCTCGCCCGCGCTCGACATAGATGAGGATGTCGTAGTACGACAGATGGCGGTGCCAGCGCTCGCCGCCGCGCGGTCCCACTTCCACAATGCCGAACTGCACCCCCTCCGTGACGAGCAGCGAGCGGCGCGCCCCCTCATCTGCGTCCGGAGAGCGGATGGGAACACCGCGGTCAACCGTCAGTGCAACGGCGATGGCGTAAGGCGGGGCAATGTAATCGACCGGGCTGGGGAGCGGCCGCGGCTGCACCGCCGCAGCGGGCACGATGCGAACTGGCTTCGGGGACATCAGGCGCTCCTCGGTCTCCAATGTTACGAACGCCCTCCGAGCGCGAGACCGCCCTCGTCAGCGGAAGGCGCAGTGGGCAGCGCAGCAATGCGTACCTGCCTGCTAGGCGAAGCGAAGCACGGGCTTGATCGCGCGGCCGTGCTCGGAGTCGCGCGCCGCTTCGTTGATCTGGTCAAAGGAGTAATAGGTCACCAGCCGGTCGAACGGAAAGCGTCCTTGCGCCCACAGGTCGACCAGCGTCGGGATGAACTGGCTCGGCACGCTGTCGCCTTCAATGATGGTCCGGATCGAGCGGCCGCGCCGCAGCGTTTCGAAGGGAAGGTCGAGCCGACCGCCGCGGACGCCGCCGACAAGCCCCAGAACACCGAGCTCGTCGAGCGAGCGCGCCGCCGCCTCGAGCGCGACGCCGGTCGTGTCGAAGGCAAAGTCGACCCCGCGGCCGGTGGTGGCGATGATCTTCTCCACGAGGTCGGGGTCGCGGCCGTCGAAAACGTGGGTCGCCCCCAGTGCGCGCGCCACCTCCAGCCGCTCGGGGAGGATATCGACGCCGACGATCACGGTGCAGCCGGCGAGAACGCCGGCGATCACCGCACTCAAGCCGACCGAGCCCGTCCCGAAGACGGCTAAGGCCGAGCCGGGCCGCGCTCGAAAGGTATTGAGCACCGCACCCGCCCCCGTCTGGACGCCGCAGCCGAGCGGGCCGAGCGCCTCAAGCGGCACATCGCGCCGCACCTTGATCGCATTGGTCTCCCGAGCGAGCGCATAGGTTGCGAACGATGACTGGCCGAAATAGTGGCCGAAGACACGCTCTCCCCCGCGAGAGAGCGCACTCGACCCGTCGGGGCGGCTCCCGCTGAAATTGCGCAGCGTGAACTCGCGGCAGTAACACGGCGCGCCGGCCCGGCAGCGGTCGCAGACGCCGCAATAGTCGAACGACAGCACGACATGGTCCCCCGGGACGAGCGAACGGACCCCTGCCCCAACACGCTCGACAATCCCTGCCCCTTCGTGCCCAAGAACGATCGGGTAGCGCGAGCGCACCCCTCCTGCCATGGCGCTCAGGTCGGTGTGACAGATGCCGCTGCTGACGATGCGGACGACCACTTCGTCATCGCGCGGCTCGTCAAGGTCGATCGCTTCGAGGTTGAGCGGGGCGCCCGGCGCCCGCAGGACGGCAGCGGTAATTTGCATGGTCAGCTCCTTCGCTTGTCCCTCACCCCATTGAACGGCGCTATCGTACCAAGCGCTCTTTGAGGACGCAGCAGAGAGGCAGCTCGTGGCGGTCGACAGACGAGCAGGCAGTCAGGAGGGAGAAGCGAGCGGCCAGCTCCGCAGTTCGATGTGGCGCGGCCCTTCGGGAAGGAGAATGCTGCGGTAGAGCACGACCCGCTCAAGGGTGAACTGCGTCCGCGTGACGCGGACGTTCGGCGCGGTCGAGACCAGTTTCTCGACGAGCAGCGGGTCGGCTTTTGGGCGAAGCCGGCCGATAGTCAGGTGCGGGTGAAACGGTCTCGGGTCAGCGGCAAAGCCGAAAGTGCGGAGCGCACTCGCGACCCGGTTGCGCAGCGCCTGCAACTGCCGGACGTCGCCTTCGAGGCCAACCCAGAGGACAGTGGGGCGGCGCCAATTGGGAAACGCGCCGATCGAGGCGGTGGCGAGAGTGGGCGCGACCGCCTGAGCGAGCGCCTCATCGAGAACCGGCGGAATATCCTCGAGCACCCAGCGAGGAACTTCCCCCAAAAACTCCAGCGTCAAGTGCATTGTCTCCGGCGCAACCCACTTGACGACGCGGCCGCTCGTCTTCGCGATCGTCCGCTGAATCGCCGTCAGCTGCTCTTGGACTGCTGCCGGCACGGGCACGCCGACAAACGCCCGAATTGGTCCCTCTTCGTTCGGGTCGAGAAGGCTCATGGCAGCGCTCCAAGCAGGGTGGCGAGGTTGCCGCCGCCGATCGCGGCGCGTTCCTCTTCCGTCAGCGGCGCCGCAGCGAAGTGCGCAAGCGGGCGTCGCAGCCCGATGAGCGGCGCATCACTGGCGAACAGCACGCGGTCGAGGCCGACCAGATCGACCAGCCGGCGATAAAGCACAGGGCGATAGAGGAGCGGTGCCGCCGCCGTATCGTACCACACATTGCGCGTCGCCTCGGCGACCTCGGGCATCAGGTGATAGAACGGCAGGCCGCCTCCCGCGTGCGCGAGGATGAAGCGGGCGCGCGGATGGCGCTCGATGAGCGGGAGCACTCGCTCGGGCGTGCATGTTCCCTTCCCGGGATAGCGATGTCCCACCGGCTCGCTGGCATGGATCAAGACCGGCAGGCCGAGGCGGGCAGCGACAGCGACGACTGCGTCCATGGCGGCATCATCCGGCCGCACGCCTTGCCCGTCGGGCATCAACTCTCCGATGCCGCGGGCGCCCCCCGCCGCTGCCCGCTCGATCTCACGCAGCGCCGCCTCGCCAGCGAGGGGCGGCACCGTCACAAACGGAATAAAGCGGCGTGGCTGCCGCGCCGCCTCTTCGAGGAGGTAGTCGTTCCCCCGCCGACACTGCTCGAGGTCGCGCCAGCCCCAGCCGACAATAACCGCCTGCGCGACCTCGGCCTGATCCATCAGGCGCAGGAGCGCCGGTCCGTCGGCAAGCCGGGGCCGGGGCGCGGCATAGAGTTCACGGAAGTACGGGTCATCCACCGCGTCCGGCGCGGCGACAATCGCGGGAGGAAAGATGTGGGTGTGGGCGTCGCAGAGCACCGGCGGTCACAAGCAGCATTCACAGAGAGCGGAGCGAAGCGGCATCAGCTCGTCCCCGCCCCGCGCGGGAGACGGTCAGTCCGCGAGCACGACCGTCGCCCTGCCGGGGGTCGTCTTTTCTCCGCGCTGGTTCTCGGTCCAGATCTCAAGGTCGACCAACCGCTCCCCATTCTCTTCGTACTTGCGCACGACCACGCCGCGCACCGTCAGCACATCGCCGGGAAAGTCCATTCCGCGATACTGGCACCCAAGCTTGCGGATCATTCCGTTCGGGCCGATCCAATCGGTGAGGAACTGGCCTAAGAAGGCCATCTTCAGCAGGCCGTGGGCGATAACGTTTGGCAGACCGTTCGCTAACGCGAAGTCCTTGTCGTAGTGGATCTGGTAAAAGTCGTACGACGCGCCGGCGAACATGACGAGTTGCTGGGTGGTCAGAGCGGGTTTGACAAGAGGCGGAAGCTCCTCTCCCTCAACGAGGTCTTCCCAGCGTGGCCCAGTCGCCATCGTTCACCTCACCGCAGCAGGTCTACGCTATCATCTCAGCGCCTCGGTCGATGCGCCGCACAGTATAGGACACGACACCGGGGAGGAGTGATGGGCTCAGGTGAGACCGGAAGCCAGGGTGCCGTCTGGACAGCGCGCGGAATTGCGTTCGTCGCCTTCCTCGACCTGTTCAGTCAGTTTCCCGTCGTTGCGCCTTATGCTCGCCAACTCGGCGCAAGCCCGGCGCTGGTCGGTGCGACGGTCGGCGCCTACTCCTTCGCCAACCTCTTCGGCAATGTCGCGGCTGGCCCTCTGCTCGACCGCTGGGGCCGCAAGCCGGCGCTGCTTCTCAGTCTCGTTGCGGCGGCAGGCGCCCTCATTCTCTACACGCTCGTCCAAACCGCCGAGCAATTGGTCGCGGTGCGCGTGATCCACGGTCTTGCCGCCGCGGTGCTCTCCCCCGGCGCGTTCGCCCTCCTCGGCGATAATGCGCGCCCAGAAGCGCGCGCCCGCACCTTCGGTTCGGCCGCCGCGCTGATCGCGGTCGCCGCCGTGATCGGACCCGCGCTCGCCGGCATCGCGCGGGAACGGTTCGGCGCGCCTGCCGTCTTCCTCAGCGTCGCCGCCCTTCTGCTCACAACGGCGGTCGTTGTCGCTCTCGTCGTGCGCGAACGTCCCTTGACCGCCCCGGAAGAGGGCCCGCTCCGCTCCCTGGCCGGTCTGCTGCGCCGGCGGCCACTCGCGATCGCGTTTACCGCTGTCTTCGCGCTAACCGTCGCGCTTGGGATGATCGTCACCCTGCTGCCGATCGTGCTCGATGCCCGCGGCGAGCCCGCCCGCGCAAGCGGCACCGCCTTCAGCGTCTATGCGCTGGTCGCGCTTCTCGGCCTTGCCGGACCGGCAGCGCGGCTGGCCGATCGCGCGGGACGCGGCCGCCCGATCGCGGCCGGCCTGTTCGGCGTCGCGGCAGCGATGGCCCTGCTCGCCGCCGTCGACTCGCTCCCCGGCGTCTATGTCGGGATGGCAGTCTTCGGGCTCGGATTCTCTCTGCTCTTCCCCGCTGCAGCTGCCCTCGTCGCTGATGGCGCCCGCTCAGCGGAGCGCGGCGCCGCCTTCGGCATCTTCTACGCCGTGTACTCGGCAGGCGCTGTCGTCGGGGCAGCAAGCGCCGGGCTGCTGAGCGAGCGCGCTGGCGTTCTCTCTCCCGTTCCCTTTGCAACGGGCGCTCTCATTGCGCTCCTTGCCGTCCCAGTCGCCCTGCTCGAGCGCTCGAGAGGAGAGCGTCCATGGCCGATCTCGCGCTGACCGCCCAGCTTGTCGGCTCCTACGCCAAGCCACAGTGGCTGGCCGACCATGAACGAGCCTACGCGCTTGATGAGCCGTGGTGGCGCGTTCCGGAGGAGTTTCTCGACCAGGCGAAGACGGATGCTGCGCTCTTGGCGATCCGCGACCAGGAGCGCGCCGGGCTCGCCGTGATCACGGACGGCGAACAGCGTCGCCAGTCGTTCACGGCCTACTTCTTCCGGCTGCACGGCATCGATACTACGCGCTGGGGTCCTCGTACCTCAGGAGCAGCAAGCGATATCGCCGGCTTTGTCGAGCGTCGCGCCCCAACGGCGCGCACCGCGCTCTTTCCCAGCTTGGGACCAACGGTCGTCGGCCCTATTGCGTGGGCAGGACCGATATCCGTCGATGACCTGCGGTTTCTTCGCCGTTCGACCCGGCGGCTGACGAAAGCAACCATCGCCGGCCCCGCCACCCTCGCCCTGCGCCTCTCCGACCAGTGGTACGGCGACCTCACGCGGCTGATCTTGGCGCTCGCCGATGCGCTGAACCGCGAGATCAAGGCGCTCGAGGCCGCCGGCGCCGACATCATTCAGCTCGACGAACCCGAGGTGCACTTCAGTCTCTCGCTCGTCCGCGACGCCGCTACCGAAGCGATCGATCGCGCCCTCCACGGCGTGACCGCCCGCACGGCGGTCCATCTCTGTTACGGCTACGCCCGCACCACGACGGCAAAACGGGTCAATCCGAGGTACGCCGAGGCGATTGCGCTGATTGCCGCCTCGCGGGCCGATGAGATCAGCCTTGAATATGAGCAGCCGGGCCATCAGCCGGACGTCCTCGTCCATTGCGGCCGCAAGGCCGTCATCCTCGGTCTCCTCAACAATGCTCCCGATGCCCCCGTCGAAACGGTCGACCACATCCTCGCACGCGCCCGCGCCGCGCTTGAGGTCGTCCCCCCTGAGCGGCTGCGGCTTGCGCCGGACTGCGGCATGTGGTTTCTTCCGCGCGCGCAGGCATTCCGGAAGATCTCGGCCCTTGCGCTGGCAGCGCGGGCGCTGCGGAACGAGTTCGCTACAGCGTGACCCTGGGGTTCGGAGCGCGTTCCCAGCCAAGCCCGGCACGGTGCGCCGAAGGGGAGGCCCGGCACCTCGCCAGCCGACGAGAACGCGCGACGGGCTGGCGCCAAGGCGAGAGGAGCACGTGAAAACCGCTCCGCGCTGACCTTCTCTTTCCCCGCTTGCGTTCGGCCGCGGAGCCGCCCGTTGCGCCTGGAATTAGGTCCGCGCTCTGGTCCCGAACTGAGCGGCTGCTCCAGCCTCACCTCGCATCGCGGACCTCAGCGCGGTCGAGCAGCCACTGCTTGGCCGCCGGGCTCCAGATGAGCGCCCAGACGACAGTCGACTGGCGAGTCCGCGGCTCGGCGGGATCACTCTCGGTCATTTCCACGGCCACCCGGCCGTCAGGCTCGTCACGCGCCGTAATCGAAACGATGTCTTGACGTCGGACCGCCTCTTCCCACGCCGCGCGCGGCTGCCGCTCGCGAAAACCGGGCGAGAGCAGCTGGTAGGCGTCATCCAGCTTGCGCTCGCCGACGAGCTGGTAATAGCGCAGCACGGTGGGGAGGCGCGCCTGGTCGCGCGGGGTGACGGTCTCGCTCAGCAGCTTCAGTCCGCCATTCTCGACTCGGTACACCCGCTCGAGCTGCCCGCTCGGACAGCAGGGATGCTCCCAGCCGACGCGTGCAGCGGAAGCGACCCAGAGCGCGCCATCGCGCACCTCGTAGCGCATTGCGATACCGCCAATCCCGCCGACGAAAATCGGGCCACGGTCGCTCGGCCGGTAGACCAAGATCCCCGTCACCCCGACCGGTCCTTCTCGGACAACGGGGAGGAACGCTTCTTCTCGGCCATCGCCGGAGATATCGCCGTAGGTGACATAGCGCGTCTGGACAAACCCCTGCACGGCGCCGTCTTTGGTCTCGATGAAGCGGCCGCTGATCCCGCTGAAATTCGGCATCGGAGCCGAGATCAAATTCGGATCGCCATTGAGCGCCCGCTCCCAGTCGACTGTTCGCAGGTTCGTGCCGAAGAGACGCACGGGCCAATCGGCGCAGCCGGAACTTGTGAGCGCCATAAGGAGAAGCAGAAACGCAAGCGGCCTCATCGCAAGCTCATCACCGGAGAAAGTATTCCACAACGCAACGCGGGAGAAGGGGCACCACGGCTACCGGACCAGCCGGAACGCCATCGCAGCCCGTTCCCGCAACTCATAGAGCCGGGTGATCGCTTCGAGGGGCGTCATCGAGTCGACATCGAGCATCGCCAGCTCCTCGAGCAGCGACCCTCCGACCGGGAGGAGGGGAAGCTGGCCATTGCCTTTCGGCCGACGTGCAGACGGCACGCTCGCCGCCTTCTGCTCGAGCTCGCGCAGGATCTCTTCCGCGCGCTGGATAACCGCACGGGGGACGCCGGCTATCTTCGCGACGTAGAGCCCATACGAGCGGTCCGCCCCGCCCGGCACGACGCGGTGAAGGAAGACCACTCGGTCGCCCTCTTCGAGCACGTCCATCCGGTAGTTGCGCACGCGCGGGAGATACCGTTCGAGGGCCGTCAGTTCATGATAGTGGGTGGCGAAGAGAGTCTTTGCCCCCAGGCGAGGATGGTCGTGCAGGTACTCGACAATCGCGCGCGCGATGGCCATTCCGTCATAGGTCGAGGTGCCGCGCCCGACCTCATCGAGAATGATGAGCGAGCGGCGGGTAGCGTGATGGAGAATGTTCGCCGTCTCGGCCATTTCGACCATAAAGGTGCTCTGGCCGGCCGCCGGATCGTCCTGCGCGCCGACCCGCGTGAAAATCCGGTCGACCATCCCAATCCGCGCCTCAGCCGCAGGAACAAACGACCCGATCTGGGCGAGCAGCACGATCAGCGCGACTTGGCGGAGGAAGACCGATTTTCCGGCCATATTCGGCCCAGTCAGGATGATAATCTGCGCATCCTCGCAGGAAAGGGTCACGTCATTCGGAACAAAGCGCCCCTCGCCGATCGTCGTCTCGACGACAGGGTGCCGCCCGGCGCGGATCTCAATCCGGTCGCTCTCATCGAGAACCGGCCGGCAGTAGCCCTGCCGCACTGCCACCTCGGCGAGCGCGGCGAAGACATCGAGTTCCGCAACGGCAGCAGCAGTCGCGCGCACCTCGTCGATGCGCTCGCTGATGAAGCGGCACAGTTCCCGATAGAGCTGGGTCTCAAGGGCGATGATCTTCTCTTGCGCGTGCAGCACCCGCGCTTCGACTTCTTTCATCTCCGGGGTGATATACCGCTCGGCGCCGACTAACGTCTGCTTGCGAATGTAGTCCGGAGGGACACGACTGGCATTCGCGTGGCTCACTTCGAGGTAGTAGCCAAACACCTTATTGAAGCCGACCTTGAGCGAGGCTATGCCCGTGCGCTCCCGTTCGCGACGCTCTAGGGTCGCGATATACGCCTTGCCATCCCGACTCGCCTCCACGAGCTCGTCGAGTTCGGCGGAGTAGCCCGGCCGAATCACCCCGCCCTCGTCAAGCTGAGCGGGAGGGTCGTCGCGGAGGGCGAGCGCAATCCGCTCGCGGATCGCATCGCAGGGGTCGAGGCGAGCCGCCAGCACCGCAAGGCGCGGGTCGCCGGCGAGCGCCGCGGCAAGCGCGGGCACGGCGTCCAGCGAACGGCGCAGCGCAACGACCTCCCGCGGCCCCGCATGCCCGCTCGCGATCCGCTGGGCGAGGCGCTCAAGATCGGCAACGGGCGCAAGGGCGGCAATGACGTCGGCGCGCCGCAGCGCATTCTCGTAGAGGGCGGCGACGATCTCTTGCCGCGCGTGGACGGCGGCCCGGTCGAGCAAAGGGGCAAGAAGCCAGCGGCGGAGAAGGCGGCCACCCATCGCCGTCCGCGTCAGGTCGAGCACGCTCACGAGCGAGCCGACGCCAGAGCGGCCACCCTGCGCCAGTTCAAGATTGCGCCGCGTCGGCGCGTCGAGCACCATGGTCCGCTCGGGGTTGACGGTGACCAGTCTGGTCAGCTGGCCGAGACTGCTGCCTCCCATCTCGGCGAGATAGGCGAGCAGGGCGCCTGCCGCCCGCGCCGCGAGAGGACGATCGGCGCAGCCGAACGGCTCGAGCGTCGCGACGTCGAAGTGACGGAACAGCGTCTCGCGAGCGACCGCGAAATCGAACTGCCACGGATCGCGCTCGGTGATCGCTGCCCGGGTCTGCGGAGCAGGGGTCTGGCGCGGCAGGATGATCTCGGCAGGCGAGAGGCGCTCCAGCTCGGCGGCTGCCAGCTCCTCCGCTACCTGGAGGCAGAAAAACTCTCCGGTGGAAACGTCCGCAGCCGCGATCCCGGTCCAGCCTCCTTCAGACAGCAAGGCGACGAGGTAGTTATTCGCCTTGGCATCAAGCATCACTGGGTCGAGCGCCGTGCCCGGGGTGACAACGCGAGAGACATACCGTTCGAACAGCGCTTTGTGGCCTTTGGGCGCCGGCCCCGCCCCGGCCCGGGCTGCGGCAGCTTGAGCGTTCCGGAGCGTCGTCCCGGGCCCGCCGGTCCGCTCTACCTGGTCGACGACAACGACTTTCTTGCCCGCCGCGATCAGCTTTGCGATATACACCTCTGCCGACCGCACTGGCACCCCAGCAAGAGGGCGCCGCTCGCTCGGCCCAAACCCGCGCGAGGTCAACACGATATCGCAGACCGAGGCGACGACCTTGGCATCATCGTCGAAGGTCTCGTAAAAGTCGCCCAGCTGGAAAAACAGGATGCAGTCGGGATACTGCCGCTTGAACGCAAGGTACTGGCGGTACGCCGGGGTCATCGAACGGTTAATGTAGGCAGTCCCTCCCCCGGGATCAACGCCCACCATGCTCGGCGTCACGAAGTTTCAGTCGCCCTCTGTCGCGGCCGAGCGCGCGATAGCGGTCTTCACCTGCGCTCAGGCGCTGCCGGTCGCTCACCGGAACTGAAGCGTGTAAATCTTCTCGAGGCTTGCGCGAACGCGGTCCTTTTCTTCGGTGTCGAGACGTGCCAGCAGTTCATCGATCGCCGGGAGGTAGAGCGTGATCGCTCGGTCGAGCACGTCGTACCCATAGTCGGTCAGCCGAACGAGGCAGGAGCGGCGGTCAGAGGGATGACGTTCGCGGCGAATGAGGTCATCCCGCTCCATGCGGTCCATGATCGCCGTCAGATTCACCCGCTCCAGAGCGAGCTGGCGTCCGATCTGAGTGGGGGTAGCGATTTGCCCCTCAGTCTGCCCGAGGGTTAGCAGGATGTAAAACTTTGCGGTAGACAACCCGAGGGGAGCGAGCGCCTTTTCGATGGAGCGCTGAAGATGCAGCTGCGTCCAGACGATCTGGCGATGCAAGCGCACCGCGGGTGACTTGAGCCGGGCGCGGATGGCGGCGGCAACGGGTTCGGTCACCTCGACAACCTCGGTATCTGCAAGTGGTAGCGGGATTATTGAGGAACTGCCTCCTTCTCGTCAGGAGCGCGGCGGCACAGCCCCGGGCCGCTGCCGGCGATGACGCGCAGGCTTCTCGGAAGGATGCCGATCTCCCAGCGCTCGGCAGCGGGAAAAAGACGCAGGTCGGCGGTGGCCGGCCGAGGGCGCGCCGGATGCACCACGACATGCCGCGCCCGGTGTCGCCCGATCAGGGGAGGAGGAAACTGCCGACCGAGCACCGCCGCGGCGAAATAGCCGGCGAGGGCAAGCTTTGTCATCCCCGGAAACAGCGCGATATCCAAGAGGCCGTCATCAAGGACTGCCCCCGGAGCGACCACCGCCCGCGGTCCGACGAGCGGCGCGTTCGACGCTGTCACCAAATGCGTCTCGGCAAAGAGCGGGGTGCCCTGGTCGAGCTCCACCTGCATTCGCGTGCCGTGGGCGCGCACAATCTCCCGCAGCCACCCAAGAGCGCGGTGCCACCGTCCCCGGTTGACGGCCTCGCCGAATGGCGCCGCAAGCGCCGTGATCCCGACCCCGGCCGTTTCGAGAAAGTAGCGTTCGCGCGGGTCCGCATCCGATCGGATCGTGCCGACGTCGATAGCACAGACCGCGCCCGACGCGATCAGCGCGACCGCGCCTTCAGGGTCGGTCGGAATGCCGAGACTGTAGGCAAGGTTGTTCATCGTCCCTCGGGGAACGATCCCGAGGACAACTGGCTTGCCGACGAGTGCGGCGGCGACTGCCGCCACTGTCCCGTCTCCGCCGACGGCGACAATCATCCTCACCCCGCGCCGCGAGGCAGCCGTTGCCGCCGCTCTCGCGGCGCGCGTTGAAGAGACAACTGTGAACTCGGCCGCGACGCCATGCGCCGCAAACAGGGCCGACAACTCAATCCCCGCCGCCGCGCCGCGCTGCGGCGCGCCGGCGCGCCGATTGATGATGACCTGGGTCTCCGGACGAGAGAGACCGGGCATCGGAGGAAGACCCGACTTACTCTTCCTGCCAAAGCTCAAGCAGGAGATGGTCCGGCGTGCTCGCTGTCGCCACTCGAGCGCGGCCGTGGACTGCGTCGCGCACCAGCCGCGGGGGACTGTCGACCCGACCGCCTGCCGCTTCGATGGCCGCAAGGTCGGCAGTGAGGTCGGTGGACCGGAACCCCCACGCAAGAAGCCCGATGGTCCCTGCGCGATTGGCGGTCCGGTCTACCCCGCGGGGGCGGTCTGGCGGGAAGGCAATCAGTTCAATACGGGCGGTTTCGCCTCCCTTCGCGAGCAACGCCATGCGGAAGCCCTCTGTCGGCGGGATGCCGAGGAGCGGCTCAAGCGCAGGATGCTGGAGGTGGAAATCGAGCAGAACCTGATAGCCGAGGCCGTCCCGCCAAAAGCGAAGCGCGACATCGAGGTCGGGAACTACCGCGACGGCGGAACTAGCCTCGGAGTAACGCCGGTTCGGGTCAGCAGCATAGGCGGCGGCGCCGCGCGGCTGCGCGGTGCCGATAAAGACCAGATTGACATCGTCTGGGGCGAGCAGCAGCGCTTCGGTCAGCGTGAGCGGCGGCGAGTCGAGCGACCAGGTCGCAGGAGGCGTTCGGAAATGGTAGCCGTTGCGGACGAGCTGCGCATAGGTCGCGTCGCAGTCGCGCGAGTAGATATCGAAGTCGAAAAAGCCGAGGTCCCGAATGTCGGGACGCCCAGCCGTCCGCCCCTCCGGATAGTGGATCAGCCGGATGCGGCCGGTCTCGGCCCCCGGCGGGGCGAGGACTATCGCGCCGCTGCTCCCTTCCCCCAACGGGCCGTCGTCGCGGCCCTCAGCGCGAACGTCGAACTGAAGCTGATCGCGAGCGAGCGCGACCCAGTTCGCCGGGTCTCGGACGCCGATGACGATATCGGCTATCCCTGCAATCACAGCATGCCTCCTGCTCGGTAGCCTTCCGCGGTTGCCGCCATCAGGCGCCGCGGCGCCAGTGCATCGCCAATAACGTGCAGTTCAGGAACCCGGCCTGCCAGCTCATGCGCCAGTTCGTCCCGCGCGGCAGAGCCTGTCGCGAGAACGACAGCATCCCACGGACCATCGGCAAAGTCCTGCCCGCTGACCAGGTCGAGCAGCTGAACGGCTCGGTGATCCAGATCGATGCCGATGAGGAGGGTCTGCGGGCGCCAGCGAACGCCGAGACGGGCGAGACGGCGCTGAACGATGCCAAGGTCAAGAGTGTGGAGCAGCTCGGGGTAGCCGAAGGCGATCGCCGAGGTGACGATCTCTACCGTCTTGCCGAGCTCGGCGAGCCGCTCCGCAACCCCGGCCGCCGGATAGCTGAGCCCATCCTCGTCAACCACCAGGACCCGGGAACCGGGCACGCACTCCGGCTGCCGAAGCGCCACCCGCTCCGGGATGACGGCGGGGTGGTCGGCCCCGCTCACGGGAACATTGTTCGGAAGCAGACGGGCCAGCCCCACCGGCGACGGCTCGCTGCCCGTCGCCACGACGACGGCATCCCAACCGCCCCGGACGATCTCGTCAGCAGTCGCCGGATGCGCGAGGCGGATCGTCACGCCGAGCCGCTGCACTTCCCGCACCAGCCACTCGAGATACTGCCAGCTTTCTTCCCGGCCTGGGATGAGCGCCATAAGGGCGAGCATCCCGCCGAGGGCATCGGTCGCCTCATCGAGTGTCACCTCATGGCCGCGCTCTGCCGCCCGGCGCGCCGCCTCGAGCCCGGCAGGGCCCCCGCCGACGACGAGCACGCGCTTGCGCCGCTCAGCGGGACGACGCGACTGCTCGAGCGGGGGAAGTGCCCATTCTGCTCCTGCGCGCGCGTTGACGACGCATCCTCCGGAGCGGCCTTTGGCAACCATGCCCCAACAGCCTTGGTTACAGGAGATACACGGCCGAATCCGTTCTGTTTCGCCGGCTGCCGCCTTCGCCGGAAAGAACGGGTCAGCGATCAGGGTCCGCGCCGTGGCGACAAGGTCGGCTGCGCCCCGCTCGAGCACTGCTTCCATTTCAGCTGGGGTACGCAGCCGGCCCGCAACGATCACGGGGAGCTTGATGGCGCGCTTGATCGCCGCTGCCAGTTCGACCGCATTGCCGCGCGGGGTGTAACTCGTCGGCAAGAGGGCAGCCATGCTGTAGTAGCTGCCCGCAACGACGCTTACGTAATCGATCAGCCCCGACGCCTCGATCAGCCGGAGGATCTCGATCACTTCGGGCAGGTCGAGCCCTCCCGGCACAAGGTGATCGCCGCTTGTCCGGATGCCGACTACCCGGTCGCGGCCCATCGCCGCGCGCACCGTCTCGAGCACCTCAAGCACAATCCGCACGCGGTTCTCGCGGCTTCCTCCATAGGCATCCGCACGGCGGTTGAGCTGGGGCGACAGAAACGCGCCCAGAAGATAGTCCGCCGCGGTCTGCACCTCGACGCCGTCCAGTCCCGCCGTGCGGCAGCGGCGCGCCGCCGCGCCGTAGCTTGCCACCAGCTCTCGGATTTCGGCGGCAGTCATGACATGCGGAATTTCCCCCGCCACGCTCGGCAGCGCCGAGGGCGCCCACGCCGGCAGCTCGCTCAGATAGGAGGGGACATTGTGCCCGGCGTGCCAGAGAATCTGGAAAAGCGGGACATCGTACGCGTGCACCGCGTCAGCGAGGCGACGCAGCGCAGGGATGACGCGGTCATCAAACAGATGGATCTGGTGCGGGTTCAGCCGCCCGCTCCGGTGAACCGGCCCCGACTCGAGGATGATCAGGCCAACCCCTCCTTGCGCCCGTTCCACTTGATAGGCGAACAGCCGGTCGCCAGGCAGGCCGTCATCCGCAAGCCGCATCCCGTGGCCCGAGAGCACGATCCGGTTTTTCAGCCGCGCTGTCCCCAACTGAAAAGGGCGGAATAACAGCGGAGTGGTCATGCGGCTTCCCCCTGCTTCTCCAGCGCCGCCGCAGCAAGTGTGAAAGCGCCGCCGCTCGCAGAGAACGAGACGACGGCGCCCAGAGCGGGAGAGGCGGTAACGCGCAAGCCGAGGCGTCTGCTAGCTGCCCTTCTCCTGCTTGCGCTTCTCCCACTCCTCACGCGGAATATGCTGGCCGTAGCCGTTCCAGGCGCCAGCGCGCTTCGAGCGGACCAGTTTCTCCGTATCGACCGGAACCGGCTCGCGCTCGGTGCCGTATTCCCAGTTGCCCGGCTCGCCGTCAAGCGAGGTGTAGATGTTCTCGAGCTCGCCGTCCGACCGGATGATCCAGATACAGCCATCCGGATAGGCGAGAAAGTCGCCGTGCTTAATCCGCGGCGGCCGATAGAAGTAGGTGTCGACCTCCAGCGTGCCGTAGTTGTACGTCATGTGGCCCGCGACGGTGTACGCCTCTTCGACAACCGGGTGATGGGCGAAGCGGTGGTCGTACCACCCTTTCTCAGCAAGGACCAGCCGCGTGTACGCCTTTGTCCGCGGGTCCATATGCAACAGCTTGATCTTCAGCCGCGCCCCAGTCTCGGTGATGTTTGGCCCCGGGACAAACGAGTCTTCCCACGGCATGATGTTGGTGTTGTGCCACGTAATTCCCTCGGTTAGGGAAGGACCAGGCGTGGGGACCGGCGTCCACGCCATCGGGTCGCCCTCCGTGAAATAGACGATCCGGGCCCCATGCACCGTGGAGAAGGGACCCGCCGCCGTTCCGATTTCCGTGCGGAAGTAGTGATGCGGCAGCAGCTGCAAATCATCGCCGACAAGAAGGTCGCCCGCGAGAAGATAGTGCTCAACGAACGTGTCCGGGTTCGCGCCGCGCTCACGCCGCCAGCCGGGAGGAAGGTCGAGAATAGCCGAGATCGCTTTGTTCACGGGGCTCTCGCTCAAAACGATCAGCCGGGCCGGCATATTTGCCCCGGGAAGCAGTACCTCTCGCGCCGGCATGTCGAGGACGTGGACCAATTCAACGTGTGGCCGAGGAGCAAATGCCATCGACGTCACTCCTTTCTCTCAAAGATGGAACACATGCATGGTGCAGTTCATGCATATAGTACGTTCTCGGAAGCGCGCGCGTAAATGGCGCCTTCCTGCGGAGGGCGCAAGGAGGGGTCGGCTGCGGCGGCGCCCAGCTGACCGCTGCTCAGCGAGGACGGCGCCGAGCGCGCTCTCGCCGCTTTCCGAGCGACCCTCGCGATCTGCCCGACGGCCGCCTGACACCCGACGGCGCTGCCCCTCCAGATGACGCAGCCGAGACCGGCTCAGCCGGGCGAGGGAGCGGTCTCCTGTCTGCTGTTCTGTCCTGTCTCCGGCTGCTGCAGCAACGACGTTTCTCCGTCAGCGGCACCCTGCAGGGCGGCAGCCCCGTGCGACAGAAGCGGCGGCAAGATGCAGCCCCTCTCCTAGGGGAAGGCGCGCCTTTCTCCCTCGAGCTTGACATCGGCGCCGAGGCGGTCTAAGGTCTGCAGAGAAACGTCCCGCGCGGAAAGGAGCGCCATGCCGACCGTCAAGCTCCCTGAGACCCCGCTTCCGCAAGCCGAGCGTGCGATCACCGAGTTCCTCAAAGCGCTGAAGGCGTCCGAGCGCACCGTGCGCTTGCCGGTCATCCGAGAGGAATACCAGCAGCTCGCGGAGCAATGGCAGGAAGAGCACGGTCGCGCGCCGCGCAGCCTCGAGGAGATCGACGAGGTGATGCGGCCGAGCGTTGCCTATAAGTTCGACCGGGCCCTCTCTCGCTTCAGTCAAGAGCTGATGTACGCCCGTGTTCATGAACTGCTGCAGCCGCGGCGCGCGGAACTGGAAGCGTTTCTCGATGCGCCGGTCGAGCAGCCGCTCGGGTCGCTTCGACTGAACCCCTCGCTTCCCATCCCGCCCTACTACGAGGCGGACTACCACGTTCAGCCCGGCGGAATGCACCGGGAGCCGCTCATCGGGTTCGTCACCGCCATCACCAACAAGGTGTACTTCGGCGGCTCGAACGACTCCGAAGAGCAGCAGCGGCTCTCCGCCGCCGCCTGCCCGGATGGCCCATGGGAGCGGATCCTTGACCTCGGCTGCGGATGCAAGAGCGCCTACTATTACAAGCTCCGGTGGCCAAACGCCGAAGTGCATGGGATCGATCTCTCGGCACCGCTGCTGAAGTATGCCCACAAGCGCGCCGAGGCGATGGGGCTGGCGATCCATTTCAGTCAGCAGAACTGCGAGCGGACCGATTTTCCCGATAACTACTTTGACCTCGTCTCGTCGTGCATCCTCTTCCACGAGATCCCTGACGAGGCAGCGTGGAACACCATTCAGGAGGGGTTCCGCATCCTGAAGCCGGGCGGCTGGTTCGTTATCAACGATGCGCCGCCCTACCGCGCCCTCGATCCTTTCGGCGCCTACTTCTCCGATTGGCAGACGGCCAACAACGTCGAGCCGTACTGGAGCGAGGCCGGCCATCGGAACTATCCCGAGTGGTTGGAGAGAGCAGGGTTCCGGAACATCTCCGACCCCTTCATCCGGGGCGAGGTGAAGGGCAACGTGCGGATCTTTCCCTGGACAACGATGGGCCAGAAGCCGTAGCTGCGGAGAGGAGCGACCGATGACAACCCAGATGCGGCACATCCCGCTGGCTCGAGAAGATCGGCCCCAGTACTTCGATGACCCAGCGGTCGACCGCCTCCTCCAGATGGTCCTGGAGCTTGCTGCTGAGCTCTGGGCGGTGAAAGACTGGCAATTTGTTGTTAACCGCCTACTCGAGCAACGCGGGGTGCTGACCCTCGAAGAGGTGCGCTCCTACCAACCCACCGCCGAAGACCAGCAGCTCCTCGCTGCCGAGCGCGAGAAATTCGTCCGCCGCTTCGTCAACCATATCTCGCCGACAATGGAGCCGCTGAAGTACGAGTAGGCCGGATTCGGCGCGCCGGCACACTCCTGCAAGGCGTGGCGCTGCGTCCCGTGAGCGTCCTCAGAGCGTCGCCGGGCCGGTCCCGCGGAGAATGTCTTCGACCTCGGCGCGAGCGCGTCGGAGCGCCTCGACAAGGCGGCGCAGCGTGTCCGGGTCAGCCGCCGCCTGCGGACCGTAGCGGCCGACCACGCGGCCGAACTCGGCCAGTTCTTCCCGCAACGCCGCCCAGGCAGCAGCCTGCTCGGCACGGCCCGCGCCTCCCCACAAACCGCGCACGCGGGCGACGATCTCCTCGAGCACGGCCTCGCGGTCGCGCAGGAACGCCCGGCCTGCATCGGTGATAGCGTAGACCTTCTTGCCGTCCTGCTGCGTGACCGTGACGTACCCCAGGTCCTCAAGCAGCTGCAGCGTCGGATAGACCGCACCGGGACTAGGGGTATACCAGCCGGCAAATCGATCCTCGAGGGCGCGAATGATGTCGTAGCCGTGGCGCGGTTTCTCGCTGAGAAGGTCGAGAATGACGTACTTCAAGTCGCCCTTTTCGAAGAAGCGGCCCGGCCGCCGACCGCCCCACCCCCGGCTGAATGCGCCCCTTCCTGCCGAGTGATCCCAGAACCCGAAGACACGACCAACTGGCATGCCCGCTCCTCTGACGCGCTGTCGCACAAAAGCTCGTCGTCCATGTATTTCCGTGCTGTCACGATATATCTTAATCCTCGGCAAGCGGATGGTACAATGCCAGCGCGGCGGGAAAGACCGTCGCCACCCCGCAAGCAGCGACGAGGAGCGAGATGCGCGACCAAGCTTCCTCCCCTGTCGGCGTGATTGCTGCTACTTTCGGCGCCCTCCTCGGCGGACTCCTCTGCGGCGCGCTCGGCCTTGCCCTCTCGAGCGCGGCCGCTCCCAGCGCGGCAGCGGGGATTTATCTCGGCCTCTGGGTTGCTCCCGTCTTCCTCGGGGTTGGCGCGCTCATTGGCGGCGTGCTCGGCGTCATCGGCGGGCTGGCGCTGCTCCGGCGGCGGCGCTGACGCCTGCCCCTGGCATCACTGGCGGTCCGCGGGCGCCGCTTCGTCTGTTCTGGCGCCACCGCCGGCGCTCTGCGGAAGGCGGCGGGCGGGAACGGCCGCCGAGCCGATACGGCAGTTTGCCCGGTACCCGTCCGCAGAGCGTCGACACTGCTCGGCCGCGGGGACGCTCCCTCGCCAGCACGCGCTGCGGCACGGCGCGTTGGAGCGCTCTGACGCACCGCGCGCTCGGCCTGCCGCCGTTCGATATAGGCGCTTTCTTCCCGCCATGCGCGGCGAACGTTCCGGTCCGTGCCATTCTGCGAAGGAGCCGGCGGCGGGGCGGCAAACGGCCGCGCTGGCCGCCATGCCCTCCGGCCTCTTGCTGAGCAGGGACGCTGGACAACGCGGGCTGTCTGACCGTCCCTCGGCCTGCGCTCAGCCTCCGGCCCGGTGTTAGCGAGACGCGGCGTGCGGCGGCTGCCAGCGGATGGGCGCTGCCGGATCGAAGTGGTTTGAGTAGCCCCCGAGCCAGTAGAGCAAGGTCGGCCGGCCCGTTGAGGCGACGGGCAACCGGGAAGCAAGAATAGCCGTCGCTAGTCCATGGTCTTCGGTGATGTTCGCTTCCCAGTCGGCCTCGGTATACACCGTTTGGAAGGGATGAGCGAGCAGAAAGCGGCGGGGGAGCACCCACGCGCCGAGGTCGACGCAGGAGTGCGGCATCGGCAGGCGGTCGCGCCAGATGTTGCTCCCGGGAGTGACGATCCCGAGGCAGCGGTAGCGCTCCCAAATCTGCCGGCGCGCTGCGGGGTCGCGCGCCCAGGGAAACTCTTCCCGCAGATACGGCCGCCCATCCGGCTCGAAGAGCGCCCGCTCGGAGTGGACGAAAGAAGCGTTGGTCGCCGCTCGCGTTGCAAAGAGCGAGGCAAGGTGGTCGGGCTCCCAGCGGTTGTCATCGTCGAGAAAAACGATGTCGTCTGTTGCGGCAAGCTGCACAGCGAGATTGCGCAGCGCCCCAAGGCGCGATGGGCCGTCGCACTCTGTTGGGCTGCGCGGGCAGAGCACGAGGATATCGCGATGACGCGAGCCGCTTGGCCGCTCAAGCCGACCGACCCCATCCCCAAGAATGAGGTGCTGGAGCGGAACCGCCTCGCCTTGGCGGTCGATTGTCTCACAGCACGCCGGGAGATACTGCGGCCGACGGGTCACGGTGATGACAGTGAGCAGCGCGGCCATCGAGACGTCGTGCGGCTAGAAGACGTGCGGGGTGCCGTGGGGAGCGCTGGGGGTTGCGCGGGCGTTGGAATTGCCGGCCAAGCCCCAATCGTCGAGCGGGACGATCTCAATCGGCTCGATCGGCCGAATGGCGAGGTCGAGCGCAAGCCAGAACGCTTTCGAAAACGGATAGAAGAAGAGAGGAAAAGCGACCATCAAGAGAAGGGCGCCCCACCGCAGGAGATCCCACGGCGGGTTTGGCCAGGTGGCGACGACGAGGCCGACGAGGACGGCGACGAAGACAAGTTCCGAGGCGACGAGATTGAGCGCCATGCCGCCGGTGTGAAATCCTTCTTCGCGCTCGAAGCGCAGCCCGCAGCCAGTGCAGTGGTCGCGCGCGCCGAACCAGCTTCGAAACAGGGGCGCGCGCCCGCAATTCGGGCAGCGTAGCAGAGCAGCCCGCCCAAACAGCTGCAGCAGCCGTCTCATCGTCGCCCTCGCAGCAAACTATACCCCGCGTTCCCTTTCCGGAATCAAGCGGGGTTACGCCGGCCGCGCTGTCAGCAGAACGGAGAAGCGCGTTTGACCACGATCCGGCGGAGATACGGGAGTTTCTCCCTTCTCCGTCCTATACTCCGAGGCCACGAGGACGCGCCTGAGGGAAACCGAAGGAACGAGGGATGGACCAGCTCGTTCTTGCTGACAATTCGACGTTTATTGTCACGAATTGGATGGGCGATGCGACGCCCGATGAGGGGCTCGGGCTCTACCGGAATGACACGCGGCATCTTAGCCGGTATGAGCTCGTGCCTGTCGGCTGGAAGCCAGAACGGATGGGCGCCTCGGTCACGCGGAACACGGTCGCCAGTCTGCAGCTTGCCAACCCGGCATTTGTCCTCGAGGACGGCCGAACCATCTTGCCACACACGATCAGCCTGCGGCGCAACCGCGCCCTCTCCGGAGCCTTCATCGAGCGGATCGGCCTTCAGAGCTACCACACCGAGCCGGTTCCTCTCCTCATCGACCTGCTGATCGCCGCAGATTTCCGCGACATGTTCGATATCCGCGGTTTTGTTCGCGGGAGACGCGGCACCCTCCTCGAGCCAATCATTCGCGACCGCGAGATCATCTTTTGCTACCGCGGCGCCGATGGGATCGAGCGGCGGACCCGCCTCCAGTTCGACCGGCGCCCCCTCGATATTCGGGTCGAGACCCCGCCCGCCAACACGCTCGCGCCCGCGGTGCGCTACCCCGACCAGTCGCAGCCGGCGCCGCCGGTGACAGAAGTGACGCCGTTCGTCCGGGTCCGTTTCGCCTTCGACCTTCAGCCCGAAGGAGCGCAGTGGGTCACGGTGTCGGTCTGTCCTGAGCAGGGGGAAGAGACCATCGACCCGCCATCGATCGAGGAAGCGGCGCGCCGGCAAGGGGCCCGCTACTCTGCGTGGGAAGCAAACGCCACGCTTGTCCGGACGGATAACGACATGTTCGACCGGCTGATCGAGCGCAGCTTGCTCGACCTCCGCTCCCTCACTCACGACACGCCCGAGGGGCCGTTTCCGCACGCCGGCATCCCGTGGTTCGCCGCACCGTTCGGCCGCGACAGCATCATCACCTCGTTCCAAGCGCTCGCCTTTGTCCCCGAGCTGGCCAAGGGAACGCTGCGCTATCTTGCGCGCCGCCAAGGCCGCCGCGTCGACCGCTGGCGGGACGAAGAGCCGGGGAAGATCCTCCATGAATTGCGTTTCGGGGAGATGGCGAACCTGGGGGAGACGCCGCACACCCCCTATTACGGCAGCATCGACAGCACGCCGCTCTTTCTCATTCTCTTCGCCGAGACGATCGCATGGACCGGAGACGAGGCGCTTGCCGAAGACCTGCTGCCGAATGTTGAGCGGGCGCTCGACTGGATCGATCGGTACGGCGACCGCGACGGCGACGGCTACGTGGAATATGCCGCGTCCGCCACGGCCGGCGGGCTGCGCAACCAGGGCTGGAAAGATAGCGAAGACTCGATCGCCCATGAGGACGGCACCCTCGCCGAGGGACCAATTGCCCTCATTGAGGTGCAGGCCTATGTCGTCGAGGCGAAGCGGCGGCTGGCCGAGTTCTTTTGCCGGCGGGGAGAGCACCGGCGCGGCGAGGCCCTCGCGCGGCAAGCCGAGGAACTGGCGGAGCGGATTCGGCGCGACTTCGCCCTCGGCGACGGCGCCTATGCTATCGCGCTGGACGGGCAAAAACGGCCTGTCCGCGCAGTCGCCTCGAACATGGGCCATCTGCTCTTTGCCGGCGTCCTCCCCCCCGACGAGGCAGCGCGCTGCGTCGAGCGGCTGCTCCAGCGCGACCTCGACACGGGATGGGGGATCCGCACGCTGTCGAAACAGCACCCGCGCTACAACCCAATGAGCTACCATAACGGCTCGGTCTGGCCTCACGACAACTCACTGATCGCCTACGGCATGAAACGCTACGGCTTTGATGAGTCCGCGAACCGCGTGATCTGGGGATTTGTCGAGGCCGGGCTCTCGATGCCGGACCAGCGGCTGCCCGAACTGTACTGCGGCTTCCAGCGGGAGCCGCTCTACTTCTCGCTACCCGCTCAGTACCCCGTCAGTTGCGCTCCCCAAGCGTGGGCGGCAGGAAGCGCGCTGCTCGCGCTCCGCACGATCCTCGGGCTCATGCCCACTCCAACAGGGCTGCGGCTCCGTCCTCGGCTGCCGCTCTGGCTCCGCGAAGTGCATGTCTCTCGCCTCCGCGTCGGCGGCGCCTCAATCGACCTTGCGGTCAATGAACGGAATGAGGTAACGATTAAATCGCTACGCGGCGGGCTCGCCATCTCGATTGAGTAGCCCCGTCGCGAAAAGCGACGGTCACGTTCCATACTGCAGCACAACGGCGTGCCCCTTCCTCTCTCGCTGGCCGTCGCGCAATCCTGTGAGACAGCGAGGAGACATGCGCATTGCACAACTTGCACCGCCGTATGTTGCCCTCCCGCCGAAGAAATATGGAGGAACCGAGCGCGTCATCGCCGCCCTGACCGAGGAACTGGTCGCCCGTGGTCATACGGTCACGCTGTTCGCCAGCGGCGACTCCCAGACCTCGGCGCGGCTTGTCCCGACAGTTCCCCGCGCCTTGTGGAGCGAGAACGGCTGGGACCCCGAGGCAACCCTGCACGCTGTCATCGCGACCTGCTACGAGATGGCCGATGAGTTTGACATCATCCACAACCATCTCGATCACTTCGTCTTTTCTCGGGCCCGCTGCTGCCGAACACCGACTGTAACGACAATGCATGGGCGGCAGGACCTGCCCGAGCTCACGGCGATCTACGCCGAATATCGCGAGCAGCCGCTCGTGTCGATCAGCAACAGCCAGCGCCGGCCGGTCCGCTGGGCGAACTGGGTCGCGACGGTCTACAACGGCGTTGACCTGCGCGAACTGCCCTATTCGCCAAAGGGAGGCGACTATCTCGCCTTTGTCGGCCGGATCAGCCCCGAGAAGGGGGTCGACGCTGCTATCCGGATTGCCCGGCGGGCGGGGGTCCCCCTCGTTATCGCGGCGCGAGAACCGCTGCCCTTTGTCCACGACCCGGTAGTGCGACGCGACTGGGATTACTGGGAGTCGGTCGTTCGGCCGCTTCTTCGGGAGCCCGGGATCGAATTCATCGGCGAGGTCGACACCGCCAAGCGTGCCCAGCTTCTCGGCGGCGCGGCAGCCTTGCTCAATCCCATTCAGTGGGAAGAGCCGTTTGGCCTCGTGATGGCAGAAGCGATGGCCTGCGGCACCCCGGTAATCGCCACCCGCCGCGGCGCCGCGACCGAGATCGTGGAGCCGGGCGTGACGGGGCTGCTCGGCACGACCGAGGACGACCTCGTCGCCGCGATCGCTGACCTCGACACGCTCAGCCGCGAAACGTGCCGGCTCGTGGTCGAAGCGCGCTTCTCGGCGCGCGCCATGGCGTCGAACTACGAGCGGGTCTACGAGGCAATCCTCGACAGCGAAGCAGCGGGCCGAATGCCTCTTGTCGCCGGGAAGGCTTAGTTCCCTGCTGGCGGCGGCGACGAGCGCGCCTTCCCCTGGGCCGCTACCGCCGCCATTTTCGCAGCCACGGCCTCCTGGTCCCCAAGGTAGTAGTGGCGAAGCGGCCGGAGTGCATCATCAAGCTCGTAGACGAGAGGCACCCCGGTCGGAATGTTCAGTTCGGGGATCAGGTCATCAGGCACCTGATCCAGATGCTTGACCAGCGCACGCAGGCTATTGCCGTGCGCGGCGATCAAGACGCGCTTGCCCGCCCGGATCGCCGGGGCGATCCGATCAAACCAGTAGGGGAGAAAGCGCGCTTCAGTATCCTTGAGCGACTCGGTGAGCGGCCGTTCGTGCGGCGCGAGGTCGGCATAGCGCCGGTCGTTTACCGGGTTGCGCGGATCGTCAGGCGCGAAGGGGGGCGGCGGCACATCGTACGACCGTCGCCAGAGATGGACCTGCTCCTCCCCGAATTGGGCGGCGGTTTCGGCTTTATTCAGCCCGGTTAGCCGGCCGTAATGCCGTTCGTTCAGCCGCCAGCTCCGCTCGACCGGCAGCCAGAGGAGGTCGAGCGCGTCTTGGACGATCCAAGCGGTGCGGATCGCCCGTTTCAGCAGCGACGTGAAGACGAGGTCGAACGAGAACCCGGCCTCCTCGAGCAGGCGTGCCGCCGCGCGCGCTTCTTCAATTCCTGCTGGCGACAGGTCAACGTCGACCCAGCCGGTGAAGCGGTTCTCGCGGTTCCACTCGCTTTCCCCATGGCGAAGCAGAACGAGCGTGTACATGCGAGTTCTTTCCTCCTGACCCCCTCTCGCGCCCAGCGAGGAGGAGAAGACCTACCGTCCTTCGAGCAGCTCCTTCGGCACTCGCAGGTCGGCGGTGGTGCGGCAGATAGCGACAAAATCAGCGGCGCGCAGGGACGCGCCCCCCACAAGCGCGCCGTCGATCTCGGGCTGAGCGACAAACTCCGCGATATTGTCAGGCGTGACCGACCCGCCGTAGAGGATCCGGGTCTCCTCGGCCGCCGCTGGACCAAACCGGTCGCGCAGCAGATGCCGGATCCAGCCGATGGTCGCATTCGCTTGGGGCCCATGCGCCGCGCGTCCTGTACCGATCGCCCAGACTGGTTCGTAGGCGATGACGATGCGCCGCAGGTCAGTGACGCCGGCAAGGGCAGCCCGCACTTGCCGCTCGACTACCGCCGCGGTCGCTCCCGCCTCGTTCTCCTCGAGCTGCTCGCCGACGCACACGATCGGGTGCAGCCCGGCAGCAAGCGCCGCCTTCACCTTCCAGTTGACCACCTGATCGCTCTCCCCAAAGTACCGCCGCCGCTCGCTATGCCCGAGGATGACCATGGAGCAGATCGGCGCCACCATCCGCGCCGCGATCTCGCCGGTTACCGCGCCAAAGTCGCGGTAGTCGATGTTCTGCGCCCCCAGCCGGAGGGGCCCCCCGCGCAGCAGTTCATAGAGGGGATAGAGCGAGACGAACGGCGGGCAGAGGACGATTTCGACGCCGCGCACCGCTTCGAGGTCGTCTCGCATCGCCACGACAAGCTGCACCGCCTCAGCAATGGTAGTGTGCATCTTCCAGTTGCCGGCAATCAGTGGGACGCGCATCGTGGCTAGCGCTCCGGCATCTTATCGTGCAGACAGGCGACCCCCGGCAGGTCGCGCCCTTCGAGAAATTCCAGGGTCGCGCCCCCGCCCGTGGAAAGATGGGTGATGCGGTCGGCATAGCCGAGCTGCTCCACCGCCGCAACCGACTCGCCGCCGCCGACAATCGTGACCGCATCGAGTTCTGCCAGCGCTGCCGCGATCGCCCGCGTTCCTTCGGCAAAGGCCGGGATCTCGAAGATGCCCATCGGCCCGTTCCAGAGCACCGTTTTCGCCGGCTGAAGCGCCTCGCGGTAGCGGGCGATCGTGGCGGGGCCGATATCGACAATGCTCCACCCTTCAGGCACCCCCTCGGCGACTGCGATCGTGCGTGTCGCTGCCGCAGCATCGACCCGGTCGGCGATGAGCACATCGCTCGGCAGCAGCACCTCGATCCCCGCGGCGCGCGCCTGATCAAGCAGGTCGCGAGCGAGATCGACTTTGTCGGGTTCAGCGAGCGAGGCGCCGATCGGCACTCCCTGCGCGAGGAAGAACGTGTTGGCCATCCCCCCGCCGATGAGGAGAAGGTCGGCCTTTCCCAGCAGCGCACGCAGAACGCCGATCTTCGTGCCCACCTTCGCGCCGCCGATGATGGCAGCGAACGGGCGGGCAGGCGCGGCGAGGGCATCGCCAAGGAACTTCAGTTCCTTCTCCATGAGGAATCCGGCAACGGCCGGCAGGTAGTCGGCGACGCCGGCCGTCGAAGCGTGGGCGCGGTGGGCCGTCGCGAAGGCGTCATTGACAAAGACATTTGCGAGCGTGGCGAGGTCGCGGCAGAAGGCCGGGTCATTCGCCTCCTCCTCGGGATGGAAACGAACGTTCTCGAGGAGCACGACTTCGCCCGGCTTCATCGCCCGCACCGTCTCCTCAACCTCGGGACCGACGCAGTCGTCGAGCTTGCGGACCGGCTGGCCAAGGAGCTCCGACAGCCGACGCGCGACCGGGTCGAGGCGCAGCGACTCGACGACCTTGCCGTCTGGGCGGCCAAGGTGGGAGATCAAGATCACCTTCGCCCCACGGTCGATCAGATAGCGGATGGTCGGCAGGGTGGCGCGGATGCGCGTGTCGTCGGCGACTTCCCCCGTTGTCTTGTCCAGCGGCACGTTGTAGTCGACGCGCACGAGCACGCGCTTGTTCTCGACCGCGAAATCGCGGATCGTCTGCTTGGCCATAGTCGCTCCTTCGGCAGGACGCGGCGCTCTAGCGGTCCCGCCCGACGAGATAGCGCGCGAGGGTCGCGAGGTCGGCGAGAGGGTCGAGGGCGCCTGGCGCGCTGTCAAGTGCTGCCAGCGCCCGGTCAATCGTTTCGGTCGCGAGCTGTTCCGTGTAGGCGCGGGCGCCGACGCGTTCGAAGACGTCGAGCACTGCCGCGAGCGGCGCCGGCTCCGCAGCCCCGGGACGATAGGCGTCGATGAGCACGCGCAAGTCCTCGCCGACTGCATGCTCGAAGGCGTAGGCAGCGGGCAGCGTTTTCTTCCGATTGGCGATATCTTCGCCGACTGGTTTTCCTGTCAAGGTTGGGTCGCCCCATATACCGAGATAGTCGTCCCAAATCTGGAAGGCGAGCCCGATCTGCTCGCCGATCTGACGGTAAGTCATCCAGACCTCGCGGTCGTCAGTCGCGGCCATCGCTCCCAGTTCGAGCGCCAATCCGATCAGCGAGGCGGTCTTGCCGGCGATCATGGTGAGATAGTCGTCCAGGCGGATACGCGGGCGCTGCTCGTAGGAGAGGTCAAGATACTGGCCGTCACAGAGCCGAAGCGAGGTGTCATACAGCCGCTGGAGGGCAGCCCAGCCGACTGGCGGCCGCCGGTCGGCAAGCGCCGCTAGGGAGCGATGAGCGAGCACATGCAGGACGTTGCCGGCGTTGATCGCCTGTGCCTCTCCCCAAACGGTCCAAACCGTCGGGCGCCCGTGGCGCTCAGGGCTTCGGTCCTGAATATCATCGTGAATGAGCGAAAAGTTATGAAGCAGCTCGACGGCAACCGCCGCGGGCAGGGCATCGTCGATCTCCCCCTGCATTGCCTGGGCGGCGAGGAGCACGAGGGCAGGACGGATCCGTTTCCCCGTCCGATTTTTCGCCGGGTTGCCGTCGCTATCGCACCAGCCGAGGTGGTAGCGCACCATCACCGCAAGCCCTCCCTCGTGGGGAACGGCAGCCTCCAGCGCGCGCTCGATCGCAGGGAGCAAGCGCCCGAGGATTTCGGCAGCCTCACGAGCAGCGGTCATGACTGGCATCCCACGGTGGTCTCTCGCTCGTATCTTACGGACGCCACGAAATCTTGGTCAACGCGCCTGCCTGCCGAGAGGAGAGGAATGCCCCCGCGCGGAGAGCAGGATCCAGATGGGCTAGCCCATTCGCGTCTCTTGCGCGTGGCACGAGCGCATGCTAGCCTGTCCGCTGGGAGCGGCGGGATGGCTGCCTCCCACGGCCGCTCGAGCCGCCTGCCATGTGCGCAGTGCGTCTGAGGAAGGTACTTCGATGAGAACACGAATTCTGATTGACCGAGGAGCGCGGTCTATCCTCAGCGGGGTGCTTGGCGCGGCGCTCCTCATCGGCGTTCTTCTCCCCACGCAGCCGGCAGCAGCGCAGGACCTGTTCTGCGAGTACGACCCGTCGATCTTGGTTCAGACTGATGCTGGCCCTGTGCTCCTCCATCTGTTCTTCCGGACGAGCCGCGTGATCGACCCCCGCGTGGTGGAAGGACTGAACGGCGACGCGCGGCCGCTCGCCGGGCTGACGGCGCAGGGGATCCGCGAGCGCGGCGTTGCCGTGGCCGACCGCGACGCGCTGCTCCGCTACCTCGAAGCGCATACGTGGTTTCGGGTCGCCCGGGTCGAGCGCCGAGGCAGCAACTACGACATCGAGATCCAGTCGTACGTCGCGGGACCGCTCCGGCTCGAACTGACAGCATATCTCGCCTTTGACCGCGAGGACCCGACGCCGACGACAGGATTGAAACCGATCTCCGCCCCCTCGCCCTTCCTGCAGCAGAACCCGTGGATCCAGCCGGCGCCAGGATTTCGTCCCGATGTCTTCAGCAACTTTGACACGAAGCGCGCGCCGTCGCTGATGACGACGACAATCCGGCTGAGCGAGCGCGATATCCGCGCCCAGCAGAAAAGTATCCAGGCGCTGGCCAAACGATGACCTCCAAAGCTGCGCTGCGGACCTGGTACCTGACGATCATCGCGGCGGCAAGCGTTGCCGCCGCGATTGTGCTCTCAACTTCTTCCCCGCTTGAGCTTGCGGAGAGCGACCTCTTCTCGCTCGGCGTGCTCGTGCTTCTGACCGCCGCTGGGATTGCGTTCCCGGTTGAAGTGGCGCCCAAAGTGAAGATGGGGGTCGGCATCACCGCCATCTTCGCTGCCCTCCTCCTCTTCGGTACCGCCGCTGCGCTCCTCGTCACGGTGATGGGGATGCTGCTGGCGTACGTCATTCGCCCCGGCCACAACAGCATGCTGGCGCGGGCGTTCAACGTTGCGGTCCTTTCGCTCGCTGGCATCCTCGCGGGAGCGGCGGGCGGCGCAGTGGCTGGCCGCTCGCTCATCGTCGATCTCAACGACGGACGCGAGATCGCCGCAATCATTACCGCGGGCGTCGTTCTGGTCGCGGTGAACTCGATCCTTGTCGCTGTCGCCGCCGACCTCGCGCTCGGCCAGCCGCTTCTTCGCTATTACCTCCTCGACCAGCGCGACAAACTGCCGCAAAATGTGGCGCTGCTCCTGCTCGGCGCGCTCGCGGCACTGGTCGGCACCGGCCGGCCGTGGGCGATCGCGCTCGTGGCTATCCCCATGGCGATCGTCGCCCTCTCACTCCATCAGACAGCCCAGATCCGCCGTCAAACGCGGGAGGCGATCGAGCAGCTGGCTGATATCGTCGATCTCCGCGACCGCTACACCGCAGAGCATTCGCGGCGGGTTGCCGGCTACGCGGCGGAACTGTGCCGCGAACTGGGGCTGAGCCGCGCAGAAACCGACGTGATTGTGCGAGCAGCGCGCGTCCACGACATCGGCAAGCTCGGCATGTCGAGCGCGATCCTCTCCGAAGCGCGCCCGCTGACCCCCGAGGAGGTTGCAGAGATCCAGCGCCATCCGGCAATCGGCGCCGAGATCGTCGCCCGCTTCGCCGATTTTCGGGCCGGGGCGTCGATCGTGCTCCACCATCACGAGCGATGGGACGGAACCGGCTATCCGGGCAAACTGGCAGGGGAGAAGATCCCCTACGGCGCCCGGATTGTCGCCGTCTGCGATACGTTTGACGCCATGACGACCGACCGTCCCTACCGCTTGGCGCTTCCGGTTTCGACTGCGCTCGCCGAGATCGCGCGCTGTGCTGGAACGCAGTTCGATCCCCAGATCGCGGCGGCCTTTCTCCGCCTTCACGGCTACGCCCCTCCGCAGCCAGCACGCGATCTCCAGACCCAACTAGGCTAGCGCGACTATCCTAGAAGTTCCTCTTCATCGGCATCCTCTGCACGTCGAAATCATCCTCGAAGAACGCGGCCGCGCAGGGCGCTTCGTCGCCATGCTCCTCACCCTCGCGCGGTCTCCGAAGGGGAAGCGAACGTGCGGGCATCGTTTCACCTTGGCCGATCTCGGCTACTTTTGATTGCGGCGGCGGTCCTTGTTCTCTGCGGCTCGCACCTGACAGCGGCGCCGCCCGCCGCAGCCGACCCCCCTGCCTCCTCACGCAATATCTTCGGGGTATGGGATGCCAATCTCGCCCCCGGCTCAGCGACGTGGCAGTTTATGACGCAGTCCGGTGCCCGCTTCGTCCGCACGCCGTTCGAGTGGAATGCGATCGAGAAAGCGCCCGGTCACTATGACTGGTCGCGCTACGACGGAGTGTTTGCTGCGCTGAAGGCCGCGGGGATGACGCCGCTGCCGATCGTGGTGAACGCCCCTGCGGGCTTCGGCTACACCCCGGGCGCTGCGATCTGCGGTCCTCTCACCCCGGCTGGCCTGGATGCCTTCGAGCGGTTCTTGACCGCAGCGATGGAGCGCTACGGCAGCCGCTCCCCCATCAGCGCGACCCGCGGCGCTGTTACGTACTGGCAGATCCACAACGAGGCAGACTTTTACCTCAAACATCTCGATGCGCCCAATGGCGATCTCGGTGCCCTCGGCGGAGGATGCCTCGGCAATACCACCAACCCGTACAACCCGAGCGAGGGAGAGACAAATTGGGGTCCACGGCAGTACGTTGAGATCCTGAAACGCGCAACGAACGCGAAGCGCGCAGCCGACCCGGCAGCGAAGATCGTCTTCGCGGCGCTCGCGGCCGACGGCTGCTACGACCCTGCCCGCCTCGACGCGCACGGCCGGCCGGCCGCCGTTGACGACATCTCGCGCTACGCCTTCAACTGCCGGTTTTTCTCGCAGGTGCTCGCTGCCGGCGGGGCACCGTATTTTGACCTGGTCTCGTTCAACTCGTACCTGTTCTATCGCCGAAACCATGAGACCCCGACCGCGCGCGGGTTTCTCGGCAAGATCGAGCGCTTCCGTGACGCGCTGCGCGACGCCGCCGCCAGCTCGCCGCACCCGGAGCTGTTCCACAAACCGATCGTGATTGCGGAGACGGGGCTCGCCTACGGCCGCGATACGCGGCCCTGCACCGTGCCGAACAACAGCGCCTGCGTCGACTTCACGCCAGACACCCCGGCGCTGCTCGTAGCGCCGCTGCTTGCGCAGAGCCTACAAGCGCACACGGCGCCGAGCAGGGGCATCAACGCGCCGGTCGATATCTTCATCTGGTTCGCCCTGGCGACAGACCGGCCGAGCGAGGCGGGAGACTGGGGACTTATCTACCGCGGTCAGCCGACCCAAGCCTATCTCGCCTATCAGTACGGCGTGCGCCAGCTGCTTGGCTTTGTCTTCGCGGAAGACCGCGGCGAGGCGACCATGGTCGGGGGAAGCCGGCCGATCGGCGGCAGCGAGCCCTGTTTCGGCGACGCGACCAAAAGCCGCCGCTGCAACTCGCTGCAGTGGCTGGTCTTCACCCGACCGGATGGGCTGCAGCGCCATGTCCTCTGGGTCGACTCCGGCTACCCCCACGAACCGCACGCGTGGAGGATCACGCCGAGCAACGGCGGCTACGTCGCGACGCCCGTTGAGCGCGAAGTCGGCTTCCCGATCGTCCCTGGCGAGATCCTCACCGTCACCAGCGACATCGGCGTCGTTCTGACGCCTCACCGGCAGGAGAACGGCTATGCCTACTTCACCGTGACCCACCGGGCGATCTATGCCACTGTACAGCCCGCGAGGGCTCCCGTGAACGAGCGCGGCGGCACGGTCCGCTATACGCCGCCGCCTCCGCCGAACACCACCCCCAAGGCGCCGCCCCCGCCGCCTCCCTTCGAGAGCTTCTTTCCGCCAGGGAGCGTGCCTGCTGGCGCAACCATCTTTGTCCAGAACCACGGCCGTCCGAGCGAGACGCCCGGCAACGCCCCGAGCCTCGGCTCGTCATTCACCCTCGGCTGCACGACGCCCAGCGGCCAGCCGTGCCAGCTCGCTCACCAGACGACGATCACGTTCGACCTGCGCCAGTTCGCGGACAGGTCCGTCATGCGCTCCTTGGGGCTATACCAATTGACGAGCGCGGCCGGCCGCTCGGCCCTCGCCGCCGAGCGGTGGGTAAAAGTCGACACGCTCGCCTGCGACGCGGCGGCTCTGCGCTGCACAGCCGCCATCACCAGCTTCGGCACGTTTGCCGTCCTCGACGAGCGGTCGTCGACCTTTGTTCCGCTCGCGATGGAGCGCATCCGGCCCTAGGCTCCGCCGCCTACCTTCGGCAGCGCGTTCCAGCAGCAGGGGTCTCCTTCCTGCAAAGCGGCAGCGTGAGCACAGCGGACCGGGTGGAGGAGCGGAGCAGAAATCGGGGAAGCGCGAGAGGAGCCGCTGCGGACGGGTCAATCGTCCCGCAGCAACGCGACCGTGCAGGAGCAGGCTGCCCTCCCGCTCAGCCCGGGAAGGGGGATGCCCGAGTTCCGCCAGGAGGGCGATTGCCACCGTGACGAACGCAGCAGCATCCTCTACAATGCGGCCAGCCAGTGCTGCTTCGCAGCGTGCTGAGGAACCAGCCGGTGCGCGTCGTTGCGATGCTTCCAACCTATAACGAGGCGGGGTCGATCCGCGCCTGCATCGAGCAGATCCTCGCCTTGCCAGTCGAGGCAGGTGTTGTGGTTGCAGACGACCAGTCACCGGACGGAACCGGCCAGATCGCCGACCAGCTCGCCGCCGAGCATCCCGGGCGCGTCTTTGTTCTCCACCGCACTGGCCCGCGAGGCCGCGGGGTCGCGGGGATCGACGGGTTTCAGTTCTGCGTCCAGCTTCCGGTCGACTATGTCGTTGAGATGGACGCCGACCTGCAGCACGACCCGGCGGACATTCCGCGTCTTGTCGCGGCCGCCGACCGGACCGGCGCCGAGATCGTTGTCGGCTCTCGCTATGTTCCCGGCGGAGGCGAGGTGAACCGCGGTCTCACCCGCCGGATCGTTTCGCGGCTTGCGAACACCTATCTTCGGCTGACGCTCGGCCTGTCGCTCCGCGACTGCTCCTCCGGCTACCGCCTGTTCCGGCGCGATGCCTTAGCCGCGCTCGACCTCGCGACGATGTCGGCCAGCGGTCCTTGGATCCTGCAGGAAGTGCTGTGGCGTGCCAAGCAACGAAACTATCGGATCGTCGAGATCCCAATCCGGTTTCAGGAGCGGACTGCCGGCGAATCGAAATTGAACCTTGCGATCTTGCTTCGGAGCTTGATCACCCCCTTTGTGCTGCGTCGGTCCGCTCCGCTCGGTGAGCGCGCTTGAACAATCGGCTTCGGATCGCGGGCGGGTTCGCCGTCACCGCGGTGCTCCTCTGGCTGGCGGTCCGCGATGTCGACTTCGCCCAGGTGGGGCAGATCTTCGCCCACGCGCAGCTTGGCTGGGTTGTTCCGGCAGTTTGCTGCGTCTCCCTCGGCTACCTCGTCCGGACCCGCCGCTGGGGATCGCTTCTTGCCCCGATTAAGCGCGTGCCGTTCCCAGTCCTCTTCAGCGCGCTCATCCTGGGCTTCGCGGCAAACAATGTCCTGCCGGCGCGCATGGGGGAATTCGTGCGGGCGCACCTCATCGGCACTAAGGCCGGGCTCAGCCGTTCGACCGCATTTTCCACCATCGTTGTCGAGCGCGTGTTCGACGGGCTGACGCTGCTGGCCTTCATGGGGATACTCCTGCTGCTGTTCCCGCTGCGGGGCGAACTGCCGGAGATCCGGCTCGTGATGATCGCCAGTTCGGTCATCTTTCTTTCGGTCGGAGCCGCGATCGTCCTGCTCCTGCTGAACGAGCGCCTTGCGCTCGCGCTTGCGCGCGCGGTGCTGCGGCGTTTTCCTGCGTCCCTTGCCAGCCGCGCCGACCGTCTTCTCACCAATCTGCTCAACGGGCTTCAGGCGCTGCGCGTGCGACGCCATCTCGGCGCGATCATCATCCTCTCGGTGATCGTCTGGTCGCTCGAGGCATCAGGCTATTTCTTCGTCCTCGAAGCGCTCGCCGTGCCCCTTTCGATCGAGCAGCAGGCGTTGGCGGCGCTCTTTCTGCTGGTCTTTGTCAATCTCGGGATCATGATCCCCTCGGCACCCGGCTACATCGGCACCTTCCAGCTATTCGCCAAGATCGCGCTCTCTGCCTTCGGCGTCGGCGCAACCCTGGGCTTCTCGGTGGCGATCTTGGCGCATGCGATCCAATATTTCCTCGTGACAGGGGCTGGGCTCGCCGTCTTTGTCCGAGAGCATCTCACGCTCAGCACGATCGTCCCGCCTGCTGCGCTGGAGCCACCGCTTGGCGAGCCGACCAGCGAGTGAGGCGCAGGGCAGCGTCGCGCTGTCGGAGCATGCATTCTGGCGCCACCTCGCTCAGCAGTCGTCGCGCCGTGCCCTTATCCCCCTCATTATCAGCATCGCCTTTCTGCTTGCGCTCTTCCTGAACCCCTCCCTGAACCTCGCCCAGCTGGGCGAGGCGTTCGCCAAGGCGAACTACCTGTGGCTTGGGCCGGCGGTCGCGGTTTTTTTTGTCGGTGTCTGGGTCCGCGCTGTCCGGTGGAGCTTCTTACTGCGGCCGATTGCCGTCATCCCTCCTCAGCGGCTGGTCGCGGTCCTCGTGCTCGGCTTTGCGGCAAACAATGTCTTGCCGGCGCGCGCAGGTGAACTGGTACGCGCTCACGAACTCCACCGCCGCGAAGGGGTCAGCCGCGCCGCTGTTCTGGCGACCATTGTCGTCGAGCGGGTGTTCGACGGGCTGACACTCCTCTTTCTTCTCGGCGTCGTCTCCTTCCTCACCCCTCTCGCCGACTGGTTCGGATACCTCCTGCGCGCGGGCGCGCTCCTCTTTCTTGGACTGCTCGCCGCCCTCCTTCTCCTCGCCGCCGGCGGCCGCCGCAGCCTCACCGCAGTCCATTGGCTGGCAGCGCGATTGCCGCGGCAGCTCGGCGCGCGCCTCGAAACTGCGATCCAGCTGTTCCTGGACGGCCTCGCCGGCGTGCGCCGTCCGGACCTGCTGGGGCCGATTGCGCTGACCTCGCTCGCTGCTTGGAGCATCGAATCGATGGTCTATCTCCTCGTGTTCGGCGCCTTCGGCATCACCGTGCCTGCCTACGTTGCCCTGCTCGTGACGGCGACCGCTAACTTGGCGATCACGCTCCCTTCCTCGCAAGGAGGGATCGGACCTTTCGAGTTCTTCGCCGCCCAAACTTTGCTGGCGTTCGGCGTGCCCGACGACACGGCCACCGCCTACGCGTTTGTCGCCCACGCCACGGTGCTCTTCCCTGTTCTTCCCCTCGGGATAGCAATTTTGTGGCGCGGAATGCGCAACCCCGAGGCGACCAAGCCCTAGTCCGCCTATAATCGAAGGCAGCATGAATGTCATGCGGTACACCGTGGTCGACCAGAGCGGCCGGGTCAGCTTTATCGGCCCGTGTGCTGCCCTCATCCCCCTCGTCGCCGCCTGCTCGCGCAACCCGACGACTTTGAGCGAGCTGCTCGCCATTGCCGACCAATATGGGGCGAATATCGGAAGCTATGTAGAAGCGGGGCTCGCGGTCTTCGACGAGCACAACCTGCCGGGCAATTACAGCCGCATTCACGCCGCTCTCGATTTCCTGCGCGACCATGAGGTCCCCGTCTTTCGGGTGGTAGACGACCGGACGCGGGATGCCAGTCTGAAGCCGGTAGCAGCGGGGGCGGTCATCTTCAATCTCACCGCGAAGCGCATCGTCCAGATCCAGAACACGTATCAGGACATCCAGCGGGTCGGCATCGTGCGCGAATTGGATGCCTCCGGCAAGACAACGCGCATTCACCGCTACCGCCTCCCCGCAGAGTGGGTCCTCGCCCCCTGAGCGGCTCCGGCGGGGCGCGCCTGCGCCGCGCTCGGCAGTGACCGCCGTTCGCGAGCGGTCGCCCGCCTGGCTACCGGAAGCGCAGGCGCGCCGACCTAGACGGCACCCGAAGAGAAGCAGGCGCAAAGCGCGGACCACTGACCGCTCCCGGCCCCCCAGCACCCCCAGCCGAGCCGTTTCCACGCGCACTCGAAGGCGGCCGCCGATCGACCGCCCTCATCCGACTGATCTCCGCGCGGGGCAGCTTCTTTGTGGCAATGGGGCTATCGCGCACAGCTGGGCAGAGAGAAGCGCCAGCCGACTGGTCAGGAGCGGCGGTCGTCGGTCGGGCTCGCCGCAGAGGAGGCGGGCTGGTCGGAGCCTCGCTCCTTCTTTCCGCGCCGAGAACGCTCCCGAGCGATGAGGGGCGGGCGCGACGCTTCCTGCTGCGCGAAAAGGTAGAGCCAATCTGAAAGACGGTTCAGGTAGCGGAGCGACTGCGGATTGGCGAGCAGCCCCGCCCGGTCAAGGGTGACCACCCGCCGCTCGGCGCGCCGCACCAGCGCCCGGCCGAGATGCAGGGCGCCGTCGAAGGGCGAGTCGCCCGGGATGATGAACTGGCTCGGCGCAGCTTCTCGCCACGCAAGAATGTCGCGCTCCAGCGCTTCGACCTGCTCGACGGTCGTCCACAAGTCATACTCGCGCGCGATCTGATCGCCATTCGGCTGACCGCTCGTGGAGAGCTCGCCCATCAGCCGATAGAGCGCGCGCTGGATGGCAAGCAGACGCTCGGCTGCTGCCGGCCGAGCGAAAGCGCGCGCAAAGCCGAGCGCCGACTGGGCCTCATCGAGGGCGCCGAGCGCTTCGATGCGCGGATCATCCTTGGAGACACGCTCCGGACCGAGCAGGCCGGTCGTTCCGTCATCGCCGGTATGGGTCGTGATCGTCGCCATGTTCCCGTCCCCAGGGGGCTGCTCAATAGTAGGCGATGATCCCGTGATCTGCCATCTGCTTCCGGCCCGCCCGCTTGCTCGCTATACTGGCAGCCATGCAGGTGAGTTGGCAGAACATCGCTCGGCACGCCGCGCTGCCGCTTGCGACGGTCGCGGCCGGCAGCGGCGCGACAGCGATCGTCTTCTGGCTCCAGCCTGATGATTACGTCAATCTCGTGCTGTTCATCACCGTGCTGGCAGTGGCGGCGTGGCTGCTCGTGGCCTCGGCGTTCGAGTTGATCTCGCTTGCCCGCCACCAGCCGCTCGGCATCGCCCGCTCCGCCATCTTGGCGATCCCAGCCGGCCTGTACGTGGCGGGGCTTGCCGGGCTTCAAAGCATGCGGCTGGTCGGCCCGCTGACGCTTGTCACCGGGCTGTGCATCGTCATCCTGGCCGAGTACGTGTTGTGGCCGCGGAACGAGCTATGAGCGCCGACCCGTACGCCGACCTCGTCGAGATGTATGACCTTGAGCACGAGGGGTTCGAAGACGATATCGACCTCTACGAAGCGTTGGCGCGCCGAACCGGCGGACCGGTGCTCGAGGTTGGCTGCGGCACTGGCCGGGTCGCCGACGCCTTGGCGCGCCGCGGCTTCTCGGTGATTGGGGTTGACCCGTCTCCTGCCATGCTCGCCGCGGCCCGCCGACGGAGCGCTGCCCTCCCGACAGTGCGCTACCTCGCGGGAGATGCTGCGCATCTGCCTTTCGCCGAGCCGGTGGGGCTCGCGATCTTTGCGCTCGACACGTTCGCTCATCTCCTCACCGTCGAGGAGCAGCTCACCGCGCTCCGCCAGGTGCGCCGGCTTCTGACACGACGCGGCAGGCTGGTGATCGACCTCGCCGCAGCCGACCCGGGAACGTGGGTGCGGGAGGAGAGCCTCGTTCTCCATGCGTGGACGCGTTCGATCGGGAGCGACTACGTTCAAAAGCTCGTCGCGCGAACAGTGGACGAAATCGCTCAGGTCCAGACGCTCCGTCTCACCTACGACCGCTGGTCGGCCGAGCAGCCCGTCCGGCGGGTTGGAGGCGAACTCCGCCTGCGCTACTTCTTCCGCAACGAGGTCGACCTCCTGCTTCGGCTGAGCGGCTTCACGCCGGAAGGGTGGTACGGCGACTACGATCTCTCTCCGCTCGAGAGCGACAGTCCGCGCCTGATCGTCATCGCGCGTCGGGGGCGAGCGCGGTGACCCTCCCGAATCTCCGAGCGCTCGTCGATGGCGGAAAGCTCCTCGCGCGGCTCGGCGCGCGCGTTGAAGCCGAGGCGGTGCTGCGCCTTGCCCTCTCCCTCGACAGCGAGTCGCGAGATGCCCTGCTGTGGCTGGGAGCGATCGTCGCCGACCCGGTCGAGTCGCTCGCCCTGATTGGCCGCGCGCATGCCCTCGACCCGACCGATCCGCGAGCCACGGCTGGCCTCGCCTGGGCGCGCGCCCGCTGCGGCCGCCTCGAAGAGCGCGCCGGCAGCGAGCCCGCCGCCGACCTCCGCCTCCCGAAGGAGACGAGGAGGCCGCCCGACCCCCCGCCTGCTCCACCGCCGACCGACGCGGCATCCCAAGCGCCCCGGAAAGACCAGCGTGTCGATGCGCTGCTTGAGCAAGCGCGCCGCTCTCTCGCGGCGGGCGACCTCGTTGAAACCATCCTCGCGGCAAACGAAGCTGCCCAGCTCGACCCGTCCTCACTGGAGGCACTTGCGCTGCTCGGGGTCGCCTACTATCGCGACGAGCGGCCGCACGATGCCGAACGGGTCTACCGCCGGATGCTGCTCCTCCAGCCCGACCACGCCGAAGCGCACGCGAATCTCGGCGTACTCGCCGCCGAAGCCGGCCGCCTTGACGAGGCCGAACGCGCCTATCGCCGCGCCCTCGAGAGCGATCCGACCCTCGATGAAGTGCGGCTTGCTCTCGCCGACCTCCTTCTCGACCAGGGCCATGTGGATGCTGCCGTGCGAGAGTGGCGGGTTGTCGCCGACCGCAATCCGACCGTGATTGAATTCCAAGTTAAGCTTGCCGAGGCATACGAGTCGGCACAGCGGTTCGACGAGGCTGCGGCGGCGTATTTACGAGCGATTGAGCGCCAAGGCGACGACCCGACGCTCCGCCTCCGGCTCGGACGCGTGCTTCACGCCTGCGGACGGACCGGCGCGGCCGTCGAGCAGTTTCGCGAGGCGTGCCGCAGCCCCCACGCCACCGCCGAATGCTTCACCGCGCTCGCGGCGGCTCTGCTTGACCTCGGTCGGCGAGAGGAGGCGGCCCAGGCGCTCGACCGCGCCCTCACCCTCGCACCCGACGACGAAGCCGCTCACGACTTACTCAGCCGCCTTCATCCCTCGTCACGCCGTCCCTCTTCTCTTCCCGAGGTCGTCGGTCCGTCTCGGGGTATCCTTGAGCGGTTACGCCTGCGCTAGGCAGAGAAAGACCGAGGGGGAGAGCGGTGGAGATCGTCGTCGACGCGATGGGCGGAGATCATGCGCCGTCGGAGATTGTCAAAGGCGCCCAGCTTGCGGTGCGCGAGCTGGGCGTCGCGGTGACGCTTGTGGGACCGCAGGCGCTCATCGAGCGCGAGCTCGCTGGCGCCTCCGACGGGATCACTGTGCTGGATGCAGCGAGCGTGATTGGGATGGACGAACATCCAGCGCGGGCCGTGCGCAGCAAGCGCGACTCGTCCATCGTCGTCGGCATCGAGCGCGTTAAGGAGCGGGGCGGCGCCTTCGTGTCGGCGGGGAACAGCGGCGCGACGATGGCGGCGGCGCTCCTCACGCTGGGCCGGCTCCCTGGCGTTGATCGGCCGGCACTTGCCACCGTTTTCCCGACGCGGACGGGGCGGGTCGTGCTGATCGATGTCGGCGCGAACGCCGACGTTCGGCCAGACTGGCTGCGTCAGTTCGCCGTGATGGGCAGCCTCTATGCCGAAATCGTGCTCGGCATCAGCCGACCGCGGGTGGGCCTGCTCTCGAACGGCGAGGAGGAGACGAAAGGAAACCAGCTGGTCCAGGAGGCCTTTCCGCTGCTCAAGGAAGCCGGGCTGAACTTCATCGGCAATGTCGAAGGGCGCGACATTCCGGCCGGCACCGCCGACGTGATCGTGACCGACGGCTTTACCGGCAACGTCGTGATCAAGCTGGCCGAAGGCGTGAGCGAGACCCTCTTTGCGATCCTGCGCGACGAACTGACCGCCAGCATCGTGACGAAGGTAGCGGCTGGCTTCCTCCGGCCGGCTTTCCGCCGCATCGCCAAGAAGCTCGACTACGCTGAGTACGGCGGCGCGCCGCTCCTCGGCGTCCGCGGGCTGGCGATCGTGGCCCATGGCCGGTCCGACGCCCGCGCCATCAAGGCGGCGATCCGGGTCGCCAAAAACGCCATCGACCAGCGGCTCGTCGAGGCGATCGCGGCCGGGCTGGGCACGCCGTCCTCTTCGGGGGATCACCCATGACCACTGCTGCTGAGCGCCTGGCTGCCCTCGAATCCGAGATGAAAGCCTGCCGCCGCTGTCCTCTTGCCGAAGCGCGGACGCGCGTCGTTCCGGGGGAAGGCCCGGTGAACGCGGAGGTGCTCTTCATCGGCGAAGCGCCCGGCTTCAACGAAGACCGTCAGGGCCGCCCCTTCGTGGGGCAAGCCGGCCAGCTCTTGACCGAACTGCTCCAGTCGATCGGCCTCCGGCGCGAGGACGTCTACATCACGAACGTCGTCAAGTGCCGGCCGCCGAACAATCGCGACCCGCTGCCGAACGAGATCGCGGCCTGTCGTCCCTGGCTCGAGGCGCAGCTGCAGGTCCTCGCGCCGCTCGTCATCTGCACGCTCGGGCGGCATTCGATGGCGCGTTATTTCAAGGCGAGTATCTCGCGCATCCACGGCCAGCCGGCGAAGATCGGCGAGGTCTGGGTGATGCCGTTCTTCCACCCGGCAGCGGCGCTCCACAATCAGGCGCTCCGGCCTGCGCTGTTCGAGGATTTTCAGAAGCTGCCGGCGCTTCTCGAGCGCGCCCGCGCAGAGCGGCGCGCCAAAGCGACCGCCGCGCCCGAGCCGCCGCCTGAGCCGAAACAGCTCTCCCTCTTCTAACCCGCTCGCCCCCCGATAGCCGCGCTTCCTCGATTCCCCTATCCTCCGGGCGATGGGCCGGCGCCTCGCTCTGGTGCTCACTCTGCTGCTCCCGCTGCTGCCGGCCGGCGACGGGGCGCCCCGCTGGCAGGCGCTCGTCCTGCCGGAGGAGACGCTCGCGGAGCGGAACGGCAGCCCTGAGGCGCTTGTTTTGCGGACCCTCCGGCTGACATTGCCGACCGGCGCCCGACGGGTGCAGTTCTCTGACGAGGATGAGCCCGCCCTTGTCGGCCCCGGAGAGACGCTGGCGATGCGGTTCACGGCCGCCGAGCCGTTTCGGCGCGCTGGGCTGCTCGTGGCGACCGACGGCGGGGCGGCTGGAGTGCGGCTGCGGCTGGTCGACCACGCCAGCGGTCGCACTGTCGCCGAGCAGACCTTCGACGAAATCGAGGACCGCCGCTGGCTCGATCTCGACACGCCGACGGGCGACCGAGGCACGTACCGGCTGGAACTGCGGGTCGAGCGCGGCCGCGCCGGCTGGTGGAGCCAGCGGCTAGCCGCTCCCAACGGCGCCCCCGCCGGCTTCCGCATCGGCCACGTGCCGCTCATCCACAACAGCGAGCGCGCGCTTCCCCTCAATGTCGCCGCAGACCGGATCGCTCTCCTCGGCGGGCTGAGCAGCTATGACCACGGCATCGGCTGGTGGCGGGACTACGAAGTGCAGGGCGACACCGGCGACCGGCAGTTTGTCGGCGAAGAGGCAGGGGCGATCGAAATCCGCTACGCCAGCGGCATTGTCGACCGCGTGCCGCTCATCTTCGGCTGGACCCTCTGGTGGCGGACGCATCTCTCGTCCGAGCGCTGGGGCGGGCCGTTCCCGCAGCCGTTCGACGACCCGGCGGCGCGGGCAGCGCGCGACGCGGCGCTGCGCCTCGTCCTAGCCGACCATCCGACAGCACTCTTCTCGTGGGAGATCGTTCCCCGGCCCGAGCCGATCGCGGCGCTCGTCCTCATCGACAGCCCGGCGAAGCAGGGCGTGCCGATCATCGCCGCCATCTCCGTCCGCTCGCGCGACCGCATCGCCGGCGCGCTGCCACTGGAGCGTGGACCGGCGCCAGCCCCCCGCCCGGTGACGCCCCGCGACCTTGCCGACCGCCGCTGGATGGACGAGGTGGCACCGCTGGCCGCGACCCTCGCCCCCAGCGAGCGCCCGCGAAGCCCGGCTCCGCTCCCCGAGCCGAGCCGACCGGACCTGCGCCTCGGCGGATCGGGCGCGCTGCTGACCGGGGTCTGGCGCGCTAACCGCGCCGATTTGGCGGGCAAGTTCGCCACCGACCGCCCCTTCCGCACCTCGACGCCGCGGGCGCCGAACTACGGCAGCTACCAGGGCGTCGGCGCCTGGCGCGACGGCGCCGGCTCCTTCGCCGACCAGGTCTGGGCGCGCGACCTCGGACGCGCGGCGCTCGAACTGCTGCGCTGGGGCGAGGCAGAGGCGGTCGAGCGGGCGCTGGTCTTCGCCGGCGACCGCCTGTACGACCTGCCGAACGGCTATCCGCGCTACGCCCGCGACGGCGAGCGGCTGCCCCCGCGCTGGACCACTGTGCTCGGCGAACCGCTCTACATCGACGCCGACCATCGCGGCGACGGCAACTGGGAGAACGACTCGCAGGGGCTGCTCCTCCTCGCCTATGCCGCGGCCTGGGACGCGCGCAGCCGCGACCACGCGTGGCTGGCGCGTCATGCGGGCACGGTCCGCGACGCCGCTGAATGGTTCCTCCTCCAGCTTGAGCAGCCGGAGCGCTGGCGCAGCCGCGATGGGCTGCTCTACGGCGAAGGGGAGGCCGCAAACGACGGCGGCTACGATGTGCTGTCGAACACCCTCGCTTGGCGCAGCCTGCTCGCCGCTGCACGGCTGATGGAGGCGATCGGCGAGCCCGACCGGGCGCGGCGGTTCGAGGCGGCTGCGGAGCGGATCCGCGCAGCGGTCAATCGCCAGCTTCTCGACCCCGACGGCTGGCGATCGGTCGCTTGGAACTGGGGTTACGGTCATGAAGCGCTCGCCCCCGTCTTCACCGCCGCCGACATTGGGGACTACGACCTCTCCTCACTGACCGCTGAGGAGCGCGCCATCGCCGAGCTCACCTATCGACGTCAGCTCGGGCGGTGTCCCAACTTCGCCTGCGTCCGAGCCGTCGGCTATGGACAAGCATTTCTCGCGCAGAGTGCGCTCTTGCTCGACGATCTCGAGACGGCCGCGACGCTGCTCGAGACGCTGGCCGCTCTCGGCTATGATGCGCGCCGCTCGCCGTACCTCGTGCCCGAGGGGATCGCCGTCTCGGCTGACGGCCGGCGCTGGTACCGAACGGGAGACCTCGGCAACGCCGTCCACCAAGCCGAAGTGCTGAAGGCGCTCGCGCTGGTTGCCGGCATCGAGCGCAGCCCAAGCGGCGTTCGCCTCCTACCCCGCCTGCCCGCCGCATGGGAAAGTCTCGAGGTGACCGCTTGGCCGGTGCCGGGCGGCGCGGTCGACCTCCGCGCAACGCGCCGGGGCGACCTCCTGCGGTACGAGCTGAGCACGCCGCTCGCAACGGCACTGCGCGTCGGGCCGCTCCCCGCGGGCGAGCGCGTCCTCGTGAACGGGGCAGTCTACGACGGCCCCACCGTCGTCTCGGGCGGGAAGCGCTGGATGTGGGTGGCGCCGCTCGGCCCCGGCCAGCACACCGTCGAGGTGACAGCAAGGTGACTGCGGCGAGACGGCTCGCTCCGTGGCTGGTGCTAGCGCTGTTCGTCGCGATCGCCGCCTGGCTGCGCTTCTGGAACGCCGCCGGCTGGCCCTACGGTCTCGAGTATGACGAAGGGCTGGCCGGAACCGACGCGCTGCGGGTGCTGGCGGGCGAGTTCCAGATCTACTTCCGCGAAGCGTATCGCGAACCGCTCTATGTCTATCTGATCGCCCCCTTCGTCGCCTGGCTCGGCCGCGAGCCGCTGGCGCTGCGGCTGCCGATGATGCTGCTCGGCATCATCATGGTGCCTCTCACTTTCATGCTCGCGCGCGACCTCTTCGACAGTCTCGGTCGCCAGCGCGCGACCCTGATCGCGCTGCTCGCCGCAGGACTCGTCGGCACAACGTTTTGGCCGCTTGTCATCAGCCGGACGGCCATTCCGAACGCTGCGCTTCCCCCCTTTGCTGCGCTTACGGTCTGGCTGTTCTGGCGGGCCTGGAGCGCCGCGCCGCCAGCGTGGGGCCGATTTTTCGCCGCCGGGGCTGCTCTCGGCGTCACGCTGTATTGCTATCTTCCTGCTCGGCTGCTCCCCGTCGTCCTCGTCGGCTTCCTCGCAGCGCACGCGGTACTCGCCGGGAACGAGCCAATCTTGCGCCGTCATTGGCGCGGGATGGCGGTCGCAGGCGCGGTGAGCGCGCTGATCTGGCTGCCGCTCGGACTGTACTACCTGCAGGACCCAGGAGCATTCACCGGACGAGCGAGCCATGTTTCGGTCTTCCGGCCGGGCATCCCGGAGGGGAGCGTGCCGCTTGCTCTGCTGCGGACGACGCGCGAGGCGGTCGGGGCCTTTCTCTGGCAGGGCGACCCGAACTGGTATCACAACCTTCCGGGCCGGCCGATCTTCGACCCGCCGGTGGCCGCACTTGCAGTCATTGGCGCCGTGGCGCTGCTGGCGCGGGCGCGCCGGCCGGAGTCGCTCCTCGTGCTGGTCTGGGCGGGAGGAATGCTGCTGCCAGGCATCCTTTCCGACGACAACAACCCGAATACGGCGCGATTGGTCTCGATGATTCCGGTCGCCTTTCTCTTCCCAGCAATCGGGTTCGAGGCGCTGCTGCGCCTCGTCACTGCTCGTGCGCCTCGTCTCTGGCCGGCCGGAGCGGCCGTGGGCGTGGGGCTGGTGTTACTCGTCGCTGTCGGCACCGCGAGTACGTTCGCGTTCTGGGCGGAGCACCCGGAGGCACAGGCGGCGCGCAGCGGCGAGGCCTTCGACGCGGTGGCGGCGATGAATGCCCGCGCTCACGAACCCGGCGTGTTCTTCCTGCTGCCGATCAGCAACGCCTGGCCGCCAAGCCGCAACTACCAGCACCGGTCGATCCAGTTTCTCTACCGCGGGCCGGCGCCGTACGTCTTTCTCCGGATTGACGACAACGAGACGCCGGACGCCCTGACCCAACTGTGCCGTGCCTGTCGGCGGATCTACACGTTCGTCTGGGAGAAGGGACCCCATATCGACGCCGACCCGAAAGGGCTTGTGCCGTTCCTCCTCAACCGCGCCGGGCTGGATGTGGTCGGCGAAGAGCGGCGCGGCTTCGACTTTCTCGGCTTCGACCTCCCGCCGGCAGCGGATTTCCGGCTGCCGCCGCTCGCGCCGACGCAGTGTATCCTCGGCGGCCGGCTCGAGGCAGTCGCGTTCGATGTCGCCCCCACTTGGAGCGGACGCGATCTCGCCGTGATCGTGCGCTGGCGGCTGCTGGCAGCAGGCAGGAACGACGAACGGCTCTCCTACCGCGCCTTCGACAGTGCCGGTCGGCTCGTCGGCCAAGTCGATCGTCCGCTGCTTGCCAATGACCACTGGGGAACAAGCCGCTGGAAGGCCGGCGACGAAGCGCTCGACGCCGTTATCCTGCCCGTGCGCCCGGGAACTCTTCCCGGACCGCTCCGGATCGAGGTCGTTGCCTATCACGCCGGCCCGCCGGCAGCCGGCACCCTGACAACCGTCGACTTTCCCCCGCCGCGCATCCCCTATCGGCCAGAGGATCTCGAACTCGACGTCACCGCAGCCTATGAGGCCGGGGGGGCGCGGCTCATCGGCTACCTGATCGCCAGCAGGAGCGCGCCTCCCGGCGGGACCGTCGACGTTACGCTGATCTGGCAGCTGCTTGCGCCGGAGCCAACGCTTCCCCCGGTTGAGGTGATCGCGGTCCGAAGCGACGACCGCGGCCAGACCCTGCTCGGCCAGTCAGGCGAGAGCAGGATGACCCTCCCGGGCCGCCTCCCTGTCGGCCAGCTCGTCGCCGACTACCGCACAGTGGCGATGCTGCCAGAAGCATCGGCAGGGAGCGCAGCGATCGAGGTGCGCGCAAGCGGAAGGGTGGTCGCCGCCGGCGGAACCATCGAGGTGCGGCCGCCGTAGCCGCTCCCGCTCGGCAGCGGCTTGCGAGCACGGCTGCCGCCTGCGAGAAGAGCTTTCATTCGTGTTAGAATTCACTGAAACTCCGCGCGCTGCAGCAGGCAGCGCGATTGCCGTACAGTAGGGGGAGCCTTGGGCGCGAGGGAGAGAGCGTGAGCGAGACGATCTTCATCGGCGTGGCTTGGCCATATGCGAATGGCCCCGTGCATGTTGGTCAGCTTGCCGGCTGCTATCTCCCCGCGGACATCTTCGCGCGGTTTCACCGGCTGAAAGGGAACGCGGTCCTCATGGTGTCGGGCAGCGACCAGCACGGCACGCCGATCACGGTCAAGGCAGAGATGGAGGGGGTCTCCCCGGCGGAAATCGTTGCCCGCTACCACGCCATGTTTCTGGAGACGTGGGACCGGCTGGGTATCCGCTTCGATCTCTTCACGACCACAGGCACCGACAACCACCGCGAGGTGGTGCACCGCATCTTCAACAAGCTGCTCGCCCAAGATGACCTCTACCGGCGCACCGAGAACGGCATCTACGACCCGGTGGCGCGCCGCTTCCTCCCCGACCGCTACGTCGAGGGCACCTGCCCCTACTGCAGCTATCCGCGCGCGCGCGGCGATCAGTGCGAGAACTGCGGCCGCCAACTCGAGCCGACCCAGCTGATCGACATGCGGAGCGTCCTCTCCCAAGGCAAGCCGGAGATCCGCCCGACCGAGCACTTCTTCTTCCGCCTCTCGAAATATCGGGAGCCGCTGCTCGAGTGGGTGCGGCGCCAAGAGCATTGGCGTCCGAACGTGCGCAATTTCACCATCCGCTATCTCGAAGAGGGGCTGATCGACCGGGCGATCACGCGCGATATCGAATGGGGGGTCCCGGTGCCGGTTCCGGGGTTTGAGCAGAAGCGGATCTACGTCTGGTTCGAAGCGGTGATCGGCTATCTGTCGGCCAGCATCGAATGGGCAGTGCGCCAAGGCGACCCCGACCTCTGGCGGCGCTGGTGGAGCCCCGGCGCGAAGAGCTACTACTTCATCGGCAAAGACAACATCCCTTTCCACACCATGATCTGGCCGGCCATGCTGATGGCGTACGGCGACCTCGTCCTGCCCTACGACGTGCCGGCGAACGAGTTCATGAACCTCGAGCGGCGCAAGATCTCCACCAGCCAGAACTGGGCAGTCTGGGTGCTCGACGTCCTCGACCGCTACGACCCTGACCAGCTCCGCTACTACGTCGCGGCTGTGCTTCCCGAAACGAACGACGGCGACTTCTCCTGGCGCGACTTCTGGCGGCGGAACAACGACGAACTGGTCGCCACCTACGGCAATCTTGTCAACCGGGTGCTTACCTTCACCGTCCGCAACTTCGAAGGGCGCGTGCCCGAGCCGGGCCCTCTCGGCGAGGCGGACCTCGCCCTGCTCACCCGCATCGAGAGCGCCTTCGCCGCCGTCGACGAGGCGATCGCTGCCGTTCGGCTGCGCGACGGGCTGCGCGAGGCGATGGCGCTTGCGCAAGAGACAAACCGCTACCTCGACGAGCAGGCACCTTGGAACGCCATCAAGAGCGACCGGCAGCACGCGGCGCGAGCGCTCTACACGGCCCTCCAAGCGATCAATGCCCTGAAGGTGCTCCTCGCGCCCTACCTTCCCTTCAGTTCGGCGCGGCTCCACGAGATGCTGGGCTTCAGCGAGCCGCTGGAGGCAAACGGCTTCCGTCCGGGGCATGTCCCGGCCGGGCAGCAGCTTGGCACGCCAATACCGCTCTTCAAAAAGCTGGATGAATCGATCGTCGAGGAAGAGCAAGCAAAGCTTGGGGCGGCGGATGTTCGTTGACGCTCACGCCCACCTCGACGATGCCCAGTACGATGATGTCGCGGCCGTGATCCGCCGCGCCGAACAGGGCGGCGTGAGAGCGATTGTCAGCTGCGGCGTCGATATCGCAAGCAGCCGAGCGGCCGTAGCGCTCGCCGAGCAGTTCCCCATCGTCTGGGCAGCTGTCGGCATCCATCCGAACGAGACAGCCCGCGCCCGCGCAGACGACCTCGATGAACTGCGGCGGCTCGCGGCGCACCCGAAAGTCGTCGCCATCGGCGAGATCGGGCTCGACTACTACCGAGACTGGGCGCCGCGCGAGGTGCAGCAGCGGTGGTTTGAGCAGCAGCTCGACCTTGCTGCCGAGCTTGGGCTCCCCGTCTGCATTCATGCGCGGGACGCCTATCCCGCAGTGCTGGCAACCCTGCGCGCCTGGCGGGAGCGCGGCGCCGCGAGCCAGCGGGGGATGCTGCACTGCTTCTCCGGCACGCTTGCCGAGGCCGCGGAAGGGGTCGCGCTCGGCATGGCGATCTCGATTGCCGGCCCCGTGACCTATCCCAAGGCGACTGCGCTCGCTGAGGTCGTGCGGGCGGTCCCGCTCGACCGGCTGCTCACGGAAACTGATGCGCCCTATCTCGCACCGCAAGCCATTCGCGGCAAACGCAACGAACCTGCCTGGGTTGCCGAGGTGGCGGCCCGGATCGCCGAGTTGAAAGACGCGCCGCTCGAGGAGGTGGCTGCATGTACCGCGACGACCGCCCGTCGGCTGTTCAACATCCCCGAATGACCGACCGCCGCGCGCTCGCCGACCTGTTCGGCCCGATTGCGGCTGAGCTGCCGGCTGTCGATCGAACGCTCCAAAGTGTGAAAAATGTGCCGTTTCCGCTGCTTGCCGACCTGATCGGCCACGTGCTGAACAAGTCGGGCAAGAAGCTTCGACCGGCGCTCACCCTGCTCGCGGGTCGGCCGTTTGCCTACGAAGCGAACCTCCACCGCCTCATCCCTATGGCGAGCGCGATGGAACTGCTGCATACTGCCACGCTCGTCCACGATGACATGGTGGATGACGCGACGACCCGCCGCGGCCAGTCGACGCTCAACAGCTTTGTCAGCCGCGGCGCGGCCGTGCTGGTGGGCGACTACCTCTTCGCGAAGTCCGCCGATCTCGTTGCTGAGACCGAAAATGTTCGCGTGATGACCCTGTTCGCGCGAACGCTGATGACTATCTGCGATGGGGAGCTCCATCAGCTGTTTTCGAGCTTCAACTGGAAGCAGAGCCGCGACGAGTATTACCACCGGATCAACGGCAAAACCGCCTCGGTCTTCTCCACCTCGACCGAGTCCGGCGCGACGCTTGCCGAAGCGTCGCCCAGGGAGATCGCTGCGCTGCGCGATTATGGGTATAACCTCGGCATGGCGTTTCAGATCGTCGACGACGTCTTGGACTATATCGGCGATGAAGCGGAGCTGGGCAAGCCGGCGGCGAGCGACCTCCGGAACGGCACGGTTACCCTGCCGGCGCTGCTGCTGATGGAGCGCCTGCCCGACCGCAACCCGATCAAGGAGCTGTTCGAAAGCGACCGAAGCGAACAGGCGATCGCGGCGACGGTGGCGCTTATCCGCGAGACTGGGGTGATCGAAGAGAGCCTCGCCGTCGCCCAAGAGTTCAGCCGGAAAGCGATTGCCGCCCTCGACCCGATCCCGGACGGCGACGCCAAAGCGGCACTCATCGCGCTCGTCGACGCCCTCGTCGCGCGGTCTTTCTAAGCGCCGCCTTCTCCGTCGAGCGCAGCGACACGGTGCAGCGCCTCGCCGCTCAGCCGACGGATCTGCCACTCGTCGAGCGGCACTGCCCCGAGCCTGTCGTAGAACGCGATCGCCGGCGCATTCCAGCGGAGCACAGCCCACTCGAGGCGAGCGCAGCCGCGCGCCACCGCAATCGCTGCAACCCGACTCAAGAGCGCTCTCCCGATGCCTCGCCGACGGTGGCGCGGCTCAACGTAGAGGTCTTCGAGGTAGATGCCCGGCTGGGTCAAGAAGGTGGAGTAGGTCGAGAAGAAGAGCGCAAAGCCGACGACCTGCCCGCCCTCTTCCGCGACGAGCGCCTCGACCCAGGGGCGATCGCCGAAGAGATGCTCGCGCAGCCGGCATTCATCCGGCGCCGCTGGCAGCCCTTCGTACTCTGCCAACCCTTGGATGAGCCGAACGATCGCGGGAACATCCGCTGGCTCTGCCGGACGGATGCGATACGTCATCGCTTGCCAGTCTACCCTCCTCCGCGCCGAGACGGTACAATTGGACGTGCGCGGGAGTAGCTCAGTGGTAGAGCGCCTGCCTTCCAAGCAGGATGTCGCGAGTTCGAACCTCGTCTCCCGCTCCAGTTCTTTACCGAGATCGCTCTCTTCTCCGGGACACTCGCCCCTCTCTTCGATTTCAGAGCGACCGGCGCGCGGCGTTCATCTCTGCTCCTGCCGCTCCAGAGAGGGGAGCAAGGCGCCCCGCCCTGTCTGGGGCGGAGAGCGCCCCCGGGAGCGATGCCGCCGGTGTTATGCGCGGTGCGGTCGGCGCCGGGGGCGAGGTCGGGCCCTTTGCGCGCAGGGCCGCCGTCGCCCGCGGCAGTGCCCGAGAGGCCGACCCGCGCAGCAGCTACGCCGGCGAGCGCTTCGATCGCCGGCCCAGTTTCTTATGGAGCCATTCCGCGCGATTGAGCGACCGAAGGAAGAGTGCATCGAAGAAGATTGGGAAGCAAATCAGCGCCGGCAGGAAACTGACAAAGGTAATTCGTCCCTCCGGGCTGCGCGCCCACCCTCCTAATAAATGGGCGCTTGTCTGTTCCTCGATTTCTAGGCGATTCAGGCGGATTGGGTCGAGCCGGTCGTATTTCTGTGGGAACTTCAGGATGAACCATGCGCCGTAGCCTACTCTTGGGTGTGGGTCTCTGCCGTCGATCTGCAGCGGTACAAACGTCGATTGCCGGTCATCCAGCGGTATGGGCGCTACGACTACGCCGTCAGAGCGAGAATACGGCAGAAGACTGGGGATCAAGTACTCACGCTCAATTAGATCGAACCCCAGCGTAAGATCGACCGGCTTGTCGCCCCCGCCAGGAAGATAGGCCGTTTTGATCGCTGACATCATGCCGTCGGGAATTTCGCGGATTCCCGAGGTCGGATGCGCCGAAACAGCCAATTCGCCACCAAGAACCTTCAAGAGAACTAGGGCGATCTCCGAAGACTCTGCTGCCTGCAGCGCGACTGCGTTGGTAAACAGCTCTTGGAGCCAATGGACGTTCTCGGTGTGGGCGTAGACTGAGGCGTGGAGCGCAATCGTGCCGGTCTCGGCATGCCAATCCAAGGCACTCAGGGTCGCCGTCCCGTTTGCCAAGTCGAGCATCTCCCTCAACTGGGGAGTCTCTTTCACGTTCCGAAGAAGGGGCATCCGACAGTGAAGCCGCGTGATCTCCCGGTCGATGCGATACTGCGGCGGCTCCGCCCACACTGTCTGGGAGAGCAGAGACCCCCACCACGTAAAGCCCCGCTCGCCCCACTGACACCACTCCGCGTCGATCCGCATTCGTCGATAGACGTAATTGAGGATTTCGCGCCCAGGGTCACGGTTCACCGCTTCCTCCTTCTCCTGACTGCTTCTTGACGCGGCGGCTGCTTCGCGGCACGAGGCAGAGCGAAGCTCGAAGGTGGAGTAGAACTATTTCGATTTTCTATTGAACTATAGGTTCGGGCTGACGCTCAAGTCGTTTCAGCTCGAGCAGGCGCCTGCTAAGCGTTAAGGCCGAACGCGCCTTCCCGTAACGCAGCCATACGCTCGCCCGCTGCTCTTGCCGCCCCAAGCTGGACCACCCTCCACGGCGGGGGGGACTGGGCCCGCCGCTCATCCGCTCCTGAGCGAGCGACAGCGCGGAAGAGCAGGGAGCGCGTGAAGGCGCTCGCGCACTGGCGGGCGAGAGATACCGGCAGCACGACGCAGTTTGGTATCATGCCGGCGAGATGAGCTCCCGGGAAGAGGTCCATCAGATACGCGAGCTGGGCAGCCTTGCCTGTCCAGAGTGCCGCTCTGCGCTTGTCCAAGAAGGTGCCACGATCCGCTGCGGCGGCTGCCTCGCGGTCTACCCGATTGTGCGCGGCATTCCGTATCTGCTGAGCGGCGATGGGGTAGAGCGGACCACCCTCCTCTACGACGCAGTCGCTCGCCATTACGACGACACGCTGCCGAAGCATGTCATGGATCACTACCGACGCAAGCGGCTCGGGTTCGTCAAAGCGCGCCAGCCGCAGGGCGACCTCCTCGACGTCGGCTGCGGCACGGGACATCTGGCGGCCGCTTTTGCCGCCGAAGGCTACCGTGTTTACGGCTGTGACGCCTCGATCGGGATGCTGGACATCTTCCGCAACCGGTGCGACGCAGTCGTTGTCGGCGGGCGGTCTGATGAGCTCCCCTTTCCTGACAATCGCTTCGACGTCGTGATCTGCGTCGCCCTGCTCCATCACGTCGTTGAGCCGGCCCGGGTCGCCACTACAATCCGCGAGATGGTGCGCGTCACGAAGCCCGGCGGCCTCACCGTTCTCTGGGATCACAACCCGCTCAACCCCTATTGGCCGATCTTGATGAAGCGCGTCCCGCAAGACGACGGCTCAGAGCGGTTGATCCCGCTCCGCGAGCTGCTCGCGCCGCTGCCGCGCAGCGCCCAGGTCGAAGTCCACCGCCTCGGGTTCATGCCCGATTTTCTCCCCGCGCCGCTCGTGCCCCTAGGAGCGCGGGTAGAAGCGCTCCTCGAGCGCACGCCGCTCCTCCGCGCCCTGGCAGCCCACAATGTCGTTGCTGTCCGCAAGAGGTAATCATGTGGCGTGGCCAGCGAGTCACGGTCGTCTTTCCGGCATATAACGAAGCGGCGGGCATTCAGCTTGCCGTGCGCGATTTTCTCGCTTCCGGCTATGTCGATGAGGTGCTGGTGGTGGACAACAATTCGCGCGACGGGACCGCCGAACTGGCACGGGAAGCGGGAGCGCGGGTCGTCCATGAGGAGCGGCAAGGCTACGGCTTCGCGCTCCAGCGCGGGCTCGCCGAAGCGGCGGCCGACCTGATCATCCTCGCCGAACCGGACGGCACTTTCGCCGGCGCAGATGTTATCAAGCTGCTCGCCTACGCTGACGATTTCGATCTCGTCCTCGGCACCCGGACCACGCGGGAGCTGATCTGGCAAGAAGCGAATATGGGCTGGTTTCTGCGCGTCGGCAACGTGGCGGTAGCCAAACTGATCCAGTGGCTGTTCGATGGCCCGAGCCTTTCCGATTGCGGCTGCACGCTCCGCCTCATCCGCGCGCCGGCGCTCGAGCGCATTCGTCCCCGCCTCACTGTCGGCGGGTCGCATTTTCTGCCCGAGATGGTAATCCTCGCACTGCTCCAGCACCTGCGCGTGATCGAGATCCCAGTCAATTACCGCGGCCGCCTCGGTGAGTCGAAGATCACCGGCTCGTTCCGCAAGGCGGTCGCCGTCGGACTGAACATGATCGCGCTGACGCTAGGCTACCGGGTGCGGAGCTGGCTCGACCCGCGGCTCGGCCAGCGCGGCCGCCGCCGCGTCGCCCCCGCCGCGCGAAGCTGATGGCCCTCACGCTTCCCTTCCCGCGCTCCTCCCGCTCCCTCGGGGAAACGGCGCGCCTTGCTGCCGGCGTCCTCGGGCGCGGCATGTGGCGAGCGGTACGCGTTGTCATTTGGCCGATTATCTGGCAGGTCCCGCTCTTCGCGATCATTTTCTGGGCTGCCTTGAACCCCGCCGTGCGCCTCATGCCGCTGCCGAGTGTCCCCGAGCAAGATATGGGGCATTTCCGCCTCTGGGTCGCTTGGCTCGGGGCGAACGGCGTCGAGGCCGCCTACGCGGGGCTGTTCCCCGCGCAGTACATCATCTACCCGCCGCTCAGCCCGTACTTTTACTACCTCGTCGCTCAGCTGATCGCGGCGATGCCGGCACCGCCGCCGCTGCTCCAGCCCCTCTGGCCAACGGATGGCCACTGGTTTGAAGCCGTCGTGCGCGCGCCGGTCGTGCTCTTTCACGGCCTGCTGACGGCGGTGATCTACTGGTCGACCGTGCGCTGGAAAGGCCACCTCGCCGCGATCGCCGCCTCGCTCTTCTACGCCGCCAACCCTGCCGTGCTCTTTGACCTTGTCTACTGGGCCCAGCCCGACTCCTACCACAGCTTCTTCGCCGTCGTCGGACTGCTCCTTTTGCTCGGCCGCTGGCCCGAGTTAGGGTGGGCCGCGTTCGCCCTCGCTGCGCTCGCGAAGCCGCAAGCGTGGATCTACCTGCCGGTGCTGCTGCTGTTCACCTGGCGGCGGCATGGCTTCGGCAAGGTGCTCAGCGGCGGCGTCTTTTTTCTCGTGACGGCTGTCGCCCTCCTCTGGCCGTATATCGCCGCGGGCCGGGGCTGGGAGATGGCATCGGTCTTCGTCAACTTTTCCCGCGTCATGCCGGTCGTCACCGCGAACGCCCACAATCTCTGGTGGCTGATCCTCGGGCAGCCGGGACTGTTCAAGGCCGACAGCGCGATCTTCCTCGGGCCTTTCAGCTACCAGACAGTCGGCTTCGTCCTGCTGCTCATCGGCTACACCGCGGCGCTGATGAAGACGCTCGGCGATGGCGACCGCGAAACGCTCTTCTCCGCCGCGGGCTTCATGAGCCTCTGGTTCTTCCTCTTCTCCACCCAGATCCATGAGAACCACGCCTTTCTCGTCTTTCCGATGCTGGCGATGTGCTGGCCGGCGAGCGCACGGCTGTTTGCGGTCTTTCTCATTCTGACGCTGACGATGTTCGGCAACCTCGCGATGCACGACCCGATCCTCGAACCGCAGATGCCGAGCCTGATCGCGCAGTACACCCCGGAGTGGCTGCCGCGGCCCCTCGCGGAGTGGGCGACAATGGAGCGGCTGATGCTGCTCGGCACGTGGCTGAACTTTCTCGCCCTCGCGATCTGGTTCTCCACCTTCATCTGGCGCTGGCGAAGCCGGCCTGTGCCGGCGTGGGAGCGCCAGCGCCGTGCCGGCTGGGGCGCCGCCGTCGGCGGGACGGCCGCGCTGGCGGCAGCAGCGCTCGCGCTCGTTCTCGTCCTTTCTCCCCCATCGCCAGCCGCGCCGGCGCGCGCGCCGGACTCCCTGCTCGATGGCCGTATTTCTCTCAAGCCGGTTGAAGAGCCGTACCTGCGCATCACCCTCGGTGGCGGAGGAACGACTGACCCGAACGCGCTCCGGCTCCAGACCATCTTTACCGCTCTCGGCGGCGCGCTCGCGGTCGCCTGCGTTTCTCTCGGCTATGCGAGCTACCAAGGGCTCGCCCGCAACCGACGATGACATTTAGGCGGGGAGGGGACGCGCCGCCGTGTAGCCGGATCTCCCCGCCCCGAGCGAGACGCTGCGCCGCCGCATCGCCGCCATTCCGAACTGCAGGTCTCTCCGAACTCAGAGCAAGATGAGCGGACGCTTTATACTCTGTCTAGTCTCGGCGCGAAGGAGGAGTCCATGGTCGACCGAGGATGGCGCGGAACGATGCCCGCCGCAACAGAACTCGAGGACGAAAGCTATCTCGACTTCGTCGAAAGCCTGCGCGGCCACACCCTGCGCGAGCATCGCGCGGCTGCAATTGCGGCGGGAACCTCGGCGGTTGCCGCGTGGGAGCAGGCGACTGGGCGGCGTGCCGACCGCGCGACCTATCGCGCCGCTCTCGAAGCGACGCTGCCGGTCAAATTGCGCAACCGACTGATGCGCTCCCATCAGGAGATGATGTGGAACGGCATCATCGCGACCTACCGGAAGCGAGAAGCAGAACTGGTCGCCGCGCTCGACCGCGCTGAGAAGCAGGGACCGGGGACGATCGAGATCGACCCCTCCTTCCGCTACCCGGAGTACTACGACCGCGTCGCTTTTCATATCCAGCCGGGCAGCTACCACCGCGACCCACTCGCCGGCTACATCTACCACTACGGGTTCAAGATCTTCACCCTCGGCGCGAGCGATAACGACGAGCTGCATCGCCGGATGGTGGCCCTGCTCCCCACCCCGCGCGACGGCGTCGTCCGGCGCATCCTTGACCTCGGCTGCACGATCGGCCAGACAACGACCGCGCTGAAGGAGCGGTTCCCTGACGCGGAAGTGATCGGCATCGACGCCGCCGCCCCGATGGTGCGCTACGCCCATAAGCGGGCGGTCGAGATGGGGATCGAAATCCATGTCAAGCAGCGGCTGGCAGAGGACACGAAGTTCCCCGACAACTGGTTCGACCTTGTCTTTGCCTACATCCTCTTCCATGAGATCCCGCGCGACATCGCCGACCGCGTGATTGCGGAGGCCTATCGCGTGCTCCGGCCCGGCGGCGTCTTTATCGTCGTGGACTTCCCCAACCGCGACCCGAACGGGAAGCCGGACTGGGCAGACTACGCCCGGGACTTCGACGCAGACTACAACGGCGAGCCGTATTCGGTCGATTTCGTCTACCGCGATTTCGGGGCCCAGCTTCGACGGGTGTTCCCCGAGGTGATCGAGGACTGGCAGCCGAGCCCCGGCCAACCGATGCGCGTCTGCTTCAAATAACCCTTCCACTCCCTCTCTCGACAGCGCGCTCGGCCCTCCCGTTGACGGCAGCGTCCTCGGGCGGCCGCAGCATGCGGCGCGCTGGCCCATCGCTGGAGCTGACGAGGGGTCCCATCGCACAGCCGGCTGGGTGCTTTCCGGCTCGCCCGCCAGTGCCGCGGACGGCAGGACGGCATCAGAGGGAGCGCGGAACTGCGGCTAGGAGCGAGCAGAGCGCGGGACAAACAGCGCGAGACTGGCGGTAAAGCCGTGGAGAAACGGCTTGCCGCCGATGGGGCCGATCTCGCCGTTGCAGAAGAAGCCGGCGAGCGGAACCGGCGCAAGGTGGTCCGCAACGGCCTGCGCATCGTGGTCAGGAACACCGAACAGGTCGCGGCCGCGGCCGTTGCAGGAGCAGAGCAGAGCCGCGACGGGCAGTTCGCCGCTCAGCCGGTCGCGCGCCGCGTCGAGCAGCTGCCGGAGGTCTTCATCCGCCGCCGCTGCATCGCGCAGCTGAAACTGGATCGTTTGGCCGATGCGCGGCTGCGCTCCGATGGCGATCGTCCCCGCCCGCGTATCGATCCCCAACAGATTGCGGATGAGGAAATCCCCCCGCTCGAATTCGGTCCGATATTCATCGATCGCAAGTCCGACGAGCAGATTGCGCCGCGCGCGGAGCTGGTCCTCTGGGCTGAGCGCCTGCACCGTCTCGATCAAGACATCGAGCGCGGGGCGGCCGCCGATTTCGGCGATGACATTTCCCTCAGCGTTCGTGATCGTCCACGGCCGGCCGATCGGCTGGCAGCCCTGAGCGACTACCGTCTGGACGGTCACCGCGCCGCCCAGTCCGACGAGGACAGCGCCTTCGCGGTAGACCCGGTCGTTGAGGAAGACCTGCGTTGCCGGCGTGCGCGGGTTGCCGCTCGCGAGCCCGCCGACGATCGGCGTGTCGGGGTACGCCGCCGCCAGCCGCTCGAGCAGGTGCTCGACATCAAGCCGGAACGGGTCGGCGAAGACCAGCCACGCATTGATGGCAGGCCGGGGCGCGCCGACAGCCCGAATCCAATCAATCGGCAGCTCAAGCTCAGCGAGGTCCGGCTGCGTGACATGGGCCGGCCACACGGTCCCGCCGGGCAGCCCCAGCAGGAGGAGAGAGATCGCGGGGGCGTCTTCCACCTCGCGGCGGCGCCCGATGATCGCTTGACCGCTGCAGCCGGCGAGGACAGCGGCGCCGGTGGCTGCCCGCACCCGGGCGAGGATCGAAGCAGCGTGCGCCTCCCACGCTGCAGAGATGAAGAGCAGCGCCAGGTCAACCGGGCGCTCGCCGAGTTCCGCCTTGGCGCGCCGGATCGCCTCGTCGGTAGCGGCCGCCCAGTCGCTGCCCTCGCCGATCGCCGACCCTGCCGCCAGCGTTGTCCCGCGCTCCAGCGTCATGCGTGCTCCTCCCCGCCGTTCTCTCCCGGAATCGTAGCCGAGCTGCCCTTCTCCTCTCCGCCGTGCGGGAGAGGGACGGCAGCCCGGCGGCCGGAGCGAGGGCGCAGGACGCCGGCCCTAATCGGCCGAGACGCCGCGCGAAGTGAACGGCAGGTAGTAGAACGGCTGCTCGGCCGCGATCAGGAAGCCGGCGTCGACCGTCCACGCGCCGCTCGTCCGCCCGACGATGGGCTGGCCGATGACGCCGTAGAGGCTCGCCGGCTGGCCGCCGGCCGTTCCGGTCGAGACGCCGCCCCCGCCGCTGACGACCGCCCAGAGCCAGGCGGCGCTGCCCTGGACGAAGTAGGCGGCTGCGCCGGCGGGGTCGGCAAGCGCGCCGAGGCGGAAGACGGCGGCGGCAAGAAGCAGCGCCGCAATGCCAAGCCGAATCTTCATCGCCGCCTCCTAGATGTACTTCAGGTCGACCGAGATGCCGACGATCTCGACATAGTGGGCATCGTTCGTGAAAGCGAGGTAGAAGAGCAGCACCGCGCCCGCGTCGGCAGGAAGCACGTTGTTGCCGGTCGGCGTCAGGGTGTAGCTCGTATATGAGGTCGATGCCCGATCGGTGATATCCGAGGCCAACGAGAGAAACCCGCCGCTGGCGGAGCCGCGATAAAGAAATGTTTGCTGAATGTAGCCCTGAGCTGCGTTTGACACTCGGTAGTGAATGCGAACCCGCTCAATGGTTGCGTTGGTGCCGTAAAGGCGAGAAGGCAGGTTGAGGGGATAGTATACAAGTCGTGTGCCTCCAGCTGGGGCACCTGAGAAGATCTGCGCGCCGCCGTTAATCTGGATATTCCAACGCGTTGTGTCGATGCTCTGGTCCTTCACGAAGCTCGCGCCGTTGATGAAGATCGTCGTCGTCGCCTCGCTGGCGATCTTGCCGCTGCCGCCGGCGTAGAAGGCGTTGCCGCCCGTCGGGCCGAAGCCGGCAACCGCTGCCGTGCCCGGAGCGGTGCTCAGCGTCTCGCCGACGACGCCGCTGCTCGTCTCCGAGCCGCCCCAGACGCCGATGCCTTGGTTGCCGCGGCCGGCGATCGCCGCGCCGGCGGTGATGAAGGGGTCTGGGGGATTGGTGCTGGTGTTGCGGACGTTCAGCACTGCCCTCGGCGGACAGAGCGATCCCAACAGACAAAAGATGTTGGTCGTGATGCTGTCGGAGATGACCGCCCCGGGCCGGAGGCTGAGCGCGTAGGGAACCGGCGTGATCCGCTGGCGGGGGGACAGCTCGGGGTCGCCGCCGACTTGGACGCCGATATAGAGGTCCTTGCCGTCCACGTGGCCGGCAAAGCCGCTCAGGCTGACGACGAAAAGACCGTTCGTCACCGTCGGGTTCGCGGTCGCGGTCGCCAGCGGCGTTGCGGCCGTGGCGCTGTCGTAGAGCCGGAACGTCATCGAGTAGTTGCCGTTCGGCACCGGCTGGCCGAGCGCGTTGGTCAGCCGGCCTTGGTAGGTGAAATCGGAGGTTGCCGTCGCCAGCAGCGTGATCCCAGACGGGGAAGCGAGCGCGCTCCACGGCTGGAGGAACGCGATCCCGGCAAGAGCAGAAGCGAGCGCGAGAACGATCCAACTCAGCAGGGGCGGCAGGCGCTTCATATTCTTTTTCCTCCCTTCTTGGGCCGCGCAACCGATGCCCGGCCTCTTCCTCAACGAATGGAGCGCGAGGAGGAACGCGCGCATCGCAACCACGTCGCCGCCGTCGTGACCATGCTGAGCGATCGGCATGCCTCGCAGCTTCCTCCTGCTCAGCCCGCAGGACGTCTCTCTGCTCAGCGACATCGTTCGTGGGAGGGAAACGACGAGAGCGTTCGGAGAGTTCCGACAACGAAACGAAGGCTGCGAGCTGCCCCCTCGCGCGGGAGCAGCCTTTCGTCCGCCGCTTTCTTCTAGATGGGAGTTCAGCGCTTCATCGCCAGGGTGACGCCGTCCGCCAGCGGGAGCATCGCGATCTCAACCCGGGGGTCGTCGCGCAGCTTGGCGTTAAGGCGGCGCACTGCCTCGACGCCGTCGCCGGCAGCAGTTGGGTCCGCCACGCGGCCCCCCATGAACATGTTATCGAGGACAATCAGCCCGCCCGGCCGGAGCAGCGTGAGGGCAGCTTCGTAGTAGGCATCGTAGCCGGTCTTGTCGGCGTCGATGAAGACAAAATCGAACGTTCCTGCTTCGCCGCCAGCGATCAGGGCAGAGAGCGTCTCCTGGGCAGGAGCAAGCCGGAGATCGATCTTGTCGGCAACGCCCGCCTCCTGCCAGTAGCGCCGGGCAATCGCGGTCCACTCCTCGCTGATGTCACAGCAGATCAGCCGTCCATCCGCTGGAAGCGCCTGCGCCACCGCGAGCGCGCTGTAGCCGGTGAACGTCCCGATCTCGAGGCACCGCTTCGCGCCGATCAGGCGGACGAGGAGGGCCATGAACTGTCCCTGCTCGGGAGGGATCTGCATGATCGCCATCGGCAGTCGGGCAGTCTCGGCGCGCAGGCGCTGCGCGACCGCTGGCTCCCGAAGAGCAACTGACCGAAGGTAGTCATAGAGCGCGTCGGTCATAACGAGGTTCTTCTGCTGCATAAGCTCCTCCACGTCCAGCCAGTGTAGCAAGAACCGCCTGACGGCGAGCGGCGGGGGCCAGCGCCTTCGCGGCAGTTGTGGAACGAGCGCGAGAACAGTATGCTTAGCGAACCGCGGGGGGCCGATGCATCGATGGCAAGATGAGGAGAGCGGCGGAAATGAGCGCCGGAGTGCCCGGGCGCGTCTCGTACTCGGGCAGGGGCTCGTTATCGCGATGATTGCGGGAGCGCTTGTCGCGCGCTCGCTGCTGCCGAATGCCGAGCCTCGGGCACAGACGATTGCCGTCACCGCAGGGCAGCCGACGGCGCTTCCAGCGACTTCAATCAGCGCGCGGCCGACCATCCAGGCACCCGAGGAGGTGGTGGCAGTCGGCCGGCGCTTTCTGACGGCGCTCGCCCGCGGCGACCTCAGCGAAGCGGCGCGGGATGTTGCGGCGGTGAGCGCGCCAACTCCCTTCACGCGCAAGCTTGAGGGCGCGGCAGCCGCCTTCCAGTCGACGCGGGCGCGGTCGTTCCGCGTCCTCTTCTGGCAGGCTGGCGAGCCGGCACGGCTGACGTTCTCCTTCGACTACGAACGCTCGGATATCGGCGAGGCGCGAAGCCGCGTCGATCTGCGCCTCATCCAGCAGGACGGGCGATGGGTCATCGTCGATTTCGACCTCAGCGCTTGGCTCAGTGACGTCGGCATCAGCCGCACCTCCGGCTAGGCCTCTGCTCGCCATCTCGAGCGCCCACACCATGACGGCGAGGGATCGTGCGAACGACGGTCATCCCGACATCGCTTGACGGGGTCGTCATTATCGAAGTCGACTATTTTCGCGACGACCGAGGGTTCTTTATCGAGACGTACCGTCGTTCGCTCTTTGCCGAGCTCGGGCTGCCCACCGACTTCGTCCAAGACAATCATTCCCGCTCCCGGCGCGGTGTCCTCCGAGGCATCCACTACCAGGATATGCGGGCGCCGATGGGGAAACTGGTTCGCTGCACGCGCGGCGCCATCTGGGATGTCATTGTCGACCTGCGCTTCGGCGCGCCCACCTTCGGTCGATGGACGGCCGTCCAGCTCGACGATGAAACGCTCCGCCAAGTGTATATCCCTGTCGGCTTCGGCCATGGGTTCGCCGTGCTCTCCGAGGTCGCCGACGTTGAGTATCGGTGCACCGGCTACTACGCCCCCGAAGCCGAGGGGACGATCGCGTGGAACGACCCTGAGCTGGCAATTCCGTGGCCGATCGCGCAGCCGATCCTCTCGGCGCGCGATCAACGGGGGATCACGCTCGCCGAATACCGCCGGCAGCCCGCGTTTTCCTACCACGACTGACCGCCGGCGGCCGGCCGAGAGCGCGCAGAGAGCGTGTCGGATGAGCGGAGCGCTCCGCTTCTAGGAAGGGCGCCCGGGGACCGCCGGCTCTTGGCGATGCGCGCGCGCCAAGTGGTACGGAATGCTTGTAACGATGATGCCCGGCTCGAAGAAGAGGGCTGCTTTCAGCCGGAGCGCAGTCTGGTTGTGCAGCAAATGCTCCCACCAGCGCGCGTGGACAAACTCGGGCAGGACGACGATGATCTGGTCGTTCGGATACGACTCCCGCAGCGCATCGATATAGGCGAGAAACGGCCGCGCCAGCGAACGGAACGGCGATTCGATGATCACGAGCTCGGCATCGCCGTAGCGGCCTTGATTCCACTCCTGGCGCAGCTGCTCGGCAGCCACCGGGTCATCGGTGATATGAACGGCGGTCACGGTTCCGTCGCCTGCGGTGGCGCGAGCGAAGGCAATCGCCTGCTCCGCAGGGACATTCAGCTTCGCGATGGGGATCACATAGCGCGGCCGGATCAGGGCGGGGTCAAGCGGGGTCTCCGGGCGCTGCGCCGCGTCGAGATTGGCGTAGTGGCGGTGGATCGACCACATCAGCCAGATGAGCAGCGGGATGAAGACCAGCACCATCCACGCGCCGAGAAGAAACTTCGAGAACGCAACCTCGACCGCAACGAAGCCCGTTGTCGCCGCGCCGATCGCGTTGATCGCCGCGCGCCAGCGCCATGAGGGCTCTTCCTCGCGCAGCCGCATCCAGCGGCGCACCATCCCCGCCTGGCTGCAGGTGAAGGCGACGAAGACGCCGACGGTATAGAGGGGGATCAGGCTCGTGACGCTGCCGCGGAAGGCAACGATCAGCAAACTCGCGGCGAGGGCGAGCAGCACAATCCCGCTCGTATAGGCCAAGCGATCTCCCCGAAACTGGAACATCCGCGGCAGATAGCGGTCGCGCGCGAGAACGCTCGCGAGGCGGGGAAAACCGTTGAAGCTCGTGTTCGCCGCGAGGAGGAGCAGGATCGCGGTCGAAAACTGGATGAGATAGAAGTAGAGGCTCTCGCCGACAAGGGTTCGCGCAATCTGGCTGACAACGGTGGTCGTCTCGGTCGGATCCGGGATAATCCCCAGCCGGCTGGCGAGGAAGCTCAAGCCGATGAAGATCGTCGAGAACAGCACCCCCATCGCCACCAGCACAAACTGCGCATTGCGCACCTCCGGCGGCTTGAAGACCGGCACGCCGTTCGACACTGCTTCCGTTCCGGTCAGCGCCACCGCGCCGGACGCGAACGCGCGCAAGATGAGAAGGAAGCCGAGCGCCTCCGCACCGTGGAACTCCATCGCTGCCCACTCGGCCGGCGGTTCATAGGTCGGCAGCGTTCCCGTCGCGGCGCGGAAGAGGCCGACGGCGATCAGGCCGAGGATGCTGACGACGTAGGCATAGGTGGGGATGGCAAACGCGCGCCCCGCTTCGCGAACGCCACGCAAGTTCATCAGCATGACAAAGGCGACCACGCCGACCATGATCGGCACTCGATAGGGGAACAGCTCCGGGAAAGCAGAGGTGATCGCCGTTACCCCCGCCGCGGTGGAGACCGCGACCGTCAGGGTGTAGTCGGTCAGCAGGGCGGCGGCAGCGGTAAGACCGGCGAGGGGGCCCAGATTGTCCTTCGCCACGATATAGGAGCCGCCCCCGTCAGGATAGGCGCGGATGACCTGCCGGTAGCTGAAAATGACGATCGCCATCACCACGACAATGGCGAGGGTAATCGGCATTGTCAGCATGATGGCGCCCACCCCTGCCAAAACGAGGACGCGCATGATCTCTTCCGTCGCGTAGGCAGAGGAGGAAATGTTGTCGGACGCCAAAATGGCGAGGCCGACGGGCCGGTTTACGCGCTCCGCGCTCTCCTCGGCGGTCGCGAGCGGTCGCCCGAAGAGAAAGCGTTTGACGCCCCGATACGCTTTGCCGACGCCGCTCTCCGGTTCCCCCACCCCCGCGCGCGGGACGAGGTGCCCAGAGCGGACACGGCGAAAGTCAGGGTGACGAGTGATGCGCAGGTATTGATTGCCGGGCGACCCGCCGCGAACGCGCTCAACGTGGTGCAGATCGGCCCCGGCTCCAACGCGCACCCGGCCGGTCGTCGGCCCGGCGGGGCGGCGGCCGTTCTCGCTCTCACCGCGAGGTAGCGGGGGCTCTTCTCCGTTCGTGGTCGCTGCAGCAGGCTGACGTTGCTGGGAGGTGCTCGTTCGTTCGGAAGGATCTGGGCTCATGCTGTGCTCGAGTCTGTATCCTTTTCGGATCCTTCACCAGAAGTGTACTCCCCCCGCTGGTGAACATGCACGGAGCAACGCCGCTGACAGCACCTTCACTCTTGCTCGCTCTCGACTCTAGGAAAGCTCGAAACGCCGTCCATCGCTCAGGCCTTGCGGTCGGCTGCCGTTGATTGACTTCCCTCCGCTTGGCAGGTAGGATTGTCCAAAAGGCGCTCGGCGGAAGGAGAGAACGATGCGGAGGTGGCTAGCGGTGTCGGTCGCAGCAATGCTCGTCACCGGCTGCGGGGTCTCTCCTTACGTGAGCGGCGGGCCGATCGGGCCGACCGTTCAAACCCGGAAGCCGTCCCATGCGCAGCCGCGAGACCCAAGCCCAGCGACCGGTTTCGAACCCGGCCAGATCCTGGTCAAACCTGCCCCGGGCCAAACGCTCGATGACCTGCGCCGCCAGTTCGGCGCCGAGAACGTTCTGCCGTATCGCCCGGAGGGGATGGACGACAGCCTTCGCTTGGAGTTCGGGCTCGACGATTGGGTGATCATCCTCGTTCCTGAGGGCACGGAACTCGGCGCGCTCAACGGCCTGATCGAAGAAGGCATCATCGTCGACTCGCGTCTCGTCCCAAGAGGGCAGGGTCAGCGCCCCATCTAAGCGGTGACGTCTCACCCCACGCCGGCACCTGAAACGAGCACGTCAGCCAGTCCCGCCACTGCCGCCCCGGCGCGGCATGCCGTCTCGCTTCGCGCCGAACTGACAGCCTTTGCTTTCATCCTCGTTGTCGCCGCTTTTCTCCGGATCACGCAGATCGACACCGTTCCTCCGGGAATTTCGCACGACGAGGCGATGTACGGGCTCGATGCGCGGGAGGTGCTCGAGCGAGGAGTCCGGCCGATCTATTTCGAGCGCAACAACGGCGGCCGCGAACCGCTCTTCATCTACCTCGGCGCTCTCGCCATGGCCGTGCTGGGACCCGAGCCGATCGCGATGCGCGCCGTTTCGATCACGGTCGGCCTCGCAACGATCGTGGCCGGTCATTTCCTGTTCCGGCGGCTGTTCGGTCCGCGGGTCGCGCTCTTCGCTGACGCGTGGCTCGCGATCAACTTTTGGCATCTTGTGCTCAGCCGCAACAGCTTCCGCGCAATCACGCTGCCTCTCGTCCTTACGCTCGCCCTGCTCTTTCTCTGGGTCGGGCTCGCCGAACGTCGGCGCTGGGCGTGGCCGGTCGGCGGCGCGCTCTTCGGCCTCGTGCAGTACACCTATTTCGCCGACCGCGCTGTCCCGCTCATCCTCATCGCCTTTGTTGCCTACCTCGCCTTCGTCCAGCGGGAGTGGCTTCACGCCTGCTGGCGCGGCTTGCTGGTCTACGGGGGCGTGGCGCTGCTCATCTTCGCGCCGCTCGGCGTTTACTATGTCAACCACCCGGCCATCTTCTTCTCGCGCTTCGAGCAGGTGGCAGGGATCGGCGGGAGCGACCCTGCTGCTCCCGAGTCGCCGTTGGTCAACGTCATCGACGCGCTCGGGATGTTCTCCGTGCGCGGGGATTATCTCTGGGGACGGAACATCGCAAACCGGCCGGTCTTCGACCTCCCAGGCGCGCTCTTTTTCTACTTCGGCCTCTTCCTTGCCCTGCTGCGGGCGCGCCGGCCTGCCTACGGCTTGCTCCTCATCTGGATAGCGGTGATGATCCTTCCCACCGCTCTCTCAACCAGCGCGCCGCACTATTTACGGGCGGTGGGGCTGATCCCCGCTATCTTCGCTCTCCCCGCCATCGGCCTCGATTGGGTCGTCGGCTCGGTTCTCCGCCGCGCGCCCCGAGCGAACGCCATAGGCAGCGCCGCCCTCGCCGCCGCGCTCAGCCTCTGGTTCGGCGTCACCGCCGTTCTGGCGCACCACGACTACTTCGTGAACTGGGCGGCGCGTCCTGAGGTGTACTACGGCCTTCACAGCGAGATGAACGCCATCGGCCGCTTTCTGAACGATGAGGTGCCGGGCGACCCGATGGTAATGATCTCCTCAGAATACGTCGACCACCCGAGCACGCTCCTGCTGCTGCGGCGATCCTTCGATATCCGGTGGTTCGATGGGCGGCAGTCGTTCGTTGTGCCTGCGCCTGCGGAGCGGGATGTCCTCTATCTCTTCCCGTGGTCGGCGCGTCCTCCTCAGCTCGACGCGTGGTTCGATCCGCGCTCGCGCGTCGCCGAACGAGCGGGACCCGCCGGCACTGTCGCTTTCGCTGCCTACCGGCTGACCGCCGAGGAGACGCGAGCGCTGGCGGAACGGCTCGCCTCCTCGTCAGCGCCAGCTGGAACTCCCGTCGGACCAACGCGCCTGCTCGCCCATCACGAAGGGACCCAGGCAGCACCGGGGGGAACGCTTCCGCTCACCTTGACGTGGCAGGTAGTCATCACGCCGGCAGGCTTGACCGATCTGGCGTGGTTCAGCCATCTGATCGACCGCGAGGGACGGCGCTGGGGGATCGGCGATGAAAATCGTTACCCGAGTTACCAGTGGCGGCCGGGCGACATTGTGGTAGGCCGCTACGACCTTACTGTCCAGCGCGACGCGCCGCCCGGCGAATATCGGCTCGCCGTCGGTCTCTACGACCGGCGAACGGGGGCGCGGCTGCCCAGCCTCTCCCCGGACGGCAACGTCATCTTCGGTCGCGTGAAGGTGGCGGCCTCCACGCCGCCCGCCCCGCCCCGTCAGCCCCTCAACGCGCGCTTCGATGACGGGATTGTGCTCGCGGGCTACGACCTCGGTCCGCCGCAGTGCGAGCAGGGATTGTGTCAGCGGACAGTCCGTCTTCTCTGGCACGCGGAAGCCCGACCGAGCGCTGCCTATACCGTCTTCGTTCATGCTGTCGATGACGCCGGCCGGCTGCTCGCCCAAGCCGACTCGCCGCCTGCCAACTATCGCCAGCCGACCGATCTGTGGGAGGCCGGCGAACTGATCGAGGATATCCGGACAGTCGTGCTTCCTGCCGGGACCGCCCGCTTGCTGGTCGGGCTCTATCGTGCCGAGAGCGGCGTGCGTCTCGCGCTCGCGAGCGGCGCCGACGCTGTGCCGATCCCCCTCCGCTGAGCTAGACAGTGTCTTTGCGCCGGAGCGCGAGATAGGAGGCAAGAAGGAAGACGAGACAAAAAGCGAGGAGAACGAGCGTGTGAGTGCGGAGGCTGATCTCAAAGGAGCGCAGCCACTCCTGTTCGAGGAGCATTTGGTAGGTCGGGCCTCCTTGCTTCTCCGCCAGCTTCACCACCCCGAAGATATTGCCGGCTGACTCCCAGCCCCACCGGCTAATCACAAAGTTTGCGATCGGCTGGGTGAAGGCCGGCATCTTCGCGAGAGGAATGACCGCCCCAGCAAAGACGACCTGCGGAATAAGCAGGATCGGCACAATGCTGTTCGACTCGTCGACACTGCTGACGAGCGACGAGACAAAGAGCCCAAACAGAATTGCTGCCGTGCTGACAAGGTAGAGCATCGCGAAGAACTGAAGAAACATCTGGGGTCCGGTGAAGGGAAACGGGAGGATCACCATCATAATCGCGAGAAAGACGACATTCTGGATCAGCGCGATCCCGAGGAGGGGGATGAACTTGGAGAAAAGATAAGGAACGACGCGCACGCCGATCATGCGCTCTCGTTTATAAATGGGCAGCTCTTTAACGATCTCCTTCGACGCGTTTGAGGTACCGAACCAGATAAACACGAGGACGATGAAAAACAGCAGCATCATCACGCGCATCGCGTTGCCGCAGCCTTCCTTCATCTTCGGGTCGCGCAGCAGCTGCGGCAATTCATCGATTTGCGCCTGGGTCAGACCGCAGTTTGGAAGCGGCTTGGTGGGATCAGGCTGGAGACCGGCGGCAAACACGCGTTCGGGCGGAATATAGACAGGACGGTCGTTGAAAATTGAGCGAGGAAAGACGATCGCCACTAGCAAGGCGATAATTGGAGCTTGGAAGAGCACAATCGCGAGCGCTTTACGATTTGCCCGCGTCACAGCGATCGTCCGCGCGGTCAGGATCCAGAGCTGACGGAGGCTTGAGATCCCTTTCTTTCGTGACTCGGGGCGCGCTGCCGCTGCGGCGTGGCCTGCCGCCTCCTGGATCTCGCGGCTGAGCGACCCGAGGTGCTCGTGGTAGTAGGGCGACGCCGCGTAGCGCGAGGCGATCAGTCCTCGCGTCTCCTCACCCTGCATGATGTCGTAAATGTCGGCGAACTCTTGGACGCCGAAAAATTCGAGCGCCTCGGCGGGCGTGCCGAAGAAGGCGAGGTAGCCGCCGCGTGCCATGAAGACGACCTTGTCACAGAGCTTGATGTTCTGGGTCGCATGGGTGATGAGCAGGATGGTGCGGCCCTGATCGGCAAGGCGGCGCAACAGCTGCATCATCCGCGTCTCTGTCGCCGGGTCGAGACCGGAGGTCGGCTCATCGAGGAAAAAGAGGCTCGGCCGCGTCAGCAGTTCCACCCCCATGCTGACCCGCTTGCGCTGCCCGCCCGAGAGCTCATCCACCCGGTTGTGCCGCTGCTCATCGAGGCCGAGGTCGGCGAGCACTTCGGCGATGCGCTGCTCCCGTTCGGCAACGGTCGTGTCGCGCGGCAAGCGGAGCTGCGCCGCATAGCGCAAGGTTTCGATGACGGGAAGCTCGCGGTGAATGATATCGTCCTGGGGGACGAAGCCGATCGAGTTGCGAAACACCTCGAAACGACGATACAGGTCCTGCCCGTTGTAGAGGACGCGGCCTTGGGTCGCCGGCCGGAAGCCGGACAGAGCGTTGAGGAGGGTCGTCTTGCCCGAGCCCGACGCCCCGACAATCGCCACTAATTCCCGCGGCTTGAAGCTGAGCGAAAGCGGCTGGAGGATGACCTTGTTGCCGCGCACTGTCCGGCTGATGTTGACCGCATCGACCCGGATGTTGCCTTCGTTCGAGACCGCCGCCACCAGCCCGCCGCTGACGGTGAACTCGTAGGGCCCGATCTGGAAATGGTCGCTCTCCCGGAGCGGAACGGTCGCGATCAGCTGGCCGTTGACAAAGGTGCCGTTGGTCGAGCCGAGGTCGGTCAGCAGCACCTCAGCGCCGCGGCGCGTCAGCCGCGCATGGAAGCGCGAGACCTGCGGATGGTTGAGCGGGATATCGTTGCTCGGGTCGCGCCCGATGGTAATGACCTCGCGGCTCCCAAACTCGATCTGGATCGTTGCCGGGCTGGGCGGGGGGGGAAGGGCAGCGCCGGCGCGATAGACAAGCCGGACCCCGTCGCTAATCTGCAGCGCGTCGTTATCGACAAGCAGCTTACGGCCGACGCGCTGGCCATTCTGAAAGATACCGTAGGTGCTCCCAAGGTCGACGATTTCGTAGCCGCCGGGGACATGGCGGATTTCTGCATGACGTCGGCTGACTTGCGGGTCATCGATCGTGACGGCGTTCGCGGGGTCGCGGCCGATCGTGAGCCCCGTCGGCGGGATCGGATACTCACGCGAGCTTCCGTGGGCGAGGACGATCAAACGGGGTGGCTGATAGCCGACCCCGAGGCTTGTCATTTCGCGGGCGACAGCAGGCGCCTCCCGGCCAGCTGAGGGAGGAGGAGGGCTCGGCGGCATCCCTCCGGCGCGGGGAGGGGACGCCGCAGGAGGAGAGGGGGGAACGGCTGCCACGACAGCCGCAGGCGAGGGAGCTGCCTGCCCGGCCACCCCCGCTCGCCGCAGTGTCAGCCGATAGGAGCCAATCGCGACCTCATCGCCTTCGCGCAGCTCCACGGGGGTTCGAGGCGCGAGCGGGCGGCCGTTCAGGATCGTGCCGTTGGCGCTGCCGAGGTCGATGAGGTGAAATCGCCCGTTCTCTGCCTCAATCGCGGCATGCCGACGTGAGACGGTGATGTCGTGGAGGTGAATGTGGCACTCAGGGTCGCGGCCGATGACGGTCGTGCGGGCGGCAAGCTGTTTTCGCTCTTCGCGCCCGTCGCTCGCGACCACGACAAGGAGAAAAGTCTCGTTTGCCATTGCTCCCTCAGCCGCTCTCTGGATACGCCGTCGTGGGGGAGGCTACAGGATATAGCGACTGAGATCGTGGTCTTTGATCAGGTCGGCCATCCGCGCCCGGACAAACTCGGCGTCGATGTGGATGGTCTCTCCGGCGCGCTCCGAGGCGCTGAAAGAGATGTCTTCCAGCACCCGCTCCATGATCGTGTGGAGGCGGCGCGCGCCGATGTTCTCCATCCGTTCGTTCATCAAGACGGCGATCCGGGCGATCTCCGCGATGGCGTCGTCGCCAAAGGTGAGGGTGACCCCTTCGGTGGCAAGCAGCGCGATGTACTGCTTGGTGAGGGCGTTTTCCGGCTCAGTGAGAATGCGGCGGAAGTCTTCTTCGGTCAGGCTTTTCAGCTCGACCCGAAGCGGAAAGCGGCCTTGCAGCTCGGGGATAAGGTCCGACGGCTTGGAGTGATAGAACGAGCCGGCGGCAATGAAGAGCACATGGTCGGTCTTGATCGGGCCGTAGCGCGTCTGGACCGTCGTGCCTTCTACGATCGGCAAGAGGTCGCGCTGCACACCCTCGCCCGAGACATCAGACCCGACCTCATGCCTTGGCCCCGCGATCTTATCGATCTCGTCGATAAAGACCACGCCGCTCGCCTCGGCACGCTGGACCGCCGTTTCGATGACATGGTCCATGTCGATCAGCTTGGTCGCCTCTTCGCGGGTGAGAATGCGCCGCGCTTCTTTGACGGAGACCCGCCGCGAGCGACGCCGCGTGCCCCCAACGCCGTGGTACGCCTCAAGGTAGTCGCTGTAGGCGTCGCTCATCTCTTCCGCGCTTGCGCCGCCATGCTGGAGCATCGACTCGAACCGGTCGACGTCGCCGCCGACCTCGATCTCGATGATGTGATCCTCCAGCTGCTTGTTCTGGAGCAGCTTCCGCAGCCGGTCGCGCTCACGCCGGAGGCGCGCTTTATCCGCGCGCGTAATCGGGCGCGGCCGCAGCGCCGCGGTCGCGTTCTCGGAAACGTCAGCCGATGCCTGAGCGTTGCTTCTGCCTCGCTTCGCCGCCACTTTGCGCGACGCGACGGGCAGCTGTTGAACGAGATAGTTCAAGATTTTCTCGGTCGCTTGGATCTCGGCGCGCTTTTCGACCTCTTTCAGCTTCTCCTCGTGGACAAGCTGGACGCTCGCCTCCACGAGGTCGTGGACGATCGAATCGACATCCCTGCCGACGTAGCCGACCTCGGTAAATTTCGTCGCCTCTACCTTGACGAACGGCGCGTCGGCAAGAGCGGCCACGCGCCGGGCAAGCTCGGTCTTGCCCACGCCGGTGGGGCCGATCAGCAGCAGGTTCTTGGGAGCGATTTCGCGAGCGATCTCCGGGGGGAGTTGCTGGCGGCGATAGCGGTTGCGGAGCGCGATCGCCAGCGCGCGCTTTGCTTCGGTCTGCCCCACGATGTACTTATCGAGCTCGGCAACGACCGATTGCGGAGTGAGGTTCTTCATGTTCCCTCCCCGAGATCCGGGGTACTCAAAGTGTAGCAAGGGTGCCGGTCAGCAGCAAGAACAACCTAGTAGACTTCAAGATAGCGATCTAGCTCCCATTGCGTGACATAGGTTCGGAACGAGTCCCACTCTAGGCGTTTCGCTTCAACGAAGCGCTCGAGAATATGATCTCCGAGCGCATCTTGGACAACCGGATCGTCAAGAAGCGCCGCGATCGCTTCACCAAGTGTGCTCGGAAGGATGCCAATATTGCGTCTTCGGAGCTCTGCTTCATCAAACTGGAAGATGTTCTCTTCTATCGGGTCCGGGAGCGGGAGCTCGCGGCGGATGCCATCAAGCCCGGCCTTCAGCATGACCGCGAAGGCGAGGTACGGATTGCAGGTCGGGTCGGGACAGCGGAGCTCGAGGCGCGTCGAGTCTTCCCGTCCCGGGCTGACCTTCGGCACCCGGATCAGCGCCGAGCGGTTGACGCGCGCCCACGAGATGTACACCGGCGCTTCATAGCCGGCAACCAGCCGTTTATAGCTGTTCACGAGCGGCGACAGCACGGCGCACATCCCCCGCGCATGCGCTAACTGGCCGGCAATGAACGAGCGCGCGATCTCCGACAAGCCGTACTCATCGGCTGGATCGGCAAACAGGTTCCGCCCCTGAAGGTCGGCCAAGCTCTGGTGACAGTGCATGCCCGACCCGCTCACGCCATAAAGCGGCTTCGGGAGAAAGGTGGCGTAGAGACCGTGCGCCTGTGCGACTGCTTTCAGGGTGTATTTCACCGTCACCACATTGTCAGCCGTCTGGAGGGCATCGGCATAGCGGAGGTCAATCTCGTGCTGCCCTGCCGCCACCTCGTGATGCGCCGACTCGACGACAACGCCCATCGCTTGGAGCGCGTCGATCATCTCCCGCCGCACGTGAGCAGCTTGGTCGGCGGAATAGTCGAAGTAACTCGCCCGGTCGTGAGGAAGAGGGCTGATGGCGCCTCCATGACGGTTGAAAAGAAAGAATTCCAACTCGGGGCCGACCTGATACCGAAAGCCCATCGCCCGCGCTTCATCCAGCACCCGCTTCAAGGCCGCGCGCGGGTCGCCGGGGAACGGCTCCCCATTCGGGTTGTAGATCCAGCAGAACACCCGCGCCGTCGCGTCTTCGCCCTTCTCCCACGGCAGCACCGCGAAGGTCGTGAGGTCCGGCAGCAGGTACATGTCCGACTCTGCCGTCCGCGCGAAGCCTTCAATTGCCGAGCCGTCAAACCACTTGCCGTGTTCGACTGCCTCGCCAAGCCGTTCGACGGGGATGGTGACGCTTTTGGCTATGCCGAGGATGTCGATGAACTGCAGGTTGACGTAGCGCACGCCCTGCTCGCGCGCCGCTACCAGCACGTCCCCCGCTCGCTGGGGCGCATCCTCACGGTTCACGGGAACTCCTTCGCCTCCGCTTGCCTGTCGGCCTCCCCCCTAGTCGTGAACGCTCGAGAGGAGATGCAGCGCGACACATTCCAGCCTACCAATCACTCGCCGCCTGGATCAAGACAGCCAAGACGCCGGGCGACAGCGCGAACGTTGTGCAGCAGAAGCAGGGTCTCTCCGAGAAGCTCTTTCGCGCTGACGAGATGAGCGAGGTAGCCGAGCGCAAAGCGGCAAGCCGGGCAATCGCAGACCGGATCGAGCGGCGCGGCCGCCTCTGGGAAGTCCGCCACGGACACGACCTCATCCGCCACTATCGCCTTCCCCGCGCGCGCCAACGCCGTCGGGAAGAGCGGAACGACCGCGTCGTAGCCGAGAGCAGCCGCAGCATCGAGATCGCGCACGGTCTGCAGGCCGACGGCCAGCCAACTCCACTCGCGCGGCCACCCGGTTCGATCGATCGCCCCGATGACGGCGACGCCGCTAAATTGCTCGCGAACTGCTGTTTCGAGCAAGCGCCGCTGAAACGCCGGCGAGCCGGGAGGAATGAGGGCAAGTGCTGCGCGGGCGCCCGCCGCGGCCCCGCGACGCAGCCACTGCTCGGCGAGCGCGCTGGGAAGACGCTGTTCTCGTCCGTTCACCACCAGCCGCTCCGGCAGAGCAGGCGCAACAACAACGGTGACGCCAAGCTGCTGCTGCGTCGCGACCGACCACTCCGGGGTCAGCTCTCCGGTCGCGCCGTCGAGCCCATTGCGGTAGCGCAGCGCATCACCGACGCCGACAATCCGCGCCGGCGGCAGTCCGCCCTCCCCCAGCACCGCGCCGACGCCCGGCTCGCCGACAGTCGGGAGCCCCCCCACGAGGCGAGAGAGACCGCCGAGCGCTGCTATTGTGTCGAGCCCAGGACGGAGCGCCAATTCGACCGCGCCGACCACTAGCCCGGCGACGCCGGCCCTCTCCAGCTCCGAGGGCAGCAGTCCCCGCGCAGCCCCCCAAGGGGCAGGCAGGAGAAGCGCCGGCGTTCTCGGCTTCACGCTCCCCCGCCCCAGCAGATGAGGATCGCCTGCCGAGTTCGTCGGCCGCTCTGACGCGCTCACCCCTCTGCCTCCTCGACGGCGCGCTCGAACAGATCGAGCCCCTGCTCGAAGTCGTAGGTTTCGAACCGCGCAACGACGCGGCCCCGCTCAATGCGCCGCACGACCGTCCGGCCAAACAGCTGGAGCTCATAGGAGAGTTCGCTCTCGCCAAGAGGCAACACCGCGCGGAATTCATCCACCCGAAGCGACACTCCCCGTTGGTCAGCCAAGTTGACCAGCCGGAGCAGCGCTCGGCCAAACAGTTCACGCCGCGGGAAGATCGCCTCTTCGAACCGATCCATAGGGATAGCTGGCGGCGAACGCCGCGAGACGTCCTTCCTCAATCGCGCGGCGCAGGTCATGCATGAGGGTCGAGAGAAACCGCAGATTATGCACAGTCGCCAACCGCATCCCGAGCGGCTCCCCGATCATGAGCAGATGCCGCAGCCAGCCTCGCGAATAGCGTTGGCAGGCGAGACAATCGCATCCTTCGTCGATCGGCCGCGGGTCGGCAGCGAGCCGGCTTCCTTTGAGCGACAGCTGACCGAAGCGGGTAAAGACGGCGCCGTGACGCGCGAGCCGCGTCGGCAGGACACTGTCGAAGAGGTCGACCCCAAGCGCGACCCCGCGGATCAGATCGTCCGGCGCGCCGACGCCCATCAGGTAGCGCGGACGGTCCGGCGGCAGCGCCGAGCAGGCAGCTGCAGTCAGGGTCCAGGTGAGCGGCTTGGCTTCTCCGAGCGAGAGCCCGCCGATGCCGAAGCCGTCGAAGGGATAGGCCGCCAAGAATGCCGCCGATTCGCGCCGCCACTCCGGGTTTGCGCCGCCTTGCACGATCGCGAACCGCGCCTGATCGGGCCGTTGCGGGATCGCCAGCGAGCGCAGCGCCCAGCGGTGGGTGCGCTCCATGGCGCTGCGCTGCGCCTCAGGCGACGCGTCCATCGGCGGCACGTCATCGAGCACCATCGCGATGTCGGAGCCGAGCGTCTGCTGGATCGCCATTGCCAGTTCGGGCGTCAGGCGGCGCGGACCACGGGGGGTGCTGAACGTGACGCCGTCATCATCAACCTCCCGCAGGGCGGAGAGGCTGAACACCTGATAGCCGCCGGAATCCGTGAGGATCGCCCCGGGCCACCCCATCATCTGCTGCACTCCCCCGAGCCGCGCCACGATCGCTTCTCCCGGCTGCAGATGGAGGTGATAGGTGTTCGCCAAGATGAGGCGGTAGCCAAGTGCAGCTACCTGCTCGGGACGGAGGGTTTTCACCGTTGCGAGCGTGCCCACCGGCATGAACGCCGGCGTCTCTACCGTCGCCCGAGCCGTGACCAGCCGCCCCCGCCGGGCAGCGCCGTCAGTCGCAAGGACGGTAAACGAGAACGTCACGTCGCAATGGTAGCCGAGTGCCCTCGCTGGCGTGCCCCTTGCTCAGGCGCGCCTCCGCTATCGTCCCCTCGCGCTGCTGGTCCGCAGGCACCGCGGCGGAGAGGCTGGTTCGCGGAGCAGCAGGACGCTGCAAGATGCCAAGCACAGGGCCGCTCGCGCGAGAGCAGCTCCCTTCCCCTCGCCAGCAGGCGACGAGCGCGCTCCGCCGTTCAGGGAGAGGTGGCGAGCAGCCCTCGCCGTTCAAGCCATGCAAACGGGAGAAACGTCTGCGAGATGAGGCCGCTCGTCGCTTGGGCGTAGCCGACCCGGCCGATCGTGCCGGCGCTATACCACACTTTCAGCACGCCGTCGTCGATGATCCCCCACGCATCCGCCAGCGCCTCAGCGTCCCATGCTCCACGCGGACCGGGCCCGAGCACGGGAACTCCCGGCGACCAAGTCAGGCCGTCGGTCGAGGTTGAGGCAAGGATGCGCCCCCCTTGGCTGTAGAGCATCGTCAGGGTCGTGCCGACGCGCGTAACGCTCCGAGGATTGGACGCATTTGGGATCAGGGGGCCGGGGCTTTTCGTCCAGATCCGCCCATCGGTGGAAGTGGCCCGACCAATGCCGATACCGCCGCGCTGCGAGCGCCCAGTGTAATACATCACCAATGTCGCCCCTTCGCGGATCACGCGCCCCGGCCGCACTTCGAGGTCATCCCAGGTCCCGGGCGTGCCGACAGCAAGCACGGGGAGGACGACCCCTTCTCGGGTCCGGTTTTCCCGCCGCCAATTGATGCCGTCGCTCGAGGTGGCGTAGTAGACATCTCCCAGCCGCCGCCCCTGCACCACGGAGTAGCCGAAATACCACATGTGGTAGAGCGGCCCCTCTTTCAGCACCGTCGGCTCGATCACAAATCGGTCATTGCTGGGCGGCCCCTGCCCAACGAAAACCGGAGCGGTGAACGGCCGGGTCCAGCGGATGCCGTCGGGCGACTCGGCATAGCCGATTGCTTGGGCCGTCGCGGGCGGATTGTCTCCGAGCCCAGTGAACCACATTTTGTACGTTGCGCCATCCTTGATGACGCTGGGCGTCGCAACGCCGAGGGTGTCGTAGCCAATGCCGACGATGGTGTACAGCTGAAACCAGTGATAGCGGGCAGTCGGCCCCGTCCCGACGTTGTCATTGCCGTTGACGGCAAACAGGCCGACGCTGCCTCGAACAAACACCTCGAGCATCGTGGCGACAGCGATCCAGTTGACACCGTCGGCTGACCACCAGCCGTCAACCCGGCCGCCGACGCGCCGCATCCGCAGATAGAGCGTCGTGTCGGGCACATTCAGCTCGCCGACCGCTTTGGTCTCATCGTTCAGGTGATAGAGCATCACGACGCGGTGAAAGCCCTGTCCGGGAAACTGCGGCGGGAGCGCAATCCGCACCAGTTTCACGTAGCTGATGTCGCTTTCGTAGAAGATCAGCCCCGCCTGCTGGGTCGGAAGCAGAGGGTCGAAGGTCAGTTTCGTTCGGATCTCCCAGTCTTCCGGCGCCCCGCGCAGGGTGATATTGCGCGCCGTTGCTCCAGCTCCATAGATATCGCCCTGCTGAGTGATGATCTGAAACGCTTCCTCGGGGGGGCCGGTGCGCCAGTGGTCAGCATCCTGACGGATGAAATACCACCCCGGGTCGAGAGTCGGCGTGGAGAAGTCATCGGTGAAAATGTCGATCGGGTAGCCGGGTTCGGCCAGCACCGGGGCCGGATGCTTGGTTAGCAGCAGCGCCGGCGTCGACGACTGCGCCGGAAGCGTGAGTGCTGGGGAGATCGCAAAGAGAACCGCCGCAGCCAAGCAAGCCGAACGGCGGCGAACGAAGCGAACCATGCGCCGTCCTCGTGAAAGGGGTTGCCTCGGGGACGCCGGGAGTTTAGCGGGGAATCGGAACGCCAGGAAAGCCGGGCACGCCGCCCGGCCCCGTTGTAACGCCGGGACGGGTGGTGGTGGTCGCGAGAACGAGCAGCTCCCCTTCCCGCACGCCGTTGGTGATCTCGACCTGCTGGTCGTTGCTCAGCCCGATCGTCACCGCCCGCGTTTCGATCTGCCCGCTTGGCGTCAACACCTCGACAAAGCGCTGACGCCCCTGCGTTCTAACCGCACGCGCCGGAGCAAGGAGAACGTTCGCTCGCTCCTCGACGACGATCTGCACACTCGCCGTCATTCCGGGCTTGATGCCCTGCGGCTGGTCGATCGCCACTGAAACGAGGTAGGAGGCAACCCCCTGGGCCACCGTCGCGGTCGGCGCAATCGCGACGACCCGCCCACGGAAGGTGCGGCCAGGGAGCGCGTCGAGCGTGACCGTCGCCACTTGGTTCAGTTCGACGCGCGCAACATCGTTTTCATCGACATTGACATCGAGGCGGAGGGTGTTCGGGTCGACCAAGGTGATGAACGCGCCCGAAACCACCTCGCCCGGCGAAGCAGTGACTGCCTGAACCACGCCGTTGAAGGGAGCAGTCAGCGTCGCTCGCTCAAGGTTCAATTGCGCGCTTGCCACTTGCGCGGCCGCGGTCTCAACCGCTGCGCGGGCAGCGGCCACATCGCTGGGGAGCGGCCCGGCGCGGAGCTGCGCAAGGCGCGCGTTCGCGGACTCGACATTCCGCTCCGCGCTTGCGACGGCTTGGCGTGCTGCCTCGAGATCATTCGGGTTCGGCGGCGCAATCTTCGCGTTGTAGTTTGCGAGCGCTGTCTGATAGTCTGCGGTCGCGTTGGCGAGCGCCACGGCCTGCGGGGTCGCCCCCGCATCGCCGCGCCACGCGATCCGGTCGTAATCACTTTGCGCCGACTGGAGGGCGTTGCGCGCCTTTTCGAGCGCTGCGGCCGCCTGCTGGATCTCGGCTGGGGTGGGGCCGGCGACCAGTTTTTCATAGTCGTTCCTTGCGCGAACGAGCTGCGCCTGAGCGCTGGCAACAGCAGCGACCGCCGACTGGATCTCGCTCTCCGTCGCGCCCGCGAGCGTTTGCGCCAACCGAGCCTGCGCCGAGGAGAGGTTCGCCTGTGCCTGCCGGAGCGAGATCTCAAGCTCCTTGGTGTCAAGACGAGCGAGCGGCTGCCCGGCTGTTACTGGGTCTCCCACCTTCACGAGAACTTCAGCGAGGGTGCCGCCGCCGCGGAAGGCAAGCCGCGCCGTGTTGACCGCTTGGACGGTGCCGGTCGAGTTGACCGTCGCCGCTAGATTGCCTCGCCGGACCGGCTGAGTCTGCACGCGGGCAGCGGCGGCAGTTTCGGGCACGAAGAGGCGTTGGTAGCCGAAATAGCCGCCCGCGGCGGCCACCACCAACGCGATGAGGAGCACGAGGACCTGGCCCACGCCAAGGCCAAAGATCCGCCGTCGGCGCACTGGCGTCTGACTGCTCGCCATCGTCTTTTCCTCCCAGGCAACGGCGACCCGCGTTTTCGGCCTACCATAATAGGCGATTGCAGCCCAAGATGTTTCAGTCCGACGCTCGCGTCGGACCGAACTTCTCTCGCGCTCTCTCCTCAGCAACAGGAGGCGGCAGGTCGAGCCCGAGGGCGGCTGCTTCGTCGGGAGCGAGAGAGAAAAAGCGGTCTGTCGTAAACAGGCCGCGCCCCGCTCGGAGGCTCTCAGTCAGCGAGGCGAGCGCAGCGCGCGCTCCTCTCACGAACGCTTCTGGATAGCCGAGCGCGATGCTGTTTGCCGCAAATTCCTCTTCGTCCTGGATCCGGAAGGAGCGGTCCGGGTAGACAATCACATCGAGATCGAGGTCAATGACAGTGAGCCGCTCCTCGTCGAAGTCGGGTGGGGCGTGGATATCGCAGTAGAGGAAAGCAGGACGCCGCGTCTTCGCCGAGACGATCGTGCAGACGTTGTGCCAGCCTTCCCGCCAGAAGTGGTAGATGGCAGCCGTCGGCGGGGTCCACGGTCCGCGCAGGGTGTGAAAGCGACTGCCAAACGGGACCGCGAGGCGGATCTCGCCGCCGCACTCGCCGAGCAGGGAGGCCACGACCTGCCGCTTGACCACTCCGTCGTAGCGGACGAAGCGAACGTCAACCAGCCGGGTCAGCATCGGGGGGCAGGGGCTCAACCAGCACATCCATGACCCCGCCGCACACCATGCCGGCCTCGACGGCGTAGTCATCGGTCAGGTCGACGCGCACGATGCGCGGAATGCCGGTCTTCGCCACCTCTTGCGCAGCGAGCCAGACGTCATTCTCGCCACATCCGCCGCCGATCGTGCCGCGGATTTTTCCATCCGGGTAGACCAGCATCTTCGAGCCGGCTTTGCGCGGCGTTGACCCCTTCGTTCCGACGATCGTTGCCAGCACGACAAGCTCGCCCCGGGCGTGGGCTTCTTCAATCGCGGCGTAAATCTCCCGGTCCATCGTGGCTCCGCGTCGTCTGGCGCAGAACCGGCCGACCGCTGAGCGTTCGAGCGGTGCCTCCGCGCCGCACTGAGATGATCTCTCCAATAATACTGACCGCGATCTCTTCGGGCGTCTCTGCCCGGATGTCGAGCCCGATCGGGGAGCGCACCTGACGCACCCGCTCTTCGGGAAACCCCTCGGCAAGCAGCGTTTCTAGGACAAGACGGGCGCGCCGCCGACTTCCGATCATGCCGATGTAGCCGGCACGCGACCCGATCACCTGACGCAGCACCATTTCGTCTTGGCGGTGGCCGCGCGTCACAAGCACGACATAGGTTTGGCGATGCATCAGCGGAACGAGCCGCTCGAGGGTGAGCCGAAAATCATCGGCGATCACCTCGTCGGCCTCAGGAAAGCGCTCCCAGTTCGCAAAGTCGGGGCGGTCGTCAAGAACGGTGACGCGAAAGCCGACCATCTTGCCGAGCGCCGCTGTCGGCTTGGCAACATGGCCCGCGCCGACCACAACGAGCCACGGCGGCGATTCAATCAATTCAATATAGAGCCGCGATGAGCGGCCGGCCGCGTCAACGATCCGGCGCTGCCCCCCCACGCCAGCGGTGATTACCTCGCGCGCGCTCGCAACCGCTGCCTCATCAAGCGCCGCATCGCCGAAGCCGCCGACAACGGTGCCCTGCTCGGGGACGACAAGGCGAGAACCGAGCCGAGCCGGAGGCACCGCCTCAGATTCGAGGAGACTGACGACCGCAATTGTCTCGCCGCGATCGATCGCCTCTAGGATCCGCCGGGTCAACGCGCTCATTGTCGGCTCGCCGCCCACGCCTCGTAGTCCGCCGGCGTGTCCAAGTCGGTGAGCACGCTCGAGTCCTCCCATTCAACGTGCGCGGCCTCAGCACGATGGCGGCGGATCACCTCCTTCGCCCCGATGGCCGGGTTTGCCGCCAGAATTTCCGGCCACAGCGTTCGCGCGATGAGGACAGGATGACCGTGCTTGCCGGCATAGACCGGCTCGACAATCGGGGCGCGCGTCGCCCAGTAGCGCTCGACCAGCCGCCGAACGACTAAGGTCGAAATATCAGGACCGTCCACGAGCGCCAGCACGAGCGCTTCGGCATCAGTCGGCTCCAAGGCGCGAATGCCAGCAATCACCGACGACAGCATCCCAGCGGGATAGTCGGGGTTCAGCACGATGCTCTCAGGGGGCAGCCCCGCTGCTTGGGCGATCGCCTCCGCCTCGTGGCCAAGAACGACCAGCACTGGATGGAGCGCGGCATCGAGCAGAACCCGCCGAACCCGCTGGACGAAGAACTCATTGCCGACGGGCAGCAGCGCCTTCGGGCGGCCCATCCGCCGCGACTCCCCCGCAGCGAGGACAAGACCTGCAACGTGGCCTGACGAAAGAGCAGTTGGTCCGTTCAGCGCGCCAGAATCCTAAAAAGAACTCTCTCTTTTCCTCTCAATTGTATCTCCTGATAAGAGCGACTTCTTGCGCATCTTTCCGCTGCAGTTCGATAATCGCGACGCATGATTACGGTGGTCGGACTTGGACCCGGCGGCCCCGAGTTCGTCACTCGGCAGGCAGCCGCGATCCTGACGAGCGCAAAGCGGGTCTACCTGCGGACCCGCCGGCACCCTGCCGTTGCGATCATCCCCCCTGCCGTCGAAGTTGAGACGTTCGACGACGACTATGACCGGGCAGAGTCGTTTGAGGCGCTGTACGAAACCATCGTCACGCGGCTGCTCACCGCGGCGGAGCGCGGCGAGGTGATTTACGCTGTTCCTGGCCATCCTCTCGTCGCCGAGAGGTCGGTCCGCCTGCTGCAGGAGCGGGCGAGCGCAGTCGGGCAGCAGGTTCGCATCATTGCGGGGATGAGCTTCGTCGAACCCGTGCTCACGGCGGTGGGGCTTGATCCCTTCGCTGCCGGGCTGCAGATCGTTGATGCTTTTCAGCCCGACCTTGATCCCTTCCGCCCCGCGATTGTCGGCCAGCTGTACGACCGGCGGCGCGCTGGGCTCGTGAAACTCGCGCTGCTGGAGCGCTATCCAGACGAGCATCAGGTCGCGCTCGTCTTCCATGCCGGTCTTGAGGAGGAGCGCGTCGAGTGGCTGCCCCTCTATGCCATCGACCGGAACGACGCGATCGACCATCTGACATGTCTCTATCTTCCTCCGATCCCGGTCCTCGCCGGCATCGGCAGCGAGCGTACCTTTGATGAGGTGGTCCATCGGCTGCGGCGCGACTGTCCGTGGGACCGCGAGCAAACGCATCAGTCCCTGCGCCGCTATCTGATCGAAGAGACGTTCGAGGCAGTGGACGCCCTCGACAGCGGGGACCTTGTCGCTTACGGTCACGAGCTGGGAGATGTCCTGCTGCAGGTCTACCTCAACGCCGCCATCGCCGAGGAGACGGCGGCGTTCACCATCCGCGATGTCTACCGCTGGATCACCGCGAAATTGATCCGCCGTCATCCGCATGTGTTCGGCGACGTCGCTGCGACAACGGCCGACCAAGTCGAAGCGAATTGGGAGAAGATCAAGGCTGCTGAGCGGGCAGACGCCGGCTCGCGCTTGGATGGCGTGCCGCGAAGCATGCCCGCGCTCTCCCTCGCGAATGCCCTTCAGCTGCGCGCCGCAAAGGCAGGGTTCACCTGGGAGACGATTGAAGGGGTGTGGGCGCAGTTCGATGAGGAGCTTGCCGAGCTGCGCGCGGCCGCAAGCGCAGACGACCGCTTCCGCGAGCTCGGCGATGTGCTCTGGATGACAGCGCAGCTTGCCCGCTGGTACGGCTACGACGCGGAAGAGGTGCTGCGCAGCGCCGCCGACCGCTTCCGCCGGCGCTTTGCCGCAATGGAAGAACTGGCCCGCCAAGAAGGGCGAATGCTTGAGGAGTACGCTCCGGATGAGCTCCGCGCCCTTTGGCGTGCCGCCAAAGCGTCCCACGCGCGGTAACCCGCGGGCGGCTCTCGCTGCTACCCTCGCCCCAGCGCGAATGCAGGAGGTGCGGAATGGCGCTGACCGGCCCCGTTCGGCGAGCCAACGTGATCGTCCGCGACATGGAGGCTTCGCTGCGGTTTTATCGCGACCTGCTCGGCTTCACCGTCTTTTTCGACGACGTCGTCTCGGCCGGTGCCGGAGGCCGCATCCTCAATGTGCCCTGCCGAGCGGCGCGGATGGTCGTGCTCCGCGCGGACGAGGGGACGGTCGGGATGATCGGGCTGATGGAGCTGCAGGACGCTGCGGGGCTTGCGCCCCCGATCGAGCCCGCGGCAGTTCGGCTTGGCGAGCCGTTTCTCGCCCTCCAATCCGACCGGTTTAGCGAACTGGTGGAGCGGCTGGAGGCAGCGGGAGTGCAGTTTGTCAACCACCCAGCGGAATTTCAGGTGCAGGGCCGGCGAGTGCGCGAGTTTGCGGTGCGCGACCCTGACGGGCTGATGATCAACATTATCGAGAGCACTCCCCCCTCACCATCTTGAGCGCGCGCTCCCGCTGAGCCATACTGCCCCTCCAGACAGTAATGAGGAGAACATGGACTACCAAGCATACCAGCACCTTGTCATCGAAGTCGCAGATGGTATCGCCCTCGTTCGCCTCAACCGCCCCGAGAAGCTGAATGCGTTCAACGCCGCGATGGGACGCGAGCTTCTCCGCCTGCCCGACCAGTTGCGCGACGACCCGGCGGTCCGGGTTGTCGTGGTGACAGGAACCGGACGCGGCTTCTGCAGCGGGGTCGATATCTCCGAGGCACGGGGGCCGACGGCCGACAATCCGTTTCATCGCCAGCCGATGGACCCGCTCGGCTACAGCGGCCGCTTGCCGCTTGCCTGGCACGAGATCGACAAGCCGACAATTGCGGCTGTGAACGGCGTGGCTGCCGGAGGGGGGCTGTGCCTCGCGATGATGATGGATATGCGGGTCATCGCGCGCACCGCGCGATTGCTGCCGATGTTCATCACGCGCGGCCTTGCGCCCGAAGTCGGCGCAAGCTGGTTCGCCGCCCGTTTGCTCGGCCTCCCGCGCGCCCTTGAATGGTATCTGACGGGCGAGGAAATTTCGGGTGAGCGCGCAGGGGAGATCGGCCTCGCGAACTACGTGGTTGAGGAGAGCGAGTTGCTGCCCAAAGCGATGGAGCTTGCCCGCAAGATCGCGGACGGCCCTCCGATTGCCGTCCGGCTGACGCGGCGATCGATCTATCACGCCGTCACCAGCAGCTTGCGCGACCACCTGCCCTACGAGGCCTCGAACCTCGCCATCAGCCAAGCGACGGAAGACGCCGCAGAAGGGCGGGCGGCCGTCCGCGAGCGACGGAAGCCGGTGTTCGTTGGGCGCTAGTGCGTCACTGTCTCCCCCTCCTTCTCCTGCTCGCCGCGCTGCTGCCAGCCTGTCTTGGGGGCAACGACCGTGCCGGGCAGGAGCGCGCTCCTGCCCTTGAGCCGTACGGACGTACCGTTCGCGTCGGCTATATCGCTAACGGTCTGCCAGCCGGGATCGGGTTTGTCCTCGAAGAGGGGCAGCTGTTCGCCAGCCAGCGGCTGCCGGTTGTCTTCCAGCGCTATGCGGGGCCCGAAGGGCTGCGCCGCGCATTGCTGACGAGCGAACTCGACGTCGCCGTTGCGCTGCCTCTCCTCTCCGCCGCGAAGCTGCTTGAGGAGGATACCCACGTCGTTGTCGTCGCTGGCCTGCAGTTGGCTGAAGAACAGGTGATGGTCCCGCTGACCTCGACAATCCAGAGCGTCGCTGACCTGCGCGGCAAGCTGGTCGGCACGCCGGGCCCGGGGTCGAGCGGCGACCTGCTGTTCTGGTCGGTGCTCTCTCACGGCTATGGGTTCGGTCCTGCCGACCTCCGCACCCACGTCGCGACAGAAACGCAGCTGGTAATCCTGATCGAGAGCGGAGCGGTGGATGCAGTGGTGCTGCGCGGGCTGACTGTTGCCGGCTTGCCTGACCCGAGCCGCTACCGCATCGTCAGCGACCTGCCAGCAGAGTGGCGCGCCGCCACGCAGCTCGACGCCCCGCCGATAGTGGCAACGGTGACTATGCGCCGGGGCTTTCTCGACGGCTATCCCGACGAGGCGGCGCGAGCGCTCGCCGGCATCATCCTTGCCGTCCGCTGGGGGCGCCAGCATCCGGCCGAGGTCGCCCAGTTGATGACCCGCCATCTCCGCATGACCCAAGCGAACGCCCACAACTATGCGCGCCGCTGGCCCCAGATGTGGGCAGCAGTTATGGACGATGCTGCGGTCGCCGCTATGCAGCTCTCGCTCGAGCGTCTGCGCAGCCAAGGATTGATTCGTCAGCCTGTTCCCGAGACCCTCTTCGACCGCGCCCTCTTTACGCGGGCCAGCCACTACGCTCGGTGACCGCGCCGCCGCGCGTTGACGCTCTCCGACCCCGCCGATAGAATGCGGCCGTCCGCTAGGCTGCAGGTCAAGGAGTGGATCGAGAGGGGGCCCGTGACGGTCGAGCCGGCTGAACTTGCCCCACCACTTGCTACGAAGGCGATCGAGACCCCGCCCCCCGCCGTCTCGAGCTCCCTGCTCGGCGCAATGCACCCGGTCGTCTCCGGGTTCGCCGTCGGAGCAATCGTTGCAGTCGCCGCCGCCCTCCTCCTAGGAGCGTTCAACGGGTTCGCGGGTCTTGTCGCGACAGCGCGCTTTGAGAGCGGAGTGCTGCTGCTGATTGTGCTCCCCCCGATTGTGGGCGGCGCGCTTGTCGGGATCGGCCGCCGCTGGTGGGGCAACGGCTATCACCAGCTGCTGAGCGGCCACCCGGCCGAGCTTCCGCGCGCCGCGGGGCAGTTTGGGCTCGCCGCAGTGACCGTGCTCTTCGGCGGAGTTGCGGGGCGCGAAGAGCCGGTGATCGCGCTGGCCGCCGCCCTCGGCCGCCGTCTCGGGCTGCTCGCCCGGCAGCGGACGGTCTCGCTGCGGGGGATGGCGGCAGCGGCGGTGGCGGGCGGGATCTCCACGGCCTTCGGGGTCCCTTTTGCCGGGCTGCTGTTCGCCCTCGAGACCGTCGCCGGACGCCCTGCCGCCGGCGACCTCGTCGCCCTCCTCGTTGCCGCCGGGCTCGGCGCCGTACTCGGTCGGCTGCTCGGGGTGGCGGTGCCGCTGCCGGCCGGCGCAAGCCCCGCCGAGCCAGGGGGCTGGATTGTCGTTGCGGCTGTTTCGGTCGCGGCGCTCATCGTCGGGCTTGCACTCTCCTCCCTGCTCGGGCTGCTGCTCACCGCGCACCGTCGCATCGGCGGACTGCTGCCGATCACGCCGATGATCGGCGGAGGGATTGTTGGCCTGCTGAGCGTTCTCAGCCCCGCTTTTGCGGGGAACGCCCCGATCGCTCCGGCGCTGCTCGCGGCGGGGGCAGAGCCGCTCTGGCTTCTCACGGCGGCTGGCCGAGCCGCCGCGCTGGCAGCGACTCTCGGGCTCGGCGGCGTCGGCGGGGTTATCGGTCCGATTGTCGGGATCGGCGAAGCGCTCGGCGCCGGGCTGGCCGGGCTTCTTCTTCCTTTCCTGCCGGGCAGCGATGCCGCTACTTTGGCGCTCGTCGGCGGGATGGTGCTCTTAGCCACCGTGGTGCGGGCGCCGTTTGCCTGCGCGATGCTCAGCCTCGAATTCGGCGCTGACCCCGGCCTCGTCGTCTTCCTCGCCGCCGTCGCCTGGGGTGCGGCGGAGATCGCCCGCCATGCCGAGCCGTGGTCGATCTACCGCCTCTTCGATCCAGAGCGCGAAAGCGCTTCTTCCTCCTCCCTCTCCCCCGTGCTGAGCACCACCCTCGTGCGCGACTTGATGGAGACGACCTACCCCACCCTCGCCCCGACGACGACAGTCGCCGACGCCGCTCGTCGTATCGGCAACGAGGAGATCCCCATCGTCGATGCGCAGGGCAGACTGGTCGGCCTGAGCGGTCCCCACGAGATCGAAGTTGCCTTGCTCACGGCGCGGGGAGAAGCAAGCATCCTCCCTTGGGCGCGCCACGAATTCCCGACGGTGACGCCGTATCAGACGATCGCCCAGGCGCTCGAAGAGCCCGGGGTCGAAAGCGTGGCAGCGGTTCCGGTTGTCGACCCGCGCGCCCCGATGCGGTTGGTCGGCGTGCTGCGGCGGGCGGCGATCTTAGCGCGACTTGGATTGCCAGGCGAGAAGAGCGAGCGCGACGTCTCGCCTGCGCCTGCATCCGCTCACCTGCCCGTGCTGACCATTGCTATCCGCGACGGCTCCCCCTGGGCGGGGAAGCGCGTGCGCGAACTCCGCCTCCCGCGCGATGCCTACCTCGCCTTCCTGCAGCGAGGCGCCGCCCGGCTTCCCGTGCGCGGCGACAGTCTGCTCCGCGTCGGTGACATTCTCGTCGGCTTCGCGCCGGAGGCGGTCGGCAACGCGCTGCAGAACGACGCCGCCCCCCCTGCGTGAGCTAGCGCTGGACGACCGTATACGACGACCCCTCCGGGCCTTTCGTCACCTCGATCCGGGTAGGAAACGCCTCTTTCAGCTCCTCAATATGGGTGACGACGATGATCTTGGCGAACTCGCGATCAATGGAGCGGATCGCCTCGAGGATCCGGTCCCGCCCGGTCGCATCTTGCGTGCCGAACCCCTCGTCGATGACTAAGGTCTCAAGCCGGGCGCCGGCGCGCCGAGCGAGCAGCTTCGCCAGCGCGATGCGCAGCGCGAAGTTGACCCGAAACGCCTCGCCGCCTGAGAACAACTCGTAGTTCCGCAGTCCGAATTCATCGGAGATCTGGATCAGCAGCGTCTCCACCGTCCTGCCTTGCTGCGTCTCGCGCTCGGTGGCCAGCGAGACGGAGAGGCGGCCGTCAGTCATCCGCGCCAGCAGCTCGTTCGCGTCTCTCTCGATCTCCGGCAGCGCCGCCCCGATGATCATTGCCTGAACGCCGCCTTTGCCGAATGCGCGCGCCAGCTCCTCATAAATTCCCTGCTCGCGGGCCGCCTCGGCGCGCTTGGCCGCGAGGTCAGCGCGCTGGAGGCGCAACTGCTCGCAGGCCTGCAGCAGCTGCTCGTAATAGGCCTTGCGAGCCTCCGCCTGATGGAGGGCCTGGAGGCGCTCATTGCGGTTCTGTTGGGCAGTCTGCAGCTGCTGTGTAAGGTGGGGAAGCTGCGCAGCCTGCTGGCGGTAGTGCTCCAGTTCGTCCTGCCGCTGGACGATCCGGCGTGCCGCTTCGGCGATCTCGCGCTGCCGCTCGGCGGCCTCGTTTTGCCAGAAGCCGAACTCCTCGTCGGCACGCCTGAGCTGCTCATGGCGCTGGACGAACGGCTGGAGGGCGGCGGCTTGCTCCCGGGCGGCCTGCAGTGCCGCGGCGTCGAAGGCCACGGCACGGATCTCCTCTTCTACCTGGTGAAGCGCGGCCCGCGCTTCCTCGGCATAGCCCCCTTCGGCAAGCACCCTCTCGAGAGCGGCAAGGCGGGGGTTCAGCCGCTCAATCTCCGCTGCGGCGTTGGCTGCGGCAGTCCGCCGCGCCTGCAGCTGGGCCAGCCGGGGTCCATCGACGCTGAGGATGGCCTGGATTTCGGCCTCGTCGCTGGCGATGGCGCGCTCTTCCTCCTCCCGCTGCGCCCGCAGCTGCGCGATCTGGCCCGTCAGCGACCGGTAGCGGTCGCCGAGCTGCCTTCCCTCAGCTTCGAGACGGCCGATCTGCTCGTCGCGCGCCTCGGGCGTCACCGGCTGACCGCAGGTCACGCAGCGCGCCATAGCGCGGAGCGCTTCGATCTGGGCCTTGAGGTCGTTCATCTGCTGGCGCAACTGGCTCTTTTCGGCAGCATACTGGCCCGCCCGCTCGGCAAGCTCCTGCACCTGCTGCCTTCGCTGGGGGAGCACAGCCTGACGTTCGTTCGCCTCTTGGACTCGTCCTTCAAGGCGGGCAATTTCTTTATCGAGCGCGTCAAGGTCTTCCAGCTGGGCAGTCAGCTGCTCTCTTCTGCCAGCGAGCTGTGCCCGCTGCTGCTCGAGGCGCGCCCTTTCCTGCTGGATTGTGCTCTCAAGCTGATGGCGCCGCTGTTGCAGCGCTGTGAGGTGCGCTGCTCTCGCGCCTTGGTCTGCGATGACCTGCTGGGCCGCGAGATAACGCGCATAGCCCTCCTCAATCTCCCCTCGCTGCTCAAACAGCTCCTCGGCACCTCGGATCCGCGCTTGCAGTTCCCTCAATTGGCGTTCTCGAGCTGCCTGGTGATGGGTCTCTTCTTGGATCTCGCGTTCGAGTTCGGCGATGCGCTGCGGCGCCGCAGCGAGCACCTGACGCAGCTGCTGCAGGCGCAGAACTTCCTCATTCAAGCGCTCGACCTCGGCGTGCAGCTGCGCGGCCTCGGCTTGCGCTTGGTCGCGGCCCTGGAAGTAGTCGGGCTCCCGGGCAAGTTCGTTGTCGATATCGGCAATTCGGTGATCGAGGCGGTCTACCTCATCTCTCCGCGCGTGCGCTGCGTCCTTGGCACGCTGCTCAAGCTCATCGTAGTGCGTGAGGCCGAGGATCTCGCCGAGCAGTTCCTTCCGCTTGCTAGGGGGGCTGATGGTGAAGGAATCGGCTTTCCCCTGCAGCAGAAAGGAACTGTTGACAAACGTCTCGTAGTCGAGCCGGAGGAGATTGACGATTGCCTGCTCGGTCTCACGAATTGAATTGCCGCTGATCGTCTCGAAGCGATCGCCTTTGTGCAGCTGCAGTTCCAGCGCCGAGGCCGATTGGCCGCCCGCTCGGGAGCGTTTCCGAATGACACGGTAGCGCGAGTCCGCGAGCTGAAACTCGAACTCGACCTCCATGTTGGTTTGGCCATGGTGGATCAGCTCGTCGACGGTTTTGGCGCGAGCGCGTCCCCAGAGCGCCCACGTGATTGCATCGAGAAGCGCCGATTTGCCATGGCCGTTCTCGCCGCAGAGGCAGGCGATCTGAAAGGACTCAAAGTCGAGGGGATCGCTGGGTTCGCGGTAGCTGAGGAAGTTCTTGAGGCGCAGCCGAACCGGAATCATGTTTGTTAGTGTAGCGATACGCGACGGCGGCGAGCCAGCGTTCCGGGCAGGCCTCGGCTGGGGCGCCAGCCACTACAGCAAATTGGGGAGCTCGGAGGCAGGCGCCGTGATTGACGCTCGCCTCTCGTTGCGCAGGCAGCGCCGTCCTACTCGCATGCGCGAAGTGAGCGCAACCGGGAGGTGCGGCAGGAAGGGCAACTCGTTGCTGCACGATGGTCGCAACTCTCGCGCTTGGAGCGGCGACCCTCTCCCATTGTGCCCCGCCGCCGGCAAGCAGCGCCGCTCCAAACGACGCTCCCGCCACCATGTGGGTGACCAACCATAGTGTCTTTGCGTCGTCCGAAGCGGCACGACGATCTCCCTCGGCGGAACTTCACCTCCGTCGGCCCGCCGACGGGGTCGTTCGTCGCGCTCGACCCGACAACCGGCGAGATCAACGCCAACTGACCGGCTGTGAACGGACGCGTCCACGCCACTGCCTCGGATGGCAGCGGCGGCTGGTACATCGCCGCCCTCGAACCGACCATCAACAAAGCTATCGGTTGGAATTCCAATGCCAACGGAATTGTCTTCGCGCTCGCCGTCAGCCCGAGCGCCCTCGACGGCAGCGGCGTCTCCCGCATCGAGAGCGGCGGGTCCACTCCGGCTACGCCGGCTGGGCGCTCACCTGGCTCAGCATCGCCGCGAACCCGCTCGCCGTCATCGGCAGCAGCCTGCAAGCCTCGGCGGCTTCACCGGCACAGGCGCCAGCCAGACCGTCACGCTCACTCTCCCGCTGGTGAGGGGCATGCTGCGGTGGAGCAGCACCGCTCTCCCTATCGGGAGCACGTTCACCCAAGCAGAGATCGACGCCGGTCTCGCCGTCTACGGTCAGACAGAACGGCAGCAGCGGCCCGACTGATGCCTTCACCGTCACCGCCAGCGACGGCACGGGCGGCAACGCCGGACCGGCCACCGTCACGATCCCCGTCAGCCCGCCGCGCCGTCTGGGGGCGGACCCAGCGCAACCCAGCAGCTGCCCGTCACCCGTCTGCGTCAGCCTCTCGACTGATGCGGCCGCCGCCTGAGCGGGAAAGAGCGGCTCGGCCAGCGCGCCCGACGGCGGCAGCCCCTCGGCGCGCATCGAGGCAGAGCGGCGCGGCTCGATCCTTGACCGCGCTTTCGGCGCTGCCCTATCGTTCCCGTCCGGAGGAGCTATGCCAGAAACCGTCGTTCTTGCCTACAGCGGCGGGCTCGACACGTCGGTCGCCATTCGCTGGATCCCCGAAAAGTACGGCCTCGACGTGATCGCGCTGACCGTCGACCTTGGCAACGAAAAAGACATTGAGGCGATCCGCCAACGCGCTCTCGCGCTCGGAGCGAAAGAGGCGATCGTCATCGACGCGCGCGAGGACTTTGTCCGCGCCTGCGTCTGGCCCGCCCTCCAAGCGAATGCGCTCTACGAAGGCAAATATCCCCTCGCGACCGCCTTGGCGCGTCCTCTCATCGCCAAGCTGCTCGTCGATGTCGCGCGCGAGCGCGGCGCGACCGCCGTCGCCCACGGCTGCACCGGCAAAGGCAACGACCAAGTCCGCTTCGACATCAGCATCAGCACCCTTGCGCCCGACCTGCGCATCATCGCCCCCGTTCGCGAATGGACTTGGAACCGCGAGGACGAGATCGCTTACGCCGAGCAGCAAGGGCTCGACCTTGGCGCCTTCGTCAAAACCAGTCCCTACTCGGTGGACGTAAACCTGTGGGGCCGGAGCATCGAATCGGGCGTTCTTGAAGATCCTTGGGTCGAACCCCCCGAGGATGCTTTCCTTTGGACCAAGCCGATCGACGAGACGCCCCTCACCCCGACCTATCTCGAGATCGAGTTCGAGCAAGGGATCCCCGTCGCGCTGGATGGCGAACGGCTTGACGGGGTCGAACTGATTACGCGGCTGAACAAGATCGCCGGCGAGCACGGCATCGGCCGGATCGACCACATCGAGAACCGCTTTGTCGGCATCAAGTCGCGCGAGGTGTACGAGGCACCGGCGGCGACGGTGCTCCTTGAAGCGCATCGCGACCTCGAGCAGCTCACGCTGAGCAAGGAGCAGCTGCGGTTCAAGCAGCTCGTCTCCCGCGAGTTCGCGGACCTCGTCTACAACGGCTTTTGGTTCACGATGCACCACGCCGACCTGATGGCGTATATCCAAAGCACCCAGCGCTTTGTTACCGGCACGGTGCGGGTCCGGCTGAACCGCGGCTCCTGCACGGTGGTCGGCCGCAAATCGCCGCACTCGCTCTATTCGGAAGCGCTCGCGACCTATGGCCGGGGCGACCAGTTCAATCACCAGGCCTCTCTCGGCTTCATCGAAATCGCTGGAATGGCAGCGCGCGTCCAAGCGGCAAAGCAGCTTCTCCCGAGCGCCGACTCGCTGCGCGCAATCATGCCGCCACGGACTGAGCCGGGCACGCATTGATGCGCGAGAAGCTCTGGGGCGGCCGGTTCAGCAAGGAGACAGACGCGACCGTCGAAGCGTTCACCGCCTCCATTGAGGTGGATCGGCGGCTTGCCCGCTACGACATCGCCGGCAGCATCGCTCATGCGCGGATGCTCGCCGCTCAAGGGATCATCCCCGCTGCCGAGGCAGACCAGATCGTGGCGGGGCTCGAACAGATCGCGGGCGAGATTGAGCGCGGTGAGTTCATCTGGCGCGCCGACCGCGAGGATGTCCATCTGAATATCGAAGCGCGGCTTGCTGAACTGATCGGGGCGCCCGCGGGCCGGCTTCACACCGCCCGCTCGCGCAACGACCAAGTCGCGCTCGATCTCCGCCTCTGGCTGCGCGACACGATCGCCGAGACCATCCGCGCGATTGTCCGCTTCGCTGCTGCGCTCGTCGACCAAGCCGAGCGTCACCTCGGCGTGATGATGCCCGGCTACACCCACCTCCAGCGGGCCCAGCCCATCTTGTTCAGCCATCACCTCCTCGCCTATGTCGAGATGCTGCGCCGCGATGTCGGGCGCTTTCAGGACTGCTGGACGCGGGCCGACGAGCTGCCACTGGGCAGCGGCGCCCTTGCCGGCGTCCCCTACCCGCTCGACCGCGCCCGCGTCGCGCGTGAACTGGGGTTCAGTCGCATCACGCGCAACAGTCTCGATGCGGTCAGCGACCGCGACTTCGCGGTTGAGTTCGCTGCCGCCGCTGCGCTGCTGATGGCCCATCTCTCGCGCTTCGCCGAAGAGGTCGTCCTCTGGACGAGCGCCGAATTCGGCTTCATCACCCTTGACGATGCCTTCGCAACCGGCAGCAGCATCATGCCGCAGAAGAAGAACCCCGATGTCGCCGAGCTCGTCCGCGGCAAGACCGGCCGGGTCTACGGCGACCTCATTGCGCTGCTGACGATCCTCAAAGGCTTGCCGCTCTCCTACAACCGCGACCTCCAAGAGGATAAGCCGCCGCTCTTCGACGCGGCCGACACATTGCTCGCCTGCCTTGAGGTCTTCCGCGGCTTGGTCACGACGTGGACCGTCAATGCCGACCGGATGGCCGCTGCCATCTCGGACGATGTCCTCGCGACCGATTTTGCCGACTATCTTGTCCGCAAGGGGATGCCGTTTCGGCAGGCACATGAAGTGGCCGGCCGGCTGGTGCGGCTTGCCGAGGAGCGCGGCGTCTCTCTTCGCGCCCTGACCCCCGACGACCTGCGCCAGCAGTCGCCGCTCTTCGGCGACGATATCGCCGGAATCGACGCCGCCGCCTCGGTAGCCGGCCGCGCCGTGCCGGGCGGCACCGCGCCGGTGCAAGTCGCTGCTGCTCTTGCTGAGGCCCGCCGCTGGATCGAGTCCACCGGCGCGCTGGCCGAGTGAGACGCAGTTCATCCGCGGACAGCGCAGCAGCTCTCGGGAAGAAGCGCTCCTTGGGGCGGAGCGCTCATCGATTTGGCTGCACCAGCCGGCCGTAGAGGTCCGGCCGGCGGTCGGCGTGGTAGTCCACCTCGAGCGGTAGATGCGCGATGACGACGCGCTTGGAACGGGAGCGCGCCGGGTGGATGACGGCGCGCACCCGCTCCTCGCCGTAGGTCTGCGCCCGGGCGAGGATGCGGCCGCTCGGGCCAGCGATCCGGCTGCCGCCCGTGAACTCGATCCCGCGCTCAATGCCGCAGCGATCCGCAGAGATGATCGTCACGCGCTCGCGGCTGGCGTTCGGGTCGCTCTTCGGTGGCTCGGGGCGGCTGCCGGGCGGCCCCCAGGTCCCGGTCGGAGAGTTCGTCGGATGTGCCAGCACCTCCATCCCGTCGAGCGCGAGGCAGCGGATTGCCTCCGGGAAGCTCAGGTCGTAGCAGATGAGCATCCCGATCTTGCCGATCGCCGTCTGGTGGACGGTGAAAGGGAGGTCGCCGGGGTCGACATAGCGGTCAACCCCAACGCGCGGCAGGTGCGCCTTGCGGTAGAGGCCGACCAGTCCTTCCGGCCCGATCAGCGCTGCGCTGTTGTAGAGCCGGTCGCCCGCTGCTTCGAGAAAGCCAACCACGGTGTAGAGCGCAAGCTCACGGCAGAGCGCAGCGACCTGTTCGATCTCCGGCCCCGGCACCGAAATAGCGGCGCGGGCCGCCTCCTCGCGCGACTCAATCACGTAGCCGGACAGCGTGCACTCCGGAAAGACGACGAGGGCCGCATCCTCGGCCGCTTCTTCACGCAGGATCGCCAGCACGCGGTCGAGATTGGCTGGCACATCCAGCAGCGCCGGCGCAAGCTGAACGGCAACGGCGCGGACATTGTCGGCAGCGGCTTGGGCGGCGAGGTCGGCCATTGACGTCCCCTTTTGTGCGTACTCTACCACCTCCTGGCTGGCAGTGCGCTGCCCGCGAACGCAAAGACGCGTCCCGCCCTGCTATTCTCCTGCTCTCGCTCCAGCCGCCCTGCCCGCGAACACAGGAGCGTCGCGGTCCGGCGAGGGCCCTGCGCATGCTCCTCGAGATCGACTGAGGCAGGGAGGCCGAGGGCAATATTTCCCCGCGATGTCGCCGGTCTTCGCTCACCGTAATTATTGCCAGCATCTCCCCGCCGAAGTGACGCCTACCTTCGCGTCCTCCGACACCTTCGTCGCCGTTATTGGGAGCGCGCCGCCTCGAGACCAGCGCCAGTTCTGCCAGCGCGTGTCCTCCACCGCCTCCGTCACCGTCATTGCGAGGCCCGCGCGCAGCAAGAAGCCGGACGCGCTGCTGGCACGGCCAGCCGGCCACCCCATACCCGTCATTGCGAGGCCGAGCGCAGCGAGGGCCGTGGCGATCCCCGGTCAGAGGCGCACCAAGCTCACCAGAGGGGACGCGGCATCCGAACTGCTCGGGATTGCCGCGCCGGCCCTGCGGGCCGGCTCGCAATGACGCCTTCGATGACAGCTCGACTACGCCCCGCTGGCGGTTATTGAGCAAGCGCTGCAGACCGCTCGCAATGACGCCTTCGATGATAGTGAGGTCCGCTGCTCTGCCGTATGCCCAGATGTACTGCGGGCCGGCTCGCAATGACGCCTTCGATGACAGTCGTGGCCAGACGCCTGCAAGCCTCGATGCCGCGGCGGACGGTGAGAAGCGCTGACGCCCTCTCGAGCCGGCATGGGTCCCCAGCGGCGATCGCCGGCTTCTGTCTCGGCCCCATCAGGCAGCGCCTCACCACCGCGCAGATAGATCGGCAGCGGCGCTCCCCGGCTTCTGCGTCGGCTGTCTCCTCTTCCACCAGCGGAAGCGGGCGCGCTTCTGCCCCGCCCGCTAAAGGGGGGTCGTCAGGGGCATCTCCGGCAGCGACTCGTGGACGCTCGCCCGGGAGCGCGGGCAGCCGCGCGCGAGACAGAGCGCTGCAAAACCGAACTCGGCCTGATCGGGCTGAAGTTCCATCCCGCCTACCAAGACTGCTTCCCCAACGATCAGAAATTGAGGTACCCGATCCTCGAGGCCTGCCAAGCCCTCGATATGTGCGTGCTCATCCACACCGGGACGACGCGGATGACCCGCTGCACGATCCGCTCCTGTCAGCCGGTGGCGATCGACGACATCGCGACAGATTTTCCGAACCTTCGGATCATCATGGGGCATTCCGGCTGGCCGTGGACTGCAGAGGCGCTCGCCGTCGCCTGGCGGCATGAGCATGTCTACATCGACCTGTCAGGCTGGCTGCCGCGCTACATCTATTGGACGGACCCGATCGTCTTTCAGTACATGAACACTGTTCTGCAGGACAAGTTCGTCTTCGGCTCCGACTACCCGGCAATCGACCCGAAAGTGTGGATCGACGACTTCAACGCGACAGTTGCGAACGGCTTCGAGTGGGGCGGCAAGCGGCGGGAATTCCGGCCCGAGGTGTATGAGAAGTTCATGCGCACAAACGCAATCAAGGCGCTCAAGCTCAACCTCGACTGACCGTCTTCCTCTCACCGCGACCGCCCGCACTCGCGCCGGTCGAGAGAGCGGCTGGCGATCACCGCGAGATCGTGCTACGGTTCGATCATCCGCTCCGTTGGGCCCGTAGTGCGCTGCGAACATCTCAGTCTGACGAACTTCCGCAACTATGCCCGGCTCGAGCTCGACCTGCAACCGGGCGCCACGATCCTGCAAGGCGACAACGCCCAAGGGAAAACCAACTTTCTCGACGCGCTTCACATCATTGCGACCACTCGCTCCGCGCGCAGAGCGCCAGAGCGCGAATGGATCAACTGGCTCGCCCTCGAAAGCCCCCTCCCCTTCCTGCGGATCGTTGCCAAAGTGCGGCGCGCAGCGTCGACCGTTCAGCTGGAGATGACTGCTGCCCTTGACGAGAACGGGAACGGCATCACCAAGCGCATGAAGATCAACGGCGCGCCCCGACGCGCAGTGGACATGATCGGCCAGATGACGGTCGTCTTCTTCAGCCCGGGCGATATCGAACTGGTTGCGGGGTCTCCCGCCCAGCGCCGGCGCTACCTCGATATCATGAACTCCCAAGTCGACGCTGCCTATCTGCGATCGCTCCAGCTGTACAACCGGGTGCTCCTCCAGCGAAATTCGTTGCTTCGCCTTATCCGCGACCGTCAGGCCAAACCGGACCAACTCCCCTACTGGGATCAGCGGCTCGCCGAGCTTGGCGCCTATGTCGTCGACCGCCGGCGGGAATCTGTGGAAGCGCTGAACGTTCTCGCCGGGGAGATCCACCCCGCTCTCACGAACCAGCACGAGGTGCTGCACATTAGCTATCGGCCGAATTTCGGCGGCAAACCGTCCGAACCGCTGCCGCCGCTCGCCGACCTGCCGCACTGCCTGCTCAAAGCGATCCACGCTGCCCGTGCCAGCGAGATCGCCCGGGGCGTCTCGCTCGTCGGCCCCCATCGCGACGACCTCCAGTTCACGACTAATGGTGCCGACACGGCAGCCTACGGCTCGCGCGGCCAGCAGCGAACGGCCGCGCTCGCCCTCAAGCTCGCCGAGTCGGAATACATTCGCGAGCGCACCGGCGAGCTGCCCCTTCTTCTGCTCGATGACGTCATGTCAGAACTCGACGCGCGCCGTCGGCACCACCTGCTTCGGTCGATCCAGCCGGCCCAGCAAGTGATTATTACCGCCACCGACCTCGAGGACTTTAGCCCCGACTTTCTCAGCCGCTCGACAATCCTCCGCGTCAAAGCGGGGCGGATCGAGGTTGCGCGCTGAGAGGCGACCTGCCGAGGGCCTGGGCAGCGCTTCTTCGAGCTGCCGCTATTGGACCGTCAACTGGCCGACCATCCCCGCTTCGGTATGGCCGGGCTGGCTGCAGTAGACACGATAGGTCCCGGCTTGGGTGAACGTAAAGGTCTGACGCACCGTCCGGCCTGGGTCGGCCACCAAGTGGATCCGCTGCGGCGTCCCCCCCACCGGGATGCTGTCGATCGTCCAGTCGTGGATCTGGCTATCCGGGTTTTGGAGGGTGATCGTCGTTGCAACATTGAGCGGAGCGGTCACATTCGCCGGCACAAACTCGAATGCGCCCCGCTTGGCGACGATAACTATGCCGCCGCCCCCGCCGCCGCCCCCGCCGCGCCCCGTGCAGGCTGCCAGCAGGACGAGCCCGAGCAGCAGCCCGAGGACTCGAATGCTTCGAAGAGCGCCTTTCTGCATACTCTTTCCCCCTTTGTGCACGATCGATCATGGCGCGGATGTGGCGGGGCAGCGAAATTGTCGCCCGGACGCGCCTCGCCGTGCCATTCCCCTCTCGGACGGGCAGTCTCGCCCGACGACGATGCCCGTTCCCAAGGCGCAGTTCGGCGCTTGGTGCATGGCAGCGGCGCCGTCCGCGCATCGCGCCTCCCGGGAACCTCGTCGTGGAACGGCTCCGGAAGGGGTCGGCCGGCGCGGAGGATGCTCGACGCTGCTGTCCGCTAGCGGCACCCTCGGCGCGATGCCAGCGTCGACGAGGTCACGACGGCCGGCGAAGGCGGGTGCCGCCCGTTACCGCGATCGGCTGTGCCGCCGACTAGGCATTCTCCCGAATGAAATCAACGATAACGCTCGTCGGCGTACCAGGACCGAAGACTGCGCGCACCCCGAGGGCTTTCATCTCTGGGATATCCTCGTCCGGGATGATGCCGCCGGCGATCACCAGCACATCGTCCATGCCATGCTGGTGGAGCAGTTCGAAGATACGGGGAAACAATTCGCGGTGCGCGCCGGAAAGAATGCTGAGCGCGATCGCGTTGACATCTTCTTGGACCGCCGCTTCGACGATCTGCTCCGGGGTCTGGCGAATACCGGTGTAGATCACCTCCATGCCGGCATCGCGGAGCGCTCGTGCCACGATCTTCGCTCCGCGGTCGTGCCCATCAAGGCCTGGCTTGGCGACAAGGACACGCAGACGCTTCGTTGTCGCTGGGGACATCATGCTCTGCCCTCACTCGGCTACGTCTCGCTCTCCACTTGCTGGACAAGCTCAACAAGCACCCCGCCCGACGATTTCGGATGCAGAAACGCGATCAGCCCATCCGCGCCGAGCTTCGGCTCGTCATTAACAAAAGTACAGCCGTGGCCCTTCAGTCCCGCAATCTCCGCCTGGATATCAGGCGTCTGGAAGCAAATGTGATGCAATCCCTCGCCGCGCTTTTCGATGAAGCGCGCAACCGTATGGTCCGCAGAGAGCGGCTCGACAAGTTCGATCAGGGTTTCCCCGCACGGAATAAAAGCAATGCGCACCCCCTCGGAAGCAACCTCCTTCACCTCGCGCACCCGAAGGCCGAGCTGGTCTGTGTAAAAGGGCATGCGCTCTTCAATCTTGCGCACGGCGATCGCGATGTGATGGATCTTCTGAATCATGCAGCCTCGCTTCGTTGCCCTTGCTCACCCGGCCACCGCGGGCAACCTGTCAAATGACCACACTCTCCTTGTGGACGCCGAAGACGGAACGGAGAGTATCAGCGATCTCCCCGACTGTCGCGTAGCTTTCGACAGCGGCGAGAATGCGCGGCATCACATTCTCCGTGCCGGCAGCAGCGCGGCGCAGCTCCTCGAGCGCGCGGTCCACCGCCGCTTGGTCGCGGGTAGCGCGCAGCCGCTTCAGACGGGCAATCTGCTCGTCGCGCGCCCGATGGTCGACCCGGAGGATCGGCACCGGGATCTCTTCCGGCACTTGGAAGCGGTTTACTCCCACCACAATCCGTTCCCCTCGCTCGATCTCCTGCTGCAGGCGGAACGCCGCTTCCTGGATCTCCCGCTGCTCGTAGCCGAGTTCGATCGCGCGCACCGCGCCGCCGAGCGAGTCGATCTTCTCGATATATTCTCGCGCCTTCGCTTCGAGCTGATCGGTCAGTGTCTCGACATAGTACGAGCCGCCGAGCGGGTCCACCGTATCGCCGACCCCCGTCTCATAAGCGATGATCTGCTGCGTCCGCAGCGCCAGCTGCGCCGACGCCTCGGTCGGCAGCGCCAGCGCCTCGTCTTTTGCATTGGTGTGGAGCGACTGCGTCCCTCCAAGCACTGCCGCGAGCGCTTGAATGGTAGTGCGGACTACGTTGTTGTCCGGCTGCTGTGCCGTCAGCGAGACCCCGGCCGTCTGGGTGTGGAACCGGAGCATCCAGGAGCGAGGATCCTTCGCCTTGAAGCGATGCCGCATGATCGAGGCCCACAGCCGCCGCGCCGCCCGGAACTTCGCGACTTCTTCGAAGAAGTTCGACTGAGCGACGAAAAAGAACGAGAGCCGGGGAGCGAAGCTGTCGATATCGAGCCCCGCCTCGAGCGCAGCCTGCACATAAGCGATGGCATGAGCAAGCGTGAAGCCGATCTCCTGCGCCGCGGTGCAGCCCGCTTCGCGCATGTGATAGCCCGAAATCGAAATCGTGTTCCAGAGCGGGAGCTCCTCGGCGCAGTAGCGGAACATGTCGGTAATCAGTCGCATCGACGGTCCGGGCGGGTAGATGTAGGTCCCCCGGGCGACATATTCCTTCAAAATGTCGTTCTGGGTCGTGCCGGAGAGCTTCTTGAGAGGAACGCCTTGCCGTTTCGCAACCGCAATATAGAGCGCGAGCAGCGTAGAGGCGGTGGCATTAATCGTCATCGAGGTCGAGACCTGATCGAGCGGGATGCCGCGAAACAGGATCTCCATATCCTCGAGCGAACTGATGGCGACCCCGACCTTGCCCACCTCGGAAATCGCCATCGGATGATCGGAGTCGTAGCCGATCTGCGTCGGGAGGTCGAACGCCACCGAAAGCCCGGTTTGCCCATTCGCCAGCAGGTAGCGGTACCGCGCGTTGCTCTCCTCTGCGGTGCCGAACCCGGCATACTGCCGCATCGTCCAGAAGCGAGCGCGATACATCGTCGGCTGCACCCCTCTGGTGAAGGGATACTCGCCCGGATAGCCGATTTCCTGCTCGTAGTCATGGCCGTGCCGGTCTTCGGGCGTATAGAGCGCCTTGATCGGAATGCCCGACGTCGTCAAGAACTCGCGTTGCCGTTCGGGGAACTTGCGGCGCGCCGGTTCGTAGACCTCGCGTTCCCACCGTTCAACACCCGCCATCAGACCTCCTCGGAGCAGCTGGCGCGCCGGGATTGCGCCCGAGCAGCGCCACGGTGTACAGCTTCGTCGAAGCTTCCTCCGCCCCCAGTGAGGACAAAGGCATCGGGAAGGCGACCGCCGCACTGCCTCGACGAGCGCTCTCGCGCCGGAGGCGAGCAGAATCGCTCTCCGCCTCCGCGCTCGTGCCGGCGATTAACGGCACGCTTGCCGCGGCCCGGCCCTTCCGTTCCGACTGCCGCTGCCGCCTCACTCAAGCACCACCAACACCTGCCCTTGATCTACCTTGTCGCCTGCCGCAACCCGCACCTCGCGCACCCGTCCCGGCCCGGGGGCAGTGAGGTCATTTTCCATCTTCATCGCCTCAAGAATGACGAGGCTCGCCCCCCGCTGGACAACATCGCCGGGCGCGACATTGACCGCTTTCACGAGGCCGGGCATCGGCGCTTTGACCACCCCGCCAGTGTGTCCATGCCGGATACCGCCCAGCTGAGAGAGAGTTCGGGCGCGTTCATCGGTGACGGCGATCGGATAGAGGCGGCCGCGGTAGACGACCGCGTACCCTTCGTCGGTCGGCGTCACGAACCCTTCGATGATGCGATCGCCGAGCCGCAAAACATAGCGCCCGCGTTCATGCCGAGTGAGGGCGCCCTGCGACTCCCCCTCCGGCCCGCGCACCCGTAAATTGCTCTCATCCCCTGAGATCTCAAGCTCAAGGCGCTTTCCATCGAAATCGGCGGTGTACTTCATCAATCCAATCCCGACGAGGCTAAAGCGCCACAAGTCTATACCACGCCGGCTCGACGCTGCGCTCCGACGCATGAAGCGGACACCGCGTGAGCCGCCGCTTCGCTCGCCGACCGGTTGTTCGGTTACGAGATCCCGATGCGCTCCGCCTGGTCAAGCGTGATCCTCGCGATCTCTTCGCGCGTCGGGAAGAAGACCCCCGGCTGTTCGCGGGCATAGGCGAGGAACTGAGCGAGACTTCGGATTCGGAACGGCGCGCCGATCACATGCGGATGCAGCCCGACATTCATCAGCTTGCCTGAGCCGGTGCGGCGCGCTTCGTCGAGGAGGAAGTCAAACGTCTCGCGCAGGAGGCTGCTCCACTCTGCCGTTGTGAAGTTCCGCCGGAAAAACGCTGTGTAGTCGTTCACCTCGAAGGAGTAGGGGATCGCCACCAGCCGCCGCCCGCTCACTTCGATCAGATACGGCTCGTCATCGTTCAGATAGTCGCCATGGTAGAGAAACCCCAGTTCAGCGAGGAAACGAACGGTGTGGGCAGTGAAGCGCGCCGACGGAGAGAGCCAGCCGAGCGGCCGTGTCCCGACCGCAGCGAGATAGCGAGCGACCACTTCCTCAAGGTAGCGCCGCTCTGCATCGGGGTCGCGCGCGAACGCCGTCAGCGGCGTGCCTTGGTCGTAGCCGTGAGCGTTGAGCTCCCAGCCGGCCTCGAGCGCCGCTTCGAACATGGCGGGATACCGTTCCGGCACTTGGAGCCCAAGCGCGGCTGAACCGCGAACACCGTACTGCTCAAGGACCTCCAAGACTCGCCAAAAGCCGACGCGCATTCCATACTCGCGCCAAGTGTAGTTCGGCCAATCGGGGATATCGGCGGGCAGCGGGTCAGGCAGGATGCTCGGGCCGCCGGCATATCCCGCCGCGCCGGCTGGTTTGACGAGGTCCCACGACTCAAGGGTGACGGTGAGTACGACCGCGAGGTGATTTCCGCCGGGCCAGCGAAATGGCGGCCGGCTGCTGACTGGCCGATAGCGATAGTGCGGCTCCATCAGCGCCGCTCACAGACAGCGACAAAATAGCGGCTCGCCGCGGTCGCTGGGCCGGCGACTGCAGCGGCGCGATCCGCGAGGTCGACCGCTGCTCCTGCGCCGTGAGGGCAGACATACGCCGCCGTGTGGATGAGGAGCGCCTTGGCTGCCGAGGATTGCCCGTACAGCCCGCGGATCTTGAATCGGTCGGCAAGAAGGTCGTGAAACTCGGCGAGAGGGAACGCAGGCGCGCCGGAAGGAAGCATGGCGGGCGCCCGTCCTAGCGCTTCCCAGTTGGCATTTTCGACCGCGATGACAAACTGCCCGCCCGGTCGCATCACTGCCCGGACCCCATCGAGGAATGCCGGCCAGCGCGTGACGCGATCGAGCCGATGGAAGGCCGTTATCACGTCGAACGAGGCGGGGGTCAGGCCTGCGACGTCCGGCCCCCCGACAGCAAAGCGCAGGTTCGGGCGGCGGTAGCGGCGGACCGCCCGCTGGATAAGCGCGGGCACCGGGTCGAGTGCGACCACCTTCTGCGCCACGTCCGCAAGCCGCGCCGCCCCGCTCCCATCGGCCGCGCCAATCACTAACACCGCGCGACCGGCTGCGAACCGCTCGACAAAGCGATAGCGCGCCAGCAGCTCGCGCAAAGAACCGCTCAGGACCGGGGCGCGCGGGTCGGTCCGTCGGGACGGACGGCGTTCATTCATCGTTCGCTGCCTCCGCGGCTCAGGGAAGCGAGCAGGATTGCGACGACCATCAACCCTCCGAGCGGATGCGTGATGAGAAAGAGCGGGGGGACGGTAGTCAGCCGCTCGATCCAGCGGCGCGCCGCCAGGACCGCGGCTGTCTGCGCCAAGCCGATCGCCCCGCACATCGTCCACAGAATCGAGGCCGGGTTCAAGAGCAATCCGATCCCGCCGATCAGCAGCCAGCCGAACGGCAGCACATTCACTGTCAGCACAATAGCTGCTGCCGCCGCGACCACTCCCAGGCGGCCGCCTCCCACGCGCCCGAAGAGGCGCGCCCAGCGGTCGGAAAGCGCAGGCCAGCGACGGCCGCCTGCGGCCGTGAAAAGCAGTCGACCGCTGCCGACGACGATCGGCCGCCCCGATGCTTTGACAAGGCACGCGAGTTCAAACCACGGTTCGTCCCGCCCCTTGAGAAGCTGGAGGCCTCCAATCGCCTCCCAGACATCGCGCCGGATGAGGAGGCACTCCGGGAAAGCGAGGGCGACGTTTGTGCGGTCGGGAGCATTCGCTGCCGCGAGCGGGTTTGCTGCTGCTAGTCCCAGCAGGAGAACGGGAAGCGCGAGGCGTTCGGCAAGCGTGGTCGCTTCCTGGCAGCCGAATAGCGTGACTAGGGCCGCTTGCCGTGTGCGGGCGAACCGGACGAGTGCGCTCAGCGCGCCCGCGCGCCAGGCCGTTGTGCTGGTGGTGAGGAGCAGCCACTCGCCGCGCGCCGCGGCGGCCGCCTGCTGGAGCGGCCAAGTGCGGCTCGTCCAGCCAGGGGGAACCGCTGCAACCGGCTGAACGACGGTCAGCGATTTTCCCTGACGCTCAAGCCCTGCGGCCGCGCCCCCGATCATGAGGACATCGACCGACACCTTCTCTACCCTACCCTCCAAGGCCGGCTCTGAGACCGACCTAGCCGCAGCGAGCGCCCGCAGCACATAGCCGGCGACAAGCACGCTGACTGCTCCAAGCAGCATGAAGAGCAGCGCCTCGGCCGCAGTCATCGGCGCGTTCCGGGCGAGCGGCGGGTCGCCCCGACATTGCGCAGAGCATGGCGCTCGCGGCGAGCCCGGGCAATCGCCACGCGGCGCGCCGCCTCCTCGACACGCTCATCGAGCGGCGCGAGCGCGGGGTCTTCGCCGCGCCGCTGCAGCGCGAGAGAGAGGAGGGTGTCCGCGAGCATCGGGTTCTTCGGCAGCAGCGCGCCGTGCAGATAGGTGCCAAAAGCGTTCTTATAGCGCGCTCCTTCTGTGCCGTCCTCCCCATTATTGCCGTAGCCCACCACCACCCGGCCGAGCGGCGCAGCCCGCGGCCCGAGATAGGTGCGTCCGCCGTGGTTTTCGAACCCGACGAGCAAGGAGCCTTCCCAGTCGACGACAATGTTGCCGACGCAGCGGACGACAGTGGCACCCGGATGGATGGTCACCGCATCGAAGACGGCGAGGCCCCGCAGTTCAGGCCCCGCGGCAGGCTGATAGCGCTCGCCAAACAGCTGGTAGCTCCCGCAGACCACCAACGCCGGCAGCCCCTCTTCGATCGCCGCCCGGATCGCCTCCCCTTTCCTGCCGGCAAGGTCGGCAGCAACGCGCCGCTGCTCGCGATCTTGGTCCCCCCCTGCGAAGAGAAGGTCAACGGCGTCAGGCCGAAACGGGTCTCCAAGGGAGATTGGGATGATCTCAACCCCGAAGCCGCGCCAGCGCGCGCGCTGAGCAAGCGCAAGGACATTGCCTCGATCGCCGTACAAGTTCATCACGTCCGGATAGAGATGCCCGATCCGCAGCACGAAGGTCACTACCCGCGTCGCTCCCAGAACTGCTGTGCGCCGGCGCGCCGGGCGAAGATCCGATGAAGCGCGAGAAGCGCAGTATAGGTCGGCAAAACGTACAGCCGCCCCGCGCCCCGGCGGAGGGCGCGGTCGACTGCGCGCTCGAGGTGCGGCTCAACCTCGACGCCGTCATCAGCCCCAGCATACTTCAGCCGCAGCGCCAGTTCGGCAGCCCGGTCGCCAGTGACGGTGATCGGGCCATGGCGGCCAGCGAGCCGCTCAAAGTCGACATCCCAGATCCACGAGACATCACGACCGTCAGCAATCCGGTCATTGAGCGCGAAAAGCACGCTTGGGGCCGCCTCTTCAGCCTGGATCGTCCGCAGCGCTTGGTCGGCACCGGCAGGGTTCTTGATGAGCAGAATGGCGACCTCGCGCCCGGCGACGACCAGCCGCTCCGCTCGGCCGAACGCCGTTCCCGCCGACGCGAGGGCGCGCGCCGCCACCGCGCTCGGCACACCCATCGCCAGCGCGCCGCCCAGAGCAGCGAGGGCGTTTGAGACGTTGTACAGTCCCGGCAGGGGCAGAGCAAGAGCGACCTCGCCCGCCGCGCTCCGGACAAGCAGCCTGCTCCCCTCGAACCCGAGACACCGCACCTCCACGGCAGCGAGGTCAAGCGGCGGACGAGCATAGCCGCAGCTAGGGCAAGAATAGTCGCCAAGATGGGAAAACCAGCGAGCGCGAAAGGCGAGCCGGCCGCCGCAGGCCGGACACCAGATCGAGTCGGCGGTGCCAGCCGCGTCGACAGCAACAGCAGGGTCGGCAATGCCGTAGAGCAGCCGCCGTCCGCTCGGCGGCGCCGGCAGCGCGCCGACGAGGGGATCGTCAGCATTAAGGACGACTGTCGCTCCGGGAAGAGAGGCGATCATCTCGCGCCAGAGCGCGGCAACAGTGTCCAGTTCAGCGTACCGGTCGAGCTGGTCACGAAAGAGGTTGGTGATGACCACAACCCGCGGCCGGAGGGCGCGCGCCGCCTGCGGAGCGACGGCTTCGTCCACTTCGAAGACCCCAACCGACCGGAAGCCTGCCGGCAGCCTGCCGTCGAAGCGCGCGGCCGAGGCGAGCGTCGCCGCCAAGCCGCGCATCAGGTTCGAGCCGGCAGTGTTGTGGACAGGAGCCAGCCCCCCAGCGCGCAGCGCTGCTGCCACCAGCCGCGTCGTCGTCGTCTTGCCGTTCGTCCCCGTCACCAGCGCGCTCCCGCGCGCTAAGTTGTGCGCAAGCACAGCGACAAGGGCAGGATCAATCCGCTCGGCAACGAGCCCCGGCAGCGCTGTTCCTCCGCGTCCCGCCAGCCGCAGCATGACGCCGGTCGCCTTCGCAGCAGCAATGGCAGCAGAGGAGCGCGCGTTTATTCTCCGAACCATCCCCGGCAACTGCGTCGCTCTTTACCCTTCCTAGGCATGCGCCCGGCCGGCGAACAGGAGCGCGGGCGGGCGGCGTCGCCGCGGCGCCCCCATTCGCCCGCTATAGAGGCACAGCGCCTCTGTCAGAGTAGCACGTCGTCATGTGCCGGAGGCAGGCCCTAGCGGACAACGCGGACGCGAAACAACTCGACCGAATCGCCGTCAGCTGCCGGCACTCGGCTGCCGTCTGCCCGATACAGCCCCACCAGTATGCGGTAGTCGCCGGGCGGCGCATCCGCGGGAAGTACGAGCCGCCGCCGGTCTCCCACCCGTTCGCCTCCCCAGCGATCGGTCGGCTCGATCCCGTCGTTCGGCGGACCGTCCTGCTGGCTGACGAGCTGACCCGCTGGGCCGACAAGATGAAGAAAGACCGTTAGCGGCTCGGCAATCGGCTGACGCGCTGCCCAGACAAGACGGAGTTCGATCGTGCACGGCGGGGAGATGATCGTCCCGCAGCCGTCGTGCCGGTCGTAGCCGAGAAGCAGCGCCGCTCCGATCGGCTGATCAACGCGCAGCGCTGGAGGTGCAGCCTCACGGCGCAGCCGGGCGACTACAGCTTGGTCAGCGCCCTCGACGGTGCGCAGGCGCACGAGAGTATCCCGGCGGAACAGCCCCGCCGTCACCTCGATCGGTCCCTCGGGAAGGGCCGGCAGCGGCAGCAGATAGCGCTGCTCGACCGGCCGCCCGACCGGCCAGAGCGAGGTATAGCGCTGGTCGAGCGGCGGGAAGGTGTTGGTCTGCGTGATCACCTGAGCGCCATGCCGAACGGTGACAAAAATTCCGTAGTCCTCTTGCAGCGGAGTGTCCGCCTGCCAGAGAAGCCGCACGTCAAGCGCGCCGCGTCCCCCGAGGTCGGCGAGCGTGCCCGGCCAGGGCAGCGTCAGTCCGAGCGGCAATGCCGCCACCGGTGTCGCCTGGCCGGCAAGGAGCGTCACTCCTCCCTCGAAGCGGCCGCCGGCGACGAATGGCAGCGAAGGAGCACGGAGCGGGGAGGGGGGAAGCCAACCCTCGCCGGCAGGCAGCAGGGGTGTTTCGCGATCTGGAGCGCGCCAGCCAAGCCAGAGGCGATACGGCTGAGCGGTCGCACTCGGCGGAACGGTCAGCCACTGCACATCCTCAACGAGATCGCCGGCCCGCCATCGTCCTGAAGAGACTGTGCCGGCGCGCGGCGCGCGCGCTACCTTCGTCACCACCCCGCTCTCGACCTGCTCGAGCGCGACGACCGCTTCCCAGTCCGGGCCGAGGGGCTCGCGCGTTTGCCAGAGCGCGCGCACCGTGAGCACGCCGTCGAGGGGCACCCGGTCCTCGTTGACGCCGACCCCAAGCAGGGAGAGGGGACCGGCGTCGCCGCTCGCGGGACGCAGCCCCGTCCACGCCGGCTGGTCCGGCAGACGCAGCGCGACCGCGAGCCCAGCGACCAGCACCGCAAGAGAAAGCAGCAGCCCCCGCCGTCGTGGCCGCATCCCAAGGGCGACGGCAGCGGCGAGACCAACAGCCGAAGCGAGCGCGCCGGCGAAACGCGGTCCTGTCGGTCCAAAGGTGAGCGCCAGCGTTGTCTCCCCCGGCGGCAGCGCGACGGCGATCACGCCTGCCGGCCCGTCGGCTGAGATCGGCAGCGGCATCCCGTCCGCGCGCGCGCTCCAGCCGGGGAAGAAGAACTGCCGGACACGGAGGGTTGTCGCGCTGTCGCTCCGAACACGCAGCCGGCCATCTGAGAGGAAGGCGACTTCGGGCACGGGATCGCGCGGTGCGGGCTCTGCGGCCGGCTCCGGCAGGCGCGCCGGGTCGATCGCGACTGAGCGTGGGCGAAACTGGACGGGGGAAGTCGTGCCGATAAACCCGCTCCAGCGTTCGAACGCCGCAAAGCCTCCGCTGTCGATGGCGTGGGGCGCGATGTCGAGGAAGGTCGGCCGCGCGCCGGCCAATCCGGCGACGAGAGCAGCTATCGTCGCGGCCGCCGCGAGCGCGAGCCGCAACGCTCGTCGCCGGGAGAGGGAGGGAATTCCGGCGGCGAGCACCGCGCATGCGAGCGCAACGACCGCCTGAAGCCGCCAAGGGAACGCCATCAAGGTGACGATCGGCAACCGCTCCCAGAGGGGCGCAGCGAGCGGCGTCATCAGCACAGCCGTCAGCACCAGCACGATCGCGAACAGCGCGCCCCCGCGCCGCAGCGCGAACGGCAGTCCTGCAAGCGCAAGGAGCACCTGCACGAGGCCGGCAGGCAGGAATGCGCCCGGCACTTCGCGGTAGTCGTGGAGGAACGAGAACTGGACTAGCTGGTCGAAGGGCGCAAGAGCGGCGAGGAAGTCGGTCCGCCCTTCCGGCGTGCCGAGCCACACCGCCTCCAGTTCGATGGTCGCGGGCAGCCAAAACCACGCCGAGAGCAGCAGCCCGATGCCGACCCCGGCGCCGCCGCGGCGCAGTGGCGAGAGTCGGCGCGCGCCTCCGGCACGCCAGAGCAGAAAGCCGGCTACGAGGGGGAGCCCGATCAGTGCCGCCCCGTTATGCGCCAGCACCAGCAGCGCGACAGCAACTGCCAGCCAGACCGGACGGTCGCGCTGCACGGCGAGCAGCGCCCACGGCAGGAGCGCGATCCCGAGCACTTCGGGAAACGCCCCGCGCACAAGCAGGTCGGTCTGCACATAGGGAGCGGCGACATAGACAGCCGCCGCCACCACGCCGCCGGCGGAACCGACCAAGTCGCGCGCGAGCAGCGCCGCGCCAACGGCAGCGGCCGCCACGCTCAGGATCACCGCAAACCGCAGCGCAAGCATCGCGTCTGCGCCGAGATACGCCGGCAGCAGCGCGAGAGCGTAGAGCAGCGGGCCATAAAAGTTGAACAGCGGGTAGCCGTAGCCGTAGACAAAGTCGCCAAGCCAGCGCGGATAGAGCGTCCCGCCGGCGACAGCGGCTTCGACCGCCCACACTCGAAAGAGATGCGAGAGGGAGTCCCGCGCTGCCGGAAAGCCCGGAAGGAAAAAAGGAACTGCCGCGATCAGTCCAATGCCGGCTGCGAGAAGTACGGTCACGTCTGACCGCCGGCGCGACGGCCGGGCGTCTGTGCTGACCGGGACATTCACGCTGCCAGCAGGCGGGGAGCTAGGCGTTAGGGATCGGGCCACCCTCTCTGCCGGCAGATAATAGTGAGGGAGTTCGGGACCAACAACCATCCTCGGCAGCTATACTCCCGCTACCTTTCCTTCTGGAGCACGCCGATGGAACGGGTGCTGGTGACCGGCGGCGCGGGCTTCATCGGCTCGAACCTGGTCAGCCGGCTCCTCGCTGAGGGCTGCAGCGTCACCGTTCTCGACAATCTCTCGCGCGCCGGCGTGCGCGCCAATGTCGCGTGGCTTCAGTCTCTCGGCTCTCCCCGCCTCACCCTGATCCGCGGCGACATCCGCGACCGTCACGCGGTCGAGACCGCTATCTGTGGCGTCGACACCGTCTTTCACCTTGCTGCCCAAGTAGCTGTCACGACATCTGTCAGTAACCCGCGTGAGGATTTCGAGGTTAACGCGCTTGGCGCATTCAACGTCCTTGACGCCGCTCGTCGTCAGGAAAAGCCGCCGGCTGTCATCTTCACCTCTACCAACAAGGTCTACGGCGCAATGGAGGATGTCGAGGTCAGCGAGACCGCGCAGCGATACATCCTTCCCTCCTATCCCGACGGGATCAGCGAAGAGCGGCCGCTCGATTTCCACTCGCCCTATGGCTGCTCGAAAGGCACCGCCGACCAGTACACGATCGACTTCAGCCGGATTTACGGGCTGCGCACGGCGGTTTTTCGGATGTCCTGCATCTACGGTCCGCGTCAGTTCGGCAACGAGGATCAAGGATGGGTGGCGCATTTCGGGCTGCGCGCGCTCGCGGGCGAGCCGATCACCATTTTCGGCGACGGCAAGCAGGTGCGCGACATCCTCTACGTGGATGATCTGATTGCGGCGCTGCTGGCGGCGCGGCAGCGCGCCGAGCAGACCCCCACCCAGGTCTACAACGTCGGCGGCGGGCCGGCGAACACCGTTTCGCTGCTGGAGTTACTCGCGCTGCTCGAGGAGCGCCTTGGCCGACCGATCGCGCGCTGCTTCGGAGCGTGGCGTCCCGGGGACCAGCGCGTTTACATCTCTGACATTCGGAAGATCCGCGCCGAGACCGGCTGGTCGCCCCAGGTCGGGGTTGAGGAGGGCATCGACCGGTTGCTCGCTTGGCTGCGCACGCTCCGCTGACGCCTCCCCCGCGCTCGGCAGCACCGCGATCCCCGCCCATTGCCGCAGTGCGGCCGGCCGTGGCGAGCGTCGTGGTTCCGCCAAGCAAGCCGGCAGGACGCGAAGGACCTTCGCCGCCGAGCAGCATGCGCGGCCGGTCTCAGCCGGCACGCGGCCATCGGACGGCGGTGTCGGGCCAGTCATTTCCGCACGGCGGCCGAGCCCCCGGCGTGCGCGCACGCCACATCGTTCTTTTCGCCCGAGGGCGGCCGCTTCTCCACTCGCTGCGCAGTGCCGGAGGTGCGGCTGAGGGGCCGAGGCGGCATCTCCTCGACTGAGAGCAGCCGACGCTCGTTGCGCGCCTCGCCGCCCGCCTCGCGCGGGCTGCGCCTCGAGCTGAGGGGACTGCGCTGCCGGGCGGCGAAGGGAGCGCGGCGGCAGCGACGCCGGCACTGTCGAGCCTTCTTCGCCTGCCGTCCGTGAGCATGGACGCAGCGGGGGCGGATTATCCTGCTGTCGCGAGCGCCCTCGCCTCCGGCACCGTGACGCCGACAAAATCCTCCAGCTCGAGCGGGAGAGCGAAGGTGGTAACCCCGAGCGCGCGACGCTCGCCTAGCCAGTGCTGGAACGCGGCCGGCGCGCGCTCGCGGGGACCGGAAACCGCGATGTGGGGAACGATCTCGGCGAGCGCAAGGCGGCGCGCCTCGGCGCGGTCGCCCCGCAAGGCAGCGGCACGAACAGCGCGCGCCGCTTCCAGCAAGCCCGCAGGACGCCACAGATGATCGAACCGGGGCAGCAGGCAGTGATTGATCAGCGCTGTGAGCCAGCTCTCTTGGCGAGCCGTGAGTGCAGGGTCATCGACCTCAGTATGGAAGGTCGTCTCGGCACAGAGGTCGAACGCCGCGAGCGAGCGGCCGGTCGTCTGCGCGCCGATGGCGATCTGCTCCCACGCCCAGCGAATGTAGCCGGGCGAGGTGTATTCGATGATCGCGCCGTCTCCCCATGCGCCGGCGACTTGGAGCATCCGCGGCGCGCTGGCGGCGACGATGATCGGCGGGCGAGGTGCTGCCAGGTCGAGGAGCGCGCGCTCGACACGCAGCGTCTCGCCTTCGTAGGCGACGCTGCCGTCTGGGTTGCGGCGGACGCCGGCGACTTCCTCGCCGTAGAGCGCTCGATACAGCTTGAGCGTGTCGATCATGCGCCCGACGGGGTTCGCCCAACGGCCGCCGTGGACCCCTTCGACAATAGCAGGCAAACTGGCCCCAATGCCGAGCGAGAACCGCCCGCCGCTGATCCGGTTCGCCCACGCCGCTCCTGAAGCAAACAGGACGGGCGAGCGGGTGAAGACACCGATGACGCGCGTGCTGATGGCGATCTGCTCCGTGCGCAAGGCGACGAGCGTGACTGCCGGAAAGATCTCCGCGTAGCCGAGGTCGGCAAGACAGATGACATCAAATCCATCCCGCTCGGCGCGCTGAGCGCGGGCAACCACCTCTTCCGGCGTCCCGACGCGGTTGGGCTGGTCGCGCCGCAGGACCGTCGCCAGCGCAGAGAACCGCGGCGCGGCGGCGGCGCGATTGGGCGGCGAAAACGTCATCGCACTAGGCTGCGGATGGTCGGTTCGGCCATCAGGATAGCGAGGCCGCTCTGCGCCTCGATGTCGCCGCCCCGGCGGACCAGCGCGAACGCTTCCTCGGCGGGCACAAGCCGAACCTCCAGCAGCTCGGTCGCCTCGCGGCGCGCCGTTTGGTCGAGGACGACGCCCGTCGCAAGGAAGAAGGCGCAGAGGAGATGGAGGTGCGCCGCAGCGCTGTAGCAGGTGCCCAGCGGGACGATCGTTCGAGCGATGCCGCCGACCTCCTCCAGCAGTTCGCGCCGGGCGGTCTCCTCGCTGGGTTCGCCCTCAATCCGTCCTGCTGGCACTTCCCACACCCAGCGGTCGACCGGGTAGCGATACTGGCGGATGAGGACGATCTCTCCGTCGTCTGTCAGGGGCACCACAAAGGAGGCCGCCGCAGCTTCTGCCCAGCTGTATTCGATCTCGTCGCCGGAATGGATCCGGACCCGGTCGAGGAAAAAGCGGCGGAACGCGTTCTCATGGAGCACCGTTCGGGCAAGCCGGGTCCAGCCGGTTGTCAGCACGAGCTACTCAACCTCGCTCGAAAACTCCTCGCGCAGCGCTTCTGCCCAAGAAGCGACATCGCCGACCAGCGCTTCGAGGCTCTCCGCATCCAAGTCGTCCAGCAGGTAGGAGGCCATCACCATTGCATCTCCCTCGTCAGCGGCGATGAAGGTGTAGCCGGGACTGAAGTTCCGATTGAGCAGGTCGACCGGGTCGAGGTCGTCCAGCGACCCGAAGACGCTGTAGACAATCACCCACGGCTCGCCATCGTCGTCCTCGACGAAGGCCGAGACACTCTTGGTCCGTCCATCCTCAAACGGATAGGCAATTGTAAACTCGTCATCCTCCTCGATGGGAGGGTCGATATCCAGCGAGTCGGCGACTTCCCGCATCAAGTCGCGCAGCCGCGCTACGTCGCCCAGCGTTGCCATCATTCGTCCCCTTCGTGCGCCGGAGTGACGGCATCTTAGCATGAGCGGCCCGCCGCTCTCCGCAGGGTGGGAGCTCATCGTCGGACAAGGCTGGTATATACTGCCGCCGACGTCCCCCGTCCCATGCGGACGTTTTGGCAGCCCCCGCCTGCAGGAGGAGAGATGACCGAGCGCAACTGGCCTGCCGTGGAAGAGCAGCGGTATATGCCGCTGCACCGCCGCCTGCCGGTAACGCTCGTTCGAGGCCGCGGCTGCGAGGTCTGGGATGATGCCGGCAAGCGTTATCTCGACCTCGTCGGGGGGTGGGCAGTCAACAATGTCGGGCACTGCCATCCGAAGGTCGTCGCTGCGGTCCAGCGCCAAGCCGCGACCCTCATGCAAGTCTCCAACCAGTTCTATACGCTGCCGCAGCTTCAGCTCGCCGAGCGCATCACGCAGCTCGCCGGGCTGGACCGGGTTTTCTTCCAGAACAGCGGCGCCGAAGCGAATGAAGGCGCCGTCAAGCTCGCCCGGCGGTGGGGCGCGATGTACCGCGGCGGCGCCTATGAGGTGATCTCGGCGTGGCGCTCCTTTCACGGACGCACCTTGGCGATGGTTGCCGCCACGGGCAAACCGGCTTACCAAGACCCCTTCCGCCCGCTGCCAGAGGGGTTTCGCCAGGTCGAGTTCAACGATATCGAGGCGCTGCGGGCGGCGATCTCAGAGAAAACCGTCGCAGTTCTCCTCGAGCCGGTGCAAGGGGAAGGAGGGGTCTGGCCAGCGGCACCGGACTATCTGCGCGCTGTCCGCGCCCTGTGCGATGAGTACGGCCTCCTCCTCATCCTCGATGAGATCCAGACGGGCATCGGCCGGACGGGAACAATGTTCGCCTTCGAGCGCTACGGCATCCGGCCAGACATCTTGACGCTCGGCAAAGCACTTGCCGGCGGACTGCCGATCGGCGCCTTCCTTGCCCGTGAGGAGGTCGCTCAGGCGTTCAAGCCGGGCGACCACGGCTCCACCTTTGGCGGCAATCCTGTCGTCTGCGCTGCCGGGGTCGCGACGCTCGACGTGATCGAGGAGGAACAGCTGGTCGCGCGGGCAGCGCAGCGCGGGGAGTATTTCCTCGCTCGGCTCCGCGACCTGGCAGCGCGTCATCCCGCAATCGTCGACGTGCGCGGTGCTGGCCTCCTGATCGCCGTCCAGTTCAGGAGCGAGATCAGCGACGCGCTCACCCGCGCTGCCCTCGCTCGCGGACTGCTCCTCAACGCGGTGATGCCGAACGCCGTCCGGCTGATGCCTCCTCTCGTGATCAGCGAGGCAGAGATTGATGAAGCGGTCGCCATCCTCGGCGCGGTCTTGGCCGAGCAGGGAGTGAGAGCGTAAGGTGACGCTCACCTTTCCACACCAGCCGGCAACCCTTCCCGCCAAGCTTCTCGAGGCCGCAGCACACTGCTTAGGAGCGCCGATCCTCGCGGTTGAGCCGCTTCAGGGCGGCTACTCTGCCCAATCGCATCGCCGCTTGACCCTTGCCGACGGACGACGGGTCGTTCTCAAAGCGGCTCCGCCTGCGCCGGTGAGCGGTCTCCCGGGACGGTTGTGGTCGGACTTGCTCGGCCGCGAGATTTGGGTCTATCAGCACGTCCCGGAGACGCAGGAATGGCGCCCCCGCAGCTACGGAGCGGTCGCGGGCGACGGCTGGCGCGGCCTTTTGCTCGAAGACCTCTCCTCCTGCCGCCGCGTTCCTCCGTGGTCGGCGGCAGCAATCGATGCGGTCGCGGCCGCCCTGGCGCGCCTGCACGCCATCCCGCAGCCGGCGGGGATGCCGCCAGACCTCATCGGCCGGCTCGGTCCCCAACGGTTTTGGGGCGACCTCCGCGCCCGCGGCCGCGCCTCCGGCCACCTTCCTACCGGCTACACGACGAGCGCGTGGTGGGCGTGGTTCGACCGAGCGCTCCCCCTCGCTGAGCGCGCCTATGCCCGCCTTGCAACCGCCCCGCTCCGCCGCGCCTTCAATCACAACGATGTGCGCTCCGACAATCTGTTCTTCTGCGCTGAACGGCCGATCTTCCTCGACTGGGGACAGGCAATTTGGGACACCCCAGCCCGCGACAGCGTTTACTGGGCGCTGGGGGTCGAGCGCGAGACCGGCATCCCCGCGCCGGCGGTGCACGAGCGCTACCTCGCCCATGCTCCCCATCCCGGCGCTGACGCAGTCCGGGGCGTTCTCGCCTTTTGGGTCGGCTATTTCGTCGACAAGCTCCAAGCCGGCGGGGTCGTGACGGACAACCAACGCTTGCGCGCAGAATTCCTCGGACCGACCGTGCGCTGGTTTGCGATGGCGTTCGATCTCCCCCTTCCTCCTGAAGGAGAGGCCCAGTGACGGAGGTTCCGCGCGCGCTGATCGAGGCGGCCGGCCGCTTTCTCGGAGCGGCGGTGCGCGAGACTGTGCTCTCCACGGCACCCTTCTCCGTCCGTCCGGTGCTCCGGCTGTTTCTGGACGATGGCCGAACGGTCATCTTGAAGACCGGCGCGCCGATACCAGCGTCGTCCGACCCGTCATTCCGCTGGGCTGATCTTGTAGAGCGCGAGACGTGGATGTACGAGCGGGCGGGCATTGCCCCGACGATCCGGCCGCAGCTGCTCGGTGCGGTGGAAGCAGCGGGATGGCGAGGGCTGCTCCTCGAAGACCTGACCGGGTTTACCATGCCGCCGCCATGGACCCCCCACGCCATCGACTCCTGCGCGCGCGCCCTCGCGATCCTGCACCGCTCTGCGCCGCCCGCTTTCATCCCCGACGACTGGCACGGGCGCGACCGGCCGCAGCCCTATTTCGACCGGATCGCGGCGCGACGGCGCGCGCAGGGCGACCTGCCCGCAACGTGCACGGCCGAGTGGTGGGACTGGTTCGAGCGGGCACGTCCGCAGCTTGAAGCCGCGTATCTCGCGCTGTTCGGTCCCGGCCGCAAGACGCTCGTTCACAACAACGTCCGCTCGGATAACCTCTTCCTGCGCCGCGGCGAAACCGTCCTCATCGACTGGGACCACGCCATTCTCGGCACGCCCGCTTACGACAGCGTCTACTGGGCGCTCGGCGTCGAACGTGAGGGAGGCGGCCCCGCCAGCGCAGCGCACGCGCGCTATGAAGCTATTGCCGGTCCCGTAAGCCCCGACGACGTGTTCGGCGTCCTCGCGTTTTGGACCGGCTATTTTGTCGACCATCTCCAAGCAGCGCGGTCGCGCCCGGTCAACCAGCAGCTGCGCGGAGAGTACCTGCGCTTGGTGCTGCGCTGGCTGGCCGAGATGTCGCCGCTGCCGCCACAGCCAGTCGCCCTGTAGCGCTGGAGGAGCGCCGATGCCGGAACTGCCGCCGATCCTCGATGGCCATGAGGACTTTCTCTCCGCGCTGCCACGGCAGCAGCGAGATTTTCTCAGCGAGAGCGAGCGCGGGCATGTCGACCTCCCGCGCGCCAAGCGCGGCGGGCTCGCCGCCGCCTTCGCCGCCGTCTTTCTGACGACCGAGCAGGCGGAGCAGAACGCTACCGGCTACGCGATCAAGCAGATCGACGACCTCTACCGCCTCATCGAGCGGTCGGACGGCCGAATGCGGCTGGTGCGAACTATTGCCGACCTCGATCGAGCGCGCGCGGACGGGACATTCGGGGCGATCCTTCACTTCGAGGGCGCAGAGCCAATCGCGCCCTCGCTGAAAGAGCTGCGGCTGTTTTACGAAGCGGGACTGCGCTCGATCGGACTCGCCTGGAGCCGACCGAATGCTTTCGCGAGCGGCGTCGCGTTCCGCGACCCCCAGCCGACCAGCGGCTTGACCGAGGCGGGATACGCCCTCATCAGCGAATGCCAGAAGCTCGGGATTGTGCTTGATGTCTCCCATCTGAACCCCGCCGGGTTCTGGGACCTTGCGCGCGCGGTCGAGGGACCGTTTCTCGCCTCGCACTCCAACGCCAAGGCGATCTCGCCTCACCCCCGCAATCTCGACGATGACCAGATTCGCGCCATCGCTGACCACGACGGAACGATCGGCATCACCTTCTTCGTCGCGTATCTGCGTCCCGACTGTGCTGCCAATCCCGACACCTCGCTCGACATCGTGATGGCGCACTTTGAGCACATCATCGCGCTCGTCGGGGATCGCCATGTCTCGATCGGCTCCGACTTCGACGGCGCAGTCGTGCCGAACGCGCTCAAGGACGCAAGCTGTCTTCCCCGTTTGCTCGAGGAGTTCCAGCGGCGCGGCTGGAGCGACGAGCGGATCGAGCGCGTCTGCTTCGGCAACCTGCGCCGTGTCCTTGCGAGCGTCTGGCGCTAAGCGCGCGTTTCTGCCGCCGCGGCCTCGAGCGAGCCGCCGGCGACGGCGGGAATGATGCTCACCTCATCGCCCTGCTTAATGGGCGTGCTGAGGCCGTCAAGAAAGCGGACATCTTCGCCGTTGACGTAGACATTGACAAAACGGCGCAGCTCACCGGTATCGTCGCGCAGCCGGGCGCCGATGCCGGGAAACCGTCGGTCGAGCGCTTCGATAACCCCGCGAACATCGTCGGCTTCGATCTCGACCTCGCTTTGCTCGTTCGTCTGCGACCGAAGCGCGGCGGGGATCCGGACGCGAATGCTGCTCATGCGTTGTCTCTCCTTGCTTAGGCTGGGACGAGTGCGCGCTCGCGAGCCGCAAAGGCGGCCTCGAAGGCAGCGAGGGTGGGTGGGATCCGGATGGCGTCGGCAAGATGTCCCTCAAGCGCTTCCATCGTCTTCAGACCGTTGCCGGTGATGTACGCGACAGTCGTGCCGTGCCGAGGCAACTCCCCGCGCTCAACGAGTTTCTTGAGAACGGCGATTGTCACGCCGCCGGCCGTTTCCGCAAAGATCCCCTCGGTCTCAGCGAGCAGCTTGATCCCCTCGATCAACTCCTCATCGCTCACTGCGGCAGCACCGCCGCCCGACTCCTCCATCGCCTTCAAGGCGTAATAGCCGTCGGCGGGATTGCCGATAGCGAGGGACTTGGCGATCGTGTTGGGCCGGACCGGGCGGACGGCGAACGTCTTCTTGGCGTACGCGGTTGCGATCGGACTGCATCCCTCGGGCTGGGCGCCAAACATGCGCGTCTTCGGAGGGTCGATCAGCCCCACCTTGGCAAGTTCGTTGAACCCTTTCCAGATCTTGGTGAAGAGCGAGCCCGACGCCATCGGCACGACCACGTTGTCCGGCGCACGCCAGCCGAGCTGTTCGGCCGTCTCATAGGCGAGGGTCTTGCTTCCTTCCGCGTAGTAGGGGCGGACATTGATATTGACAAAAGCCCAGCGGTAGGCGTCCGCAATCTCGGTACACAGCCGATTGACATCATCGTAAGTGCCGTCGATGGCGACGAGGATCGGGTTGAAGACAAGCGCTCCGTAGACCTTGCCCAGTTCGAGATCGGACGGGATGAAGACGACTGCGCGCTTGCCGGCACGGGCTGCGTGAGCGGCGACGCTCATTGCAAGGTTTCCCGTCGAAGCGCAGGCAATGGTCTCGAACCCGAACTCGAGCGCCTTGGTGACCGCAACCGAGACAACCCGATCCTTGAACGAATAGGTGGGATTGACGCAGTCGTTCTTCAGGAGGAGCCGTTCGATGCCAAGCCGACGCGCGAGATTGGTCGCCTCAACGAGCGGGGTGAAGCCGGTGTTGATCTCGACTACTTCGTCGCCGTCAACCGGCAACAGCTCGCGATAGCGCCACATCGTCGGCCGACGACCCGCGATCCGTTCTCGCGTCAGCGCTGCGCCGATCGCGTCGTAGTCATAGGTCACTTCAAGCGGGCCAAAGCAGAAAGCGCAGACATACGTCGGCGCGATCGGATACTCACGGCCGCACTCACGACAATGCAGCCCGCGCGTGTAGGTCACTTGTCCTCCTCGATCGGCGCTTAAATGCTTGAGCCTCTTCGTCATGCGAAGAGGCTCATCAAGTCAGCGAGACTCATCTTGCGGCGAACGCCGCCGGAATTGGCACCCGCTGTCTCGTCTCCTCCTCGATCGAGACTGGGTTGCCGGGCTTCACAGGGCCTTTTTCCCTCCACCTCTCTTGATGAGCCGTATGCAGTTGTTGCAGCGCGAGGTCGTCTCCAACCGAGTAGTTCCGCGGCGGATAGTATCATGACGAGAAGTAGGCGTCAAATGGTTCCGCGCCCGGCGTCGGCGAAGAACGCGCCCCGTGCGAATCGGCGCTGCGGCCATGGGCCGACGGCTGCAGCAACGGCGCAGCCCCGTAGTCTCTTGCAGTCGTTCCGCCATTTTGGTATGCTGAGGGTGACTGAACGCGAAGTTCGGCCGTGTTTCCTCGTTAGGACGCCGCGATCGTCCGGCGCCAGACGAGCGCCTCACTACCCATCCTGTTGCAGGTGTTGGAACTACTCCTGTTACCGCAGTCGATCGTTTCAGGATGGTCTCCCACGAGAGCGCTTGTCACTGGATTACCCCGCTGCCGAAATCGCGCCAGATGGGAGATAGGTGAAGCCGCCGAAAACCCTTGATTACCGGGGTCAACGACCGATGGACGTTCTTGACAAGCCTGCCCCGGCCGACTTCGAACTGAAAGCGCGAGAAGAGCTCGTCCAGATTGCTCGCGAGCTCACCAGCGCCGGCCACACCCCCTTCACAAAGCACGACCTGATCAGCCGCCTTCTCCAAACCTCTCCCGAACCGCAGAACCAGCCGCTCATGATCGGGGGCGTCCTTGAGATTGTCGAGGACGGCTACGGCTTTCTGCGCGGCGAAAGCATGCTGCCCGGGCCGAACGATGTCTACGTCTCGCAATCGCAGATCCGGCGCTTCGGCCTGCGCACCGGCGACTATGTCACCGGCCAAGTCCGCCCGCCCAAGGAAAACGAAAAGTATTACGGTCTGCTCCGCGTCGACTCGGCCAACGGCCTCTCGCCGGAGGAGTTGAAGCAGCGTCCGCACTTCGAGCAGCTGACGCCGATCTTCCCCAACCGCCTGATCGACCTTGAGACCGACCCGCGCAACCTCAGCCAGCGCCTGATCAACCTCATCACCCCGATCGGACGCGGCCAGCGCGGCCTCATCGTCTCGCCGCCGAAAGCCGGCAAGACGACGATCCTGAAAGACATCGCCAACGGCATCACTGCCAACTGCCCTGACATCCACCTTATGTTCTGCCTGATCGGCGAGCGCCCTGAGGAAGTGACCGACGTCAAGCGCTCAGTGAAAGCCGAGGTTATCTCTTCCACCTTCGACGAGCCCGTGGAAGATCACACTCGCGTCGCCGAACTCGCCCTCGAGCGCGCGAAGCGGCTCGTCGAGATCGGCAAGGATGTCGTCATCCTGCTCGACAGCATTACCCGCCTCTCGCGCGCCTATAACCTCGCGATGCCGCCGAGCGGCCGAACGCTCTCCGGCGGCATCGACCCGGTTGCGCTTTATCCGCCGAAGCGGTTCTTCGGGGCAGCACGGAATATCGAAGAAGGCGGCAGCCTGACTATCATCGCCACCTGTCTCATCGACACCGGCAGCCGAATGGACGATGTCATCTACGAGGAGTTCAAGGGCACCGGCAACATGGAGCTCCACCTCGACCGCAAGCTGGCGGAGCGGCGGATCTTCCCGGCGATCGACATCGTTCGCAGCAGCACCCGCCGCGAAGAACTGCTGCTCGATGAATACTCGCTTGCCAAAGTGTGGCTGCTGCGCCGCATGGTGGCCATGATCACCGCCAACTCAACGAGTTCGACCGAAGCGACCGAGCGCGTTCTCGATCGCCTTGCCAAGACCTCCTCCAACAAGGAGTTCCTCGCCACGCTTGCCCGCGGCGAGGTCTAACCGCCGCCTCCTCCCCTCGGAAAGATCGCTTCCCGTCCTGACAGCCGTTCGTGCGCAGCGAAACGGGGCAGACCGCACGTCGGCTTCTGCCGCTGGGAGCCGGCTCCGTTCAGGAGGAGGACGGGCCATGCTCCGCCTTCGCCGAGGCGTCCTGCGCTGCAGCGCTGCGGCCGCTGACTTAGCACTTCCCCTTAGGCAGACGCTCGCTTCTCGGCGGCTCGTGGCGCAGGAGGACTGGCCTCACTCCCGATACAGCGCTCGCGCAGCTTCATGCTGGCAATGCCCGCTTCCTCGCCCCTGCCCGCAGCGCCTCTACCGAGACGCCGGAACAGCGCGCCTGGATCACTCGAACGCAGCAGCCAAGCGCGACCATCGTCAGCGGCGCTGACCCTTGCGTTCTCCCGCCCTCGCCTTCGACACTGCGCTCGGCGCCCTCTTCGTCGTCCGGAGCGCGGCCAATGCTGAGAGGGGGTCGGCAGCGCCGAATTCGCGGCCGCCGCCCCCTCGGCGCCAGCCGCGCCGATGCCCCCGTTCCCGGCGCGATCGCCGATGGGCTGCGCCTGCCCCCTCGCTGGCCCGCGAATAGCCGCTTAACCGCCGCCCGCCTGGAGACCGCCGACTTCTTCATTCCGGAACCGCGCGCGGCTTGGCACGTCGAGACGATGAACGGGACTTCTCGTTCGAGAGGGCGAGTGGCTTCTCGGCGCGACGAGGGGGCAAACGGCCCGGTCCCTAGCGCAAGCGCGGGTAGACCTTGCCCCCGAAGCGGAGCCAGTTCACGCTCCCGCCGCTGTCGCGCAGAAATTCTGCGCGCTGCCCACGCCGCGGACCGTCTGCGACCACCACCACGTCGGGAGCGAGAGGGGCGAGGCGCGCCTCCCCGCCGTACTCGAAGCGCAAACCGTCCTCCCGGAGTGTTATCGCAATCAAAGGGCCGAGCCTTGGGTCGGCGAAGCCGTAGCGGCCGGTCAGCTCGTCGAGCGCCGAGGGAGGAAGCTCGGCGAAGCTCAGGGGAGCGGCGTGAATGCCGGTATAGCGCTCAAGGGCGAACGGAAGGACCTCAGCAATCGCCTGCTCCCCTGCCGCGGCATTGGTGAGAAGGACGAGCACGAAGTCTGCCTCCGGGTGATAGACCAGCCGAGCATGCTGCCACGTCGTCGAGCCGCTTTGCCCGAAGTAGCGTCCCCCGCTCCCTTCCCACACCATCACGCCGAGGCCAAAACCCGCCAGTTCTTCCCGCTCGAGGACGCCAGGGTCGGTCGTCGGGGTATGAAGCGCCGCCAGCGACTCTTCCGAGAGCAGAGTTGTTCCGCTGCCCTTAAGGGCGCGGCCGAGGCGAAGGAGGTCTCGCGCTGAGGCACACAGCCCGCCCGCCGGCGCGAGGACAGGCGGAACGACGGTCCACGTCGGCTCTACCTTAGGGCGCCCTCCCTCGAGAGCGTGACCGATCGCGTATCGAGTGGTGACAACCTCGCGCGGATCGAACAGCGCGCGCGTCATCCCGAGGGGTTCGAAGATCAGGTCGCGCACCGCCGCGGCGTAGCGCTGTCCGGTCAGCACCTCCAGAAGCCGCCCGGCCACAACGTAGGCCGAGTCATTGATCGAGAACCGCCAGCCGAGCGGAAGCAGCTGCGGAGCGCTCGCTAATCGGCTGAGATAGCGCGCTGCTGCGTCCGGGCCGCTCTCGCCGCCGCCGCGGTCATCGCCGTACCAGCCCGCGGTGTGATTGAGCAGCTGGCGCGCCGTCACGCGTTCAGCGACGCGCGGGTCCGCCAGCCGCAGCGTTGGCAGATAGGCGCGCACCGGTTCATCCCAGTCCAACTTCCCCTGCTCGACGAGGATTGCTACCGCGAGCGCGGTGACCAGCCGAGTGATCCCGCCGACTTGGAAGAGCGTTTCGTCATGAGTCGGGAGGGGATACGCGATGTTGGTGACCCCAAAGGCGCCAGTCCACTCGCGCCCGTAGTAATGCAGCGCTAGCGCGCCGCCCGGAACAGCGTGGCGAAGGAGCGCCTCTTCAAACCGCGACGCCAGTTCTGCAAAGAACCCGTCAAGGGTCGCGTCATCCAGCGCGCCAGCGCGACCAGCGGGCCGGTCTGCGCGCCGCTCCTGCGACGGCAAGGGATGCTGACGGTCCTGACGGATCATGGCACTCTCCCACGGCGCTTCGACGAGCGGGGCAGCCTCGGCGCAAAGCGGGCTGGCAGGAGCATGCCCCCTCCCCACTCCCGACGACCGGAATTGTAGACCCTGCTCCTCCTGCTCGCGGGAGAGGCAGTGCGCCGAGCGGCGGGGGATCGCGCTGGTAACCGCCCTTCCCCCTCACGGGAAATGCGGCGGGAAGGCGAGAGAACGGCCTCGCCGCAATCCGCGTTCACGCTGAAGCGCGTCGGCATCGCCGCGCCGTCAGCCTCGCAGCTGGCGCTGCTCGACCGGAAAGCGCCGCCTTGCGGAGAACGGCCCGCTCGCAGGAACGTCGGCGCGCCTCAGCAGCGGAGAGTGTCTGCTGAATGTGCCGCGAGCGCTGCGCCAGCGAAACGACCACGGGGGAGAGCCCCGAAATGCCCGCCCTGCTCAGCGTTGGGTGTACGACACCTCATTGCTGCTCACCTCACCCGGCTCAGGACCGCGCCAAAGAGCGCGGGCGCGTGTTCGCAGCCGCGTCCCTTGCGGGATCTCCGCGCTCGCGATCGCGACTGTGAACGGACCGACAAGCTGCGCTCCCCCGGGCAAGCGGTCTGCCTCCCAGATGAGGTCGCGTCCTTCCTGACGCGCTTCGCGGAACATCGGCGGGGCAGCGGTGTAGGCGGGCGGCGGTGTCTCGAAGAGCGGGAGACGGAGCGTCACGTTTTCAAGCGCTGCTGAGCTGCTGTTCCGCAGCCAGACTGTCCCTAAGAGCCAGCCTTCCCAGCCCATCTCGAGCTTTAACTGGATATCGAGCGCCGGCCACGGATCGTCGCGGACGAGGTCGAGGTCGGGGGCGACCTGCGCCTTGAGAAACGTGGCGGCGACGCCTTTGAACCAATAGCGATCATTCAGAAACAGTTCGACCCCGTGACCGCCGCGCGCTTGAGCGATGACCAGCACGTTCGGGTTGGCGCGAGCCGCTGCCTCGACTTGGGCCTGGTCCGGCGGCGGGATGAACTCATCATCGGCAGCCTGGATGAGCAGCGTCGGCACCGTCAGCGAGCGCAGCGCCTCGACGGTTTCGTCGCGCCGGCGGACTTCCTCGCCGCTGATCCCGTAGTAGGCTCCCGCGCGGTTGAAGTAGGTGACCGGGTCAGTCTTGGCGATCCGGAGCCACTTATCAATGTGGCTCATGATGAAGTGTATTTCCTGCTTTGCTGGGGGGCTGGCGACAACCGCAGCGGCGAACAGCTCCGGCGCCGAAGCAGCCGCGAGGATCGCGGCTGCGCCGGACATGCTGAACCCCATCAGCGCGACCCCGCGCACTTCGGGCATTTCCCGCAGGAAGCGCGCGGCGCCGACAAGGTTGTCGCCCTCTTTCCATCCCATGGTATACGGCGCGTCCGAGAGCGCGGCACTCTCGCCGTGGCCTTGGAAATCAGGCGCAAAGGCGTGCCAGCCGTTGGCGAAGAAAAACTCGGCGAGGTCAACGATCGCGTCCAGCTCTTTCGACGCCCAAACCCCGTGCCCGAGGATGAGCGCCGGCCGGGCTATGCCGTCGCGGTGGAGCGCCAATCGGCCGACGAGCGGCAGCCCATCGGCAGAAGCGAACTGAACGCGCGCAAAGCGGTCAGAAAACTGGCCGCGGACCCCTTGACCTGATCCGCGGAACGGATTGAACGGGAACGCCGCGAGCCGTTCGGTGAGAGCGAGATGAGAACGCGTCGTCACGGTCGATCCTTTCTTGCGCTCCGCCGGGCATCATGTCATTCGCTGGCGATGACGCTCCGCCAGTTCTGCTCGGAGTTCGCGCTTCAGCGCCTTGCCCGCGGCGCTTTTCGGCAGCGCATCGACGAAGTAGATGGCGCGTGGGCGCTTATAGGTGGCGAGCTGGCTGCTCGCGAAGGCGATCAGCTCGGCTTCGTCCACGCGGCTCCCGGGCGCCGGGACAACCGCCGCAACCACCAACTCGCCCCATTGCTCATCAGGGATCCCGACGACGGCAGCCTCGCGCACGTGCGGATGAGCGAGCAACACTGCCTCGATTTCCGCCGGATAGACGGTTGCTCCTCCAGTCTTGATCGTGTCTTTCTTGCGCCCGACGATGTAGTGGTACCCCTCTTCGTCCCGCACGGCGAGGTCGCCAGACGCCATCCAATCGCCATCTTGGATTTCAGAAGTCGCCTCGGGCTGACGATAGTAGCCCACCATCTGGGCGGTGCCGCGCGCCCACAACTCGCCAACCTCGCCTGTTGCCACTTCGCGACGATGATCGTCGCGCAAGCTCACTTCCTGCCCGAAGAACGGCCGCCCGACCGAGCCGGGTTTGCGCCGATGATCTTCCGGCCGCATCAGGAGCACAACCCCGAGCTCGGTCGAGCCGTAATGTTCAACGAGGCCGGCGGCGGGGAAGCGGGCAAACAGCCGCTCGCGGGTAGGTGCGAGGAGCGGCTCGCCGGCGGTGAGCAGCATGCGCACCCTCGGCAGCGGCTGGCTCCAGCTGCCCGCCGCTTCGCCCGCGTCGATCCAGCGATTGAAGAGCGTTGGCATCAGCGGGACATAGGTGACGCCGAGCGTCTGCAGGTCAGCGTCGAGCCGCTCCGCGTCGAAGCGGCGCACCAGGCCGACCGTCGCGCCTGCGGACAGCGTGGTCAGCGCCCAGAAGATCGGGCCGCTGTTGTATAGGGGCGCCGCTGCAAGGACGCAGTCGTCGCGCCGGATATCGAATTCGGCAGCAGCGAGGCATTGGTGAACAGCGCGGCCGCGATGCGCTTGGACGACGCCTTTGGGCGCTCCCGTCGTTCCTGAGGTATAGAGAAAAGCGTAGGGAGCGTCGTCGGAAACCCGGATTTCAGGGCTTGCCTCAGACGCCGCGGCAATCGCCGCTTCGTAGCTGCCGCCCTCGCCGAGTACAAGCAGGCGATCTGGGCTGAGGGCGGTCCCCACTGCTGCTGCAGCCAGCAGATCCCGATATTCCGGCGCAACGATCGCGAACGAGACGCCGGCATGATCGACAATTGTCGCCAGCTCCCGTTCGGTCAAGCGATAGCCGAGCGGCACGCTGACCGCCCCCGCTTTGGAGATCGCGTAGGTCGCCTCGAGAAACTCGACCGAGTTCTGGTCAAGCAGCGCAACCCGGTCGCCCGGCCGAACGCCGGCTCCGATGAGGGCATTCGCCAGCCGGGTAGAGCGCCGGTCGAGATCGCGGTAGGAGACCGTCCGCTCAGCGGTCCGAACGGCAGGATGATGCGGCTGAGCGGCGGCACGCCAGCGCAAGGGGTCGTGAATGAGCATCTGCAGCGCCGGCATCGCGCTACTCCGCAGGGCGACGCGCGTAGAGGAAGGTCCATCTTCCTTCTTGGACCACTTCGTCATGCTGGTTGCGAAGGTCGACCTGCATCACGATGATGCCCCGATCTGGTTTCTTCGTCTCGCGCTTCTCAACGACAGTCTCCGTGACGGTGAGCGTATCGCCGATGAAGATCGCTGCCCGGTAATTCCACGTGATGCCTAACAGGGCGAGCGCCGTCGTGCGGTGCAGCCCCGTCTGCATCGCCAGCCCGCTGGCAATAGCGTAGCCCGCTTGGCCGTGCAGGATGCGCTGGTGGAACATCGACTGTTCGGCGAACACTTGATCGGTGTGGAGGGGATGATGATCCCACGACCACGCTGAAAAGAACATCAGGTCGGCTTCGGTGACCGTGCGCCGCGGAGTGGTAAAAGTTTGCCCGACCTCAAATTCTTCCCAGTAGGGAGGCGAAGCGATGTACATCCTCGTTTCCCACGCGCCGGCAATGCCGGCAGAAGTTGGGAGGAATGTACGCTCCAGCTGCGAACGCGGTCAACGGGTGACGCCGTCCTCCTCGACCCGCCCCGCCTCCGGCGCCGCCCATTTGCTGTCAGACGAGGCCGCTTAGTAGGATCGCAGGGGCAGGAAGACACACGATGAAACTCTCCGAGCCTCCCCGACGGAATGGCGGCGGCGCGACCGTCGAGTTCCGCCGCGTGACCAAACACTATGAGCGCGCAGCCGACGGCCGCACCGTTGCCGCGGTGCGCGACCTCACGCTCACTATTCAGCCCGGCGAAATCTGTGTCTTCGTTGGGCCGAGCGGCTGCGGTAAGACCACCTCGCTCAAGATGGTCAACCGCTTGATCGAGCCGACGAGCGGAACAATCCTGATCGACGGGGTCGATGTCATGACCGTTGACCCGGTCACGCTCCGCCGGCGGATCGGCTATGTCATTCAGCAGGTCGGGCTCTTTCCGCACCGCACGATCGCCGAGAATATCGCGACTGTCCCCGAGCTTGTCGGCTGGCCCAAAGCGAAAATCCGCGCCCGGGTCGATGAGCTGATCGCGCTTGTGGGCCTCGACCCTGATCGCTACCGCAACCGCTACCCTTCCCAGCTCTCCGGCGGCGAACGGCAGCGGATCGGCGTTGCGCGAGCGATGGCCATCGAGCCGCCGCTCATGCTGATGGACGAACCGTTCGGTGCCGTCGACCCGATCGTTCGCGAACGGCTCCAGAACGAGTTTCTCGATCTGCAGCGCCGCCTAGGCTTGACCGTCCTCTTCGTGACCCACGATATCGACGAAGCGATCAAACTCGGGTCGCGGGTCGCCGTGTTCCAGCAGAATGGGACGATCGCGCAGTACAGTCCGCCTGCCGAACTGCTGATGCGTCCTGCGAACGAGTATGTGGCGCGCTTCGTCGGCGGCGACCGGGCGCTCAAGCGGCTGGCGGTGATGCGCGTCATCGACCTGCCCCTCGCCCCCGTCGCGCCGGTGGCAGGCGGGACAACCCTGAGCGGGTCGATGAATGTCCGCGACGCGCTCGCTACGCTCCTGCTCGCCCCGGAGCGCGCCGCTGTCGTGCACAACGACGCAGGCGCCCCGATCGGGGTAGTGACGCTCGACATGATCGCCGGCGCGCTCCAGCCGGCCGCGGCCACTGCGCCATGACGATCCAAGGCGAGCCGCTCGTCCGCTTCGAATGGATCGGGAACAACCTCTCCCTGATCGCCGAGCGTCTGTGGGAGCACATCGTGCTGACGGTCATCGCCGTCGGCGTCGGATTTGTGATCTCGTTCGCCCTCAGCCTGCTGATCCGCTGGAACAGCCGGCTCTACTTGCCCATCACGGCGGTGACGGGCGTTCTCTATACGATTCCCAGCTTGGCGCTGTTCGCGCTGCTCATCCCCTTCACGGGGCTTTCCATCCTGACCGCCGAGATCGGCCTTATCTCGTACACCTTGCTCATCCTGACCCGCAACATCGTCGGCGGGCTCCAGAGCGTTCCCGCTGACGCGCGCGAAGCGGCGATCGGCATGGGATACACCGCGCGCCAGCTTCTGCTTCGGATCGAACTGCCCTTAGCGCTGCCGGTCATCATCGCCGGTCTTCGCGTCGCGACGGTGACGACGATTGGCCTCGTGACCGTCACCGCGCTGATCGGGCAAGGAGGCCTCGGGCAGTTCATTCTGCTGGGCATCCAGCGGTTTTTCTACACCCCCCTCGTGGTCGGCGCGGTGCTTTCGATCGCGCTCGCCATCGCCGCAGACATTCTGCTCGTCGGCGTGCAGCGGCTGACCGCGCCGTGGACGGCGGTGAAGCGATGACGCTGCTCGAAGCACTGATTGCGTGGTTCACGACGCCCGCTCATTGGCAGGGAAGCGACGGCATCCCGACCCGTATCGCGGAGCATCTCTGGATCTCGGCCGTCTCGGTCGGCATCGCTGTGTTCGTCGCCCTGCCCCTCGGCCTGTTCATCGGCCATACCAACCGCGGAGCGTTGGCAACCGTGAGCGTCATGAACATTGGGCGCGCGCTGCCGTCGCTCGCCTTCCTCGCCTTCGCGCTTCCGATCTCGTTCGCGCTGAATCTCGGGCTTGGCTTTTGGCCAACGGTCATCGCTCTCGTCCCCTTGGCGATCCCCCTCGTGCTGATCAACACCTACGCCGCGATCCGCAGCGTCGACCCCGATCTTGTCGAGGCAGCGCGCGGAATGGGCATGCGCGAGCTCGACGTGCTGCGCAAGATCGAGATCCCGATCGCGCTCCCCCTCATCCTCGGCGGCATCCGCAACGCCACGGTCACCGTGGTCGCGACAGCGACCCTCGGCGCGCTCGTCGCCGGCGGCGGATTGGGACGGTATATCGTCGACGGCTTGGCGCGCCAAGATACGCCGCGCTTGCTGGCGGGGGCGATCCTCGTCGCGCTGCTGTCGATCGGAACCGAGCTCGCCTTTTCTGCCCTCGAGCGCGTCCTGATCTCCCCGGGGCTGCGGCTGGAACGGGAGCGATGGACCCAGGTAAATGTCAGCGGCGCACGGTGAAATTGGGCAGGATTGCCCGCCCCGAGTACGATCTCCCCAACGTGCCGGCACTGTCGGCAAGCGCCCCGGGTGTCGGGCCGGAAGGGCCCGGCAGTAACAAGCAGGCCACCGCCGGGCGGTGGCCGGGAGGGTTTACGTGATCCGCATCTTCCCAGCGCTCCTTGCCACTCTGATCCTTGCGGCGGCGGCCTGCCAGCCAGCCCAGACCGGAGGGACTGGGCCCAGCACAGCGGGCGGGCAAGCATTCCCCACAATCCGGATCGGCTCCACGAACTTCACTGAGCAAGAGATCGTTGCCGAACTGTATGCCCTTGTGCTCGAACAGGCCGGCTACAAAGTTGAGCGGCGCTACAAGCTCGGCTCGCGGGAGATCGTCGCCCCCGCGCTGGAGTCCGGCCAGATCGACATGTATCCCGAGTACTTGGCGACCTACGTCATCTACCTGACGAAGGACCCTGCGAAAGGGACCCCCGACGCCGCCCAGACCTACGCCACGCTCCAAGAGGCGCTGCGCGGCAGGAACATCACGGCGCTCCAATATGCCCAAGCGATCAACTCGAATGGCTTCGTCGTCACCAAGGCCTACGCGGATCGCCATAACCTCCGCAACATCAGCGACCTCGCGAAGCTGAACAATCAGATGGTCCTCGGGGGGCCTCCGGAGTGTCCGGACCGCCCGCTCTGCCTCCAAGGGCTTCAGCGCGTCTACGGCCTCAGCTTCCGGGAGTTCAAACCGCTCGATGTCGGCGGGCCGCTCACTGTCGCTGCGCTCGAGGGCAACCAGATCGACGTCGCCGTCCTCTTCACGACCGATGCGGTGATCGCCGCCAAAGGCTTCGTCCTGCTGAACGACGACAAGAAGCTGCAGCCGGCGGACAACCTCGTTCCGGTCGTTCGCAATGACTTCCTGACCAAAACGCCGAACCAAGACCAGTTCAAAAAGCTGGTCAACGATGTCACGGCGAAGCTGACGACCGAGGAACTCACCCAGCTGAACCGTCAGGTGGGCGTCGACCGGCGTGAGCCGAAGGACGCCGCCGCAGCGTGGCTGCGGAGCAAAGGGCTGCTCCGCTAAGGCAGAGCGAGCTTCTTCCCCCAAGAGAACAGCGCGCGGGCCGACTCCACGCTAGTCTCCGCTTAGCGTCGGAACCGCCGGCGAGAGAGCGGCGGGAGAACAGCGGGACCGCCTTGCCCTCTCGAGGCGGGAGCATTCAGCTCGCGCACGATGGCGTTGTGCTCCTCAACCCGAGCGTTGTAGTACGCGACAAGCTCGGCGTAGGTCGCGTAGCGGGCGTCGTACTCTCGGACGGCCTGATTGTGCCACCGGACAAGCGCGTTGTGCTGCTCGACATCCGCGACGTAGGCCGCGTAGAGACTGGACGGGATGCCCCGAGGATAGCGGGATTCGAGGTCGGCGATCCGGGCGCGATAGACGTTGATCTGGTCCTGGGAGACGTCGAGGCTGTGCCCCCGCTCCTGCAGTTCGGCCTCGAGGGCCTCTATCCGGCGAAGGGTGTTCTCCAAGTCCGCCCTGATGGCCGCAAGCCGCTGCTCGCGCGCTGCCGTGCGGGAGGGAGCGCCGCACGCCAGCGGCAGGACGACAAGGCAGGCGACAGCCGCTCGACGGTTTACCTTCGCCCCCCGCGTTATCACAAATGCAGTATATCATAAAATCAATCAGAGAGTTCGTTTACTGAACCAAATGGTCGGCACAGGTCACCGCGAGATGCCGCGGGATCAATACCCCTCTGGGGCGACAGCCGAGCGCGCAGACCTGCTTTCTCCCGCGCATCATGGAACTGGACGCGCAAGTCCCGGCTCGCGCTCAGCGCTTACGGACCAGCAAGCGTGCCGAGCGGGTCGACGGCGCCGACAACGCGGCCTGTCGCCAGTTCATACACAACCAGCCGCAGGCGATATTCGCCGGGCGGCGGATGCGGGCGGCCGTCGAGCGTGACATAGGTTGCGGCGGGCAGCCCCGGCCGCCACCGCGAGGTCGGAAAGAGATCGTTCGAGAGCAGCGGCCCATCGGCCTGAGCGTAGGGTGTGCCGTCCGGAGCGGTCACTTGGAGCGAGAAACTGAAGTCGCCCGGCGGACGCGCCAGCGTCTCCCATCGGAAAACGGCCCACAGGCTGCCATCGCTCGGCTCCGAGCCCGCCGCCCAGCCCCGCAGCGCCAGCCAGTCGCCGAAGCGTGCCTCGCTCGGCCGCTCCCCTGCGAAGAGGGCAGCGGGTAAGGGCCGGTCGATCTGGAAGCGGCGCACGGAGAAGCCGGGGTGCTCCTCTTCCGCGACCTTCTTCCCGCCGCGCGCCAGCAGAAAGGCCGTCAGCCCCTTCGGATCGGCATCGCCGAGGTCGCCGCCTTTCCAGTGGAACAGCACTGCCTCGCGGGCCGTCCCCACAAGGCCCGGCAGCCCGGCCGGCAACGACGCCTCCTCAACCCGAACGAAGTGGTACGGCGCGCGGCCGGTGTACAGGAAATCGACTGTCCGCGCTCGGAAGTCAGGCGCGAGCCGGAAGTTGTAGGGCAGCAGGAAGACGCGGTCCGGGTCGTCGCCGAGCCGGTTCATCAGCCGCGCCGCATCCGCTGCCTCGGCGTGAAAGGCGTAATAGACGTCGTCCTCGTGCCGCCAGATCGCGAAGTAGTCGTGCGCGGTGGCGGCGCCGTTCCAGGCGGCGAGGACGAGAAACGGCGCCGCCGCGAGCGCGCTTGTCGCCGGCCGCCGCAGCAGACGCGCCGCTCCTTGGATGATCGCTTCGGCCCCGAGCGCAGGAAAGAGAAAGACCGCCGGGACGATCCCCATCACCCGCGTGTAGTGGGGGTATTCGTCGGTGGCGACAATGCCCGGCAGCAGCATCGCCGCCGTCCAGACAAGTAGGAGGAGATACGGTCCCTGCCGCAGGCGGAAGAGGCTGACGGCGACGCCGAGGAGAAAAAGCGCATAGAGCGGCGGCGCGAACACCGGCTTGCCCGGCAGATTATGGCGCCAATTCCAATCTCCCTCATGGCCGAACATCGCGAGGTTGTAGAGGAGAGATTCCCCCAGCGCTGCCAGCCGGTCGCTGCCGCCGGAGGGGCCAAGCGCCGAGACATAGGTTGCCCGGCCGAGGAAGAGGTCGGGATGGAGCGCGTAAAAGATCGCGAGCGGCGCAACAACAGCAGCCGCAGCGCCGAGCCACGGCCAGAAGCGCCAACTGCGCAGCCAGCCGACGAGCGTCTTGCCGGCGGACGGCCAGGCCGGGTCGCGCGGGCGCAGCAGCGCCTCGGCCGCGCCGAGCGCCGCCGCGAACGCGGGGAGAATGCGCGCGCTGATGTAGGTGTAGCCGACGAGCCCAAAGGCAGCGCCCGCCGCCAGCCATGCGCCCAGCCGCTGCGGCCGGCCGCGCGCCGCTCGCCAAAGGAGAAAGAATGCCACTGCCAGCGCCAGCGGCATGGTGTTGACGCGCAGCGACAGCCGATTGATATCGACCTGCCAGTGGGAGACGGCGAGCAGCGCGGCAGCGATCAGCGCGACACGGACCGCCCCCGGCCCGAGCGGGCGGAACATCGTCCGCGCCAGAGCGAACGTTGCCGCAACGGTCAGCAGGCCAAGCGCCGCCGCCGGCAGCCGAAGCGCATAGCTCTCCCGCCCGAAAACAGCAACCGAGAGCGCGAGCAGGTTGTTCAGGGACGGCTCGCGGCCCGTGTTCCCCTCAAAGAACAGCTTCGGCCCGGTGACGAGAACGTCGAGCGCGTCCAGCCCATTGTAGGCCTCGTCGTAGTGCAGCCCGGGAGGCGTCGTGCCGAAATCCCAGAAGCGCAGCAAAGCCGCGCCGAGCAGGATGACAACAAGGAGCGCCCGGACGGCGGGGGTCAGCCTCATCCTTCGACGCGCCGCGCAACCGCCGGCGCTGGCCGGCCGACACGAACTGAGAGGAGATGGACAGCAGCCAACCCGCCGACAACGGCGAGCGCGGCGAGCGACACCGTCACCCCGATCCGCTCGGCGGGCCCCGGAAGGTAGCGGAGCGTCACCTCGTAGTCTGTTCCCGCCGGCAGACGCAGACGCGTCAGTCCGGTCGCATCCGGCATCATGTCGACCGGACCAGCAGGCGATTCGGCAGTCCAGAGCGGAAAGTAGGTCTGTTTCAGCAGCGCCTCCGCCCCCGGCTCAGCCTGCTCGACCCGTAAGCGCACGATACCGCTCTCGGCGCTGGCGCGAACGCGGGCGCGGTCGCTCTCGATGAGCGACGGCTGATACGCCGTAACGCGGTAGACGTTGTAGAGCGGGTCAGCGAGGACAACCTCGAACGCCGGCGAGCGGTCGAGATAGGTGCGGGTCCACAGGTCGTATTCCGTGGCGACGACGTCGGTGACATTCAGCTTCCGCAGCGCCGCGAGCAGCGCTGCCTCGTCCATCGCCCGCCACGGCAGACCGAAGAGGGTCTGGTCATCCTTGAGGTCGGTGCGCTCCGTCATCATTCGAGGCCGGTTGTCGCCGTGCCAATAGTAGGTGGAGACCGGCGTCCAATGCTGGAAGGTGCCGCCAATGCTCTCACGGCCGGCAAGCGCCGGCGCGAGCGCCATCAGGTAGGTCGGCACGCTTGTCCCCGTCTGACGCAGGCGGAAGACCGACGAAGTGAACAGCACCCGCCCGCCAGGGTTGGCGCGCAGGGCGTCCCAGAGCCCCTGCAGGCGGTAGGCAGCGGTCGCGTCGCGGAGGAAGCGCGGCTCGCTGCCGGCCGCCGGCCGGTAATACTCCAGCCAGCGCGGAAACGGCTGAACGACAAGCCACACCAGCAGCCCCGCGGCAACACTGGCCGCCGCGGCTCCCCAGCGCGCGCCGGCGCGGCCCGCTTGGACAAAAGCGAGCCGGATCAGGTCAACGAACCCCGCCGCCGCGAGGAGCAGCACCGCAAGGTACACATCTTCGATAAACCGGATTGGGTCGAGCGCGGCGCTGCCGAGCCGGTCAACGAGAACCAGCCAGTTGAAAAGCATAAACCCGAGGATGATCGGCGGCGCGGCAGCGAGCGAGAGGAGAAGCCCGCGCTCGCGCGGCGGGGCAGCAGCCGCGCGGACAAGGCCCCACGCCGCGAAGATGAGGAAGAACGGCAGCCGCCCGCCGAGAAGCCAGAACGGCAGCGTTTCGAGCGGCGCGCGCAGGACCGGCGTCGCCAGCCAGCTATGGGCGAAATAGGGAATCAGCCAGAAACCCGTCAGTGCTAGGCCAAGGGCGAGAGCGGCCCCAAGCCGCAGCAGCGCCCGCCATCGCGGCCAGAGCGGAACGAACAAGATGCTGAGCGCGACGAGAAGCACCGGCAGCAGCAACCGGAAGGGATGAAGCAGGACGATCGCCGCCACAGTGAGGGCGAGGGCAGCGAGCGGCAGAGCAGGACGCCGGCTCTCGGCGAGGCGGACGCCAAGAAGCCAAGCGAGCGGCGCCAGCCCAAGCGCCGGCCGATCGCCAAGCATCCCGATCATCACGCCGCCCACCCCACCGTAGAGGTCGGTGAAGACGAGGAGAAAGAACCCCGCCGCGAGGCCGACCCATCGGCCGAGGCCGAGACGGGAGAGCGCAAGAGCGGCGATCAACGCCGGCAGGAGATAAGCGAGAAAGAGCAGCGCCTGATAGATCTGGACGCTGCTCAAGCGGCCAAGCGTGAAGGCTTGGAGAGCGAGGCCCGCAAGGCCGTAGCCGGGCGGATAGAACTGCCATTCCGGCCAGCCGGCATACCACGACGGGTTCCAGCCGAGGAGACCGCCGAGGCCCGCGACCTCGAGCAGCCACCACAGCCGCATGTAGGTGCCCGGATTGTCGGCGAAGATGTACAGGTCGTCGACGAGGAGAAAGCCGAGCGCCCAGAGCGCAAAGGCGGTCAGCGCCGCGACCGCAGCGAGATCCGTCACCCAGCCGCCCAGCCGCCGCCGGGGGTCCCCGTTCACAGGCAGTGATTATAGGCGTGCTGTCAGCTCGCGGCCGGCGTCGCGTGCGGCGCGCCGACGCCCCAGATCCGCAGCAGCTCGTCGACGGTGGTCACCACGCCGAAGCGATGGCGGACGTTGGCGAGCGTCGCCTCATGGAGTTCGCGGCTCCAGGAAGCGCAGGCGTCGGCGGGAACGACCACGTAGTAGTCCAGTTCGAAGCCGGCGCGCAGGGTCGACTCGACGCAGGCGTTGGTCGAGGTGCCGGTCGGCAGGATCGTCTTGATCCCATGGCCGCGCAGGATCATGTCGAGGTCGGTGCCGGTGAAGGCACTATAGCGATGCTTGCGCACTTCGACATCGCCGGGATGCGGCTGCAGTCCCTCCAGCAGGTCGTGGCCCCAGGTGCCGGCAACGCACATGTCGAGCACGCCGAAGGTTGCCCGCGACCGCGCATCGATCCAGGGACCAGAATGGCTGAGGCCGCCGGGAATGGTAGTGAACTTCACCCAGACAACGAGCCCCCCAGCCGCGCGCAGCCCATCCGCAAGGCGGCGGATCGCTGGGACGATGGCAAGCGCCGCCGAGACGTCGCGCCCCCCCTCGCGGGCAGAAAGCCCGTCGGGAGCGCAGAAGTCGTTCTGCATGTCGATGACAAGCAGGGCAGTATGCTCAGGCCGAACCTTCTCTTCGAGCGTCCGCAGCACCTCAATTCGCGGCGGCATCCTCACCTCCCGGTCGCGAGGGAATACGGCATCGCCTGCACCTAGCAGCGGGTCGCACTGTCACGATGCGCGCCCCGATTTTAGACCGGAGTAGCCTCGCGCTCGACCGGCGCCGCCGCGGTGGCGATCATCGCTTCCTCGAAGAGCGGGATGAAGGTCGGCACCGTCGCAATCGATCCGGCGACAACGACCGTCGTAACGGGAACCCGAGCGCGTGACCATGCTGACAGGTGGGCTGCCCATGCGCGGGGCAAAGCCGCGCATAGTCAGCGGGAGGCTCCTCAAGACGAAGGCGCTGTTCGCCGTTCGGAACGCGCCGCAGCACCCGCGGCAGGAGCGCGATCGTGAGCAGCGCGGCGCCGATCGGCATCAGACGAGGGGGGCGGCCGCTCCGGACGGTTGCCCGCGGCCATCCGGAGCGAAGTGACGATCGCAAGCAGGCCACAGGGGGCCATCACGAGAAAGGCCGACGGCCAGGCGGCCGCAATGAGACGGCCAGCGAGAAGCAGCGTAACGACGATGCCGCTGACGTGCGAGGCCGAGACGCCAAACGCGTCGGCGATAACGGGGAAGGCGAACTGCATCAGGCAGAACGCGGCCAGAGCGATTGCACAACCGACCGCCGCGGTGAAAAGCCCCCGCCCGGACAGCAGCCATGCGCGTTCGCGCGTCTTCGGCGCGCAGGGAGCAAGAGCGTGTCTGCAGAACGCGCCACCGCTGCTGTCAGCGCCGGGCCCTGCAGCTAGCGCCCGGCGATGCTCATGACAGCGGAGACGCCGAAGAGGACGGCGAGGACGATCATCGCCACGCCGAGCGCCGCCATCACCCCCTGATAGAGACGCCGGCTCAGCAGGCGGACGCCGCGCGCCATCGCCACCGAGACGAGGCTGTACCAGCCGAAATCGGACAGGATATGACCGACGAAGAAGACGGCGAGCCCGAGTGCGCCGAAGGCGACCGCCTGCCCGAGCAAGCCGGCGCCGACGGTCGCCCACCAGAGCGCCCAATAGGGATTGCCGAGCGAGAGAAGCGCGCCGGCCGCGAAGGCTCCCCTCAAGCGTCGGCCGCCTGCCTCGGCCGTGCGCAGCGCCGCCGGGTCGGGCAGGGCAGGCACAGCACGCAGCGTTCCTGCCGCCATCCAGAGCAGCACCGCCGCGCCGAGCAGGCCCAAGCCGGCAAGGACGGTCGGCTCGCGGACGAAAGCCGCAAGCCCGAGCCCGAGCGCAAGAACGAGCGGCAGCTCAACCGCGGCATGGCCGAGCACGAGGACCGGACCGACGAGCGCGCCGTGACGCGCCGCCGCCGCGACATTCCATGTCAGCATGGGGCCAGGCGATGCCGCGCCGGACAAGCCGGTGAGAAAGGCAGCGAGAAAGAGCGCGGCCAGCCCCCCTTCCATCGGCTACCCGCTAGAACGCCGCGATCCTTCTGCGGGATATTCCGTCGCGCCATTGGGGCTCGGCGGCCGCGGCCGATGCGGTGCGGCGTCCGGCAGGATCGCCGCCCCAGCGTCAGACGGCTGCGGGGCGGCCATCTCCGGCGCGGGCGGGGAAGCCGCTGCCTCGCTGGCGGCCGCCTGGGCGCTGCGTACTGCTGCGCGGATCTTCTGGGTCTGCCGGACTGAGAACCACGCGATCCCCAGCACGGCGATGCCCACCAGCCCGAGCACGAGCAGAATACCGACTTGGTCGGCCAGTTGGCCGATAAAGACGAGCGGGATGATGGAGGCGAGACTGCCGAACATCAACTGCACGGCAAAGACGCGCCCGCGCATATCGACCGGCGCGCGCTCCTGCAGGATCGTCTGAGCGGTGACATTAACGAACGCAAGCGCTATCCCCATTGCGAGCGCCGTCAAGCCGACGATGATCAGCGTGATCGTGAGCGCTTCGCTGCCCGGCCGGAGCGCCCCGCCGCTGAGCGCGCGCTCTGCCGCCGACACAGCGGCGATCAGCAGCATGCCGACACCAAAGAGAAGCAGACCGAAGTTGACGATGGAGAGAAGGCGGAAGCGGCGGGAGATCTTGGTGAGCAGCGCAGTGCCGGCGAGGATGCCGAGGCCGGCCGGCCCGAACACGAGGTAGGTGTCGTCAGGACTGAGGTTCAGTTCGCGCGAGATGAAGCCGGGAGCGAGCGTCGCGAGAATGAGGGTCAAGGTGGTGACCACTGTCAGATGCACCATCGCGAGGCTGATCGTCAGGTCGCCCCGGAGCAAGCGCCAGCCCGCAAGGACCTCCCGGCCAAGGTCATGGAAAAAGCGGCCTTCGCGGCCGAGGCGCTCGCCGCGATCGCTCGGCAGCCGGATCAAAATCAGCGAGCAGAAGATATAGGCCAGCGAGACGCCAATCAGCGTTCCCTGCGTGCCGAACGCCTTGGTCAGCGGCGGTCCAATCGCGATAAAGCCGAGCACCTGCGACAGATTGAAGGTGATGTTGAACAGGCCGTTCGCCGAGATGAGCCGATTGCGCGAGACGATGCGCGGGATCATCGCGGCCTCAGCAGGAAGGAAGAACTGACTGATCGTCATGAAGGTGAAATTCAGCGCGTAAAACAGCACCGGCTGCTGCTCAAGGAAGAGGTAGCCGAGCACGGCGACGGCGCGGAGGGCGTTGGTGGCGATCAGCACGCCCTTCTTGTTCCAGCGGTCGATCAGCACGCCGGAAGCGACGCCGAACAGCACCGCCGGCAGCACAGTCGAGAGCACGAGCGCGCTCATATGTGCCGTCGAGCGCGTCCGTTCCTCGACGAATACCATCAAAGTGAAGAACGTGACATTCTGGACAGTCTGCGAAACGGCCTGCGCCGTCCAAAGCGCCAGAAAATTGGGATTGCGAAAGACGGGGACATCCGCAGGACCGCCGGGCGCTGCCCCAGCAACGCTGGAGACACTCACCCTCGGCCTCGCCTCAGTCGCTTAGTCATGCTGCGCCTTCCTGCCCTCCTCGGGCATCCGCCGGCTCGCGCTTCCGGCGAGCGACACGCAGGGGAATGATAGGCGCTTTCTGCCCCCCGCTCGTCACCCCCCTGCCGGCGGCTCAGGACCGCGTGAGAGAAACGCTTTGATGCGGCGCTCGAAGACAGGACGCTCGATCATGACGCGATGATTGCAGGTGAGACACCGCGCGCCGATATCGGCGCCGACCCGGACGACGCGCCAGTCGGAGCCGCCGCAGGGATGCGGCTTCCGAAGCCGAACGACATCGCCGACGCGGATTTCTACGATCGCCACCATGCTCTCAGTATAGTCCCAGCGCGCGTCCTACTCCTCGTCGGGGTCAACGAGCTCTTCCCACCGACGGCGGCGCAGCATATCGGCAGCATGGCTGAGCGGATTGAGCGCGGCAAGCCATTCGAGCGGCAGGCCTCGCTCCGGCCGCCGCTTCCGCAGCTTGCGGCTCGCTTCGAGAAGCTTGAGGCGGCGGGCAGCCGCGCGCTCGTCGGAACTGGACGCAGGCGCGTCGCTCGGGGCCAGGTCGCGCGGCGGGAAGAGCGGTTGCGGAACGCCCGGAGCAAAGTCCGGCAGCGGAAGCGGCGGAGGGAGAGCGACTTCAGGCCAGCCGAGTGCAGCAGCAACAGGCCGATAGGCGGCGAGCAGCGGCTCCAGCCGGCGCTCGATCCGTATCGGCGCTTTCTGCAGGAAGGGCTGCGGCACAATCAGGTTAAACCGGGCGACCTTCAGCCGCAGCTCCTCTGCTATCCCGCCGGCGCGCCCGAGGTAGCGCCGCTGGATCGCCTCGACCCCCGCGCGGCGCCGCTCGCGCTCGCGCGGTCCGAGCGCGCGCAGCTCCGGAAACACCGTTTCGAGCCACCGCTGCTGCTCCCGCTCCAGCGCATCGATCATGTCCTGGAGCGCGTCGATTTCCTTCGCAAGCTCGATCCACGCCGGCAAGATCCCGGCGTTCTGCAGCACCCTGTTCGCCGCCCATTGATCGCGGTCGACAACGTCATCGTGGCTGAAGTCGAGCGGCTTGCCGCGCCCGCGCAAGTTGCGGAACTCGCCGCGTTCCATTGCTTCGCGGATCCGCTGCTCAGCGAGGCTTTCCGGATAGTTCTTCTCGCGGTGGATGGGGCTGCTCCGATGCGCTCTTGGGGAAAGTGTAGCGTCAGGAGACGAGAGCGTCCCGTACACTTTTTACGGAGGAGGCGAGGATGGAGCTACCAACCTTCCGCCAGCAGCACGCGTTAGGAGCAGCGCTCGCCGAGCGGTTCGGCTGGCTGGTGCCGATGGACTATGGTGACCCCATCGCCGAAGCGCGAGCGGTGCGCGAACGCGCCGGGCTGGCCGATCGATCTGACCGCGGCAAGGTCCGGCTGGCCGGACCCGACCGCGTCGCGTTCCTGCAGGCTTTAGTCACCAACGACGTGAGCGCAGTCGCCCCGGGCCGCGGGATCTATGCGCTCGGCCTCAATCACAAAGGGCAGATCGCCGCGGAGTTTCCAATCCTGCCCTGGGGCGAAACCTTGCTTCTCGCCGTTGAGCCAGAAGAGCGCGCTTTTGTCATCGGGTGGCTTCGGCGGTTCAAGCTCCGCCGCAAGGTTGAGATCGCCGACGTGACCGAATCGATCGGGCTCTTGTCGCTCGTCGGCCCGGCAGCGCCGGCGATCCTTGCGGCGTGGCTCGGGGAACCACTCATCCTCGAGCGCGATGCGGTCGCCGAACGAGAATGGCGCGGTGCGCCGCTGCTTCTTGCCGGCAACCGCGACCTTGGAGAAATCGGCTACGACCTCTACCTGCCGAGTGACAAGACAGCAGAAGCGTGGGAGGCCCTCCGCGCCGCCGGCAACCCGCGCCCCTTCGGCCGGACAGCGTGGGAAGCGCTGCGGATCGAAGCTGGGACGCCGCGGTACGGTCCCGAGCTGAACGAGTCAACCCTGCCGCCGGAAGCGCAGCTGGAAACGCGCGCGATCTCGTACACGAAGGGCTGCTACCCCGGGCAAGAGATCGTCGCCCGCATTAAAAACCGCGGGCATGTCAACCGCTTCCTGCGGGGACTGCAGTTCGACCCGGGGCCGGTGCCCGCCCCCGGAGCCGCGCTCTGGGCCGGCGATCGTCACGTCGGAGCGGTGACAAGCGCAGCGCTCTCGCCGACACTCGGCCTCCCGATCGCCCTCGCCTATCTCCGTCGTGAGGTTGTTCCCGGTGAGCGCGTCCGCCTCGACGACGGCCGGGAAGCGACCGTCGTCGAGCTGCCATTCCGGGCTGTCGCGGAGGCCGTCCGATGATCGTGCCAGAACCTGTCGCTCCCGCAGTCGCTCCCGCGGGGGCAGCGATCGCTGCCGCCCTCCTTTCATTACTCGCGGGCGCGCTCTGGCGCCGTCGCCGGGGGGACCACTGCTGAGAGCACGGAGCGAGCGCCGCTCCCGGCATGATTGCCCCGCCTTCTGAGGCCGGCTGCGCTGCCGTTACGCCGGCTCGCTTCCTGCTTCGGCGAGCAGCGGCGCGTCGGAACGCGCGTTCTCGGGGTCGCCTGCGCGGTACGCCGCGCTGCCGAGGGGCCGCGCTCGTCGCCGAACAGCCAGCAGGAGCCTGCCTTTTGGCCGGAGGGTGACCAGCGGCTCGGTCGCCGGCGGCAGTTCCGACACCGGCAGGAAACGCCAGCGGCGGACGAGGGTGGCAAGAATGATCGTCGCCTCAAGCCAAGCAAACCCCTCGCCGAGGCATTGCCGCGAGCCGCCGCCGAAGGGGAAGAAACTGAATTTCGGCCGCGCGGCTACCGCCTCGGGGAGCCAGCGGTCGGGGTCGAAGCGGTCAGGGTCGGGGTACCAGCGGGGGTCGCGGTGGGTGACCGCCGGGCTGACGACAACGACCGAGCCGGCCGGCAGCAGATAGGGCCCGACGTGATAGTCGCGGAGCGCCCGACGCGACATCGCCCAGACCGGCGGATAGAGACGGAGCGACTCGCTCAGCACCATCTCGGCGTAGCGCAGCCGAGGCAGGTCGTCCATCGTCGGCGTGCGGTCGCCGAGCACGCAGTCCACCTCCTCCTCAAGCCGCTCTGCAACCGCCGGGTGAGCGGCAAGCAGCATCATCGTCCAGCTGAGCAGATTGGCCGTCGTCTCGTGTCCAGCGAGGAAGAGCGTGAGCACCTCATCGCGGAGATGGCGGTCGCTCATTGCGCCATCCGCAGCGGCAGCGATGAGCATCGAGAGCAGGTCACCCGTGTCTCCCGTCGCGCGGCGCTGCTGGATCAGCGCCGCAATGGCCGTGTCAAGCGTGCGCACGGCGCGGCGGTAGCGTCGCGTCTCAGGGAAGGGCAAGCGGTGACGGATCTCCGCGAACGGGTCAACAGTTCGCTCCGCCATGTAGGCATTGACGATCGAGACTGCCGCGCCCAATTCGCGGGCATCACCGGTCACATCGGCGCCAAACAGGGTCTCGGCGACGATAGCGAGCGTTAGTTCCATCATCGCGCGAGCAGCATCGATCGTCTCGCCGTCGTGCCAGCAGGCCGCAAGGTGAAGAGCGCGGCGTCCCATCGCCTCAGCGTAGCCGGCGATGCGCCGCCGATGAAAGGCAGGCTGCATCATGCGGCGATGGCGGCGATGCAATTCGCCTTCGCTGCCGAGGAGCCCCTCCCCCAGGACCGCTTTGATCCACCGGATCGACGGGCCTTGGACGAACTGCTGCTGATGGGTGACCAGCACATCGCGCACATCGTCCGGATGGCAAAGCAGGACGACGAGATACGGCCACCGCGCGAGGGACGCGACATCGCCGTACTCAGCGGCGAGCGCGCGAAGAAAGCCGATCTTGTCCCGGTGGTATGCGCGAAAGGCGCGAAACAGCGGGTCGAAGCCCAAGCCGGGCGGCAGCGCCGTCAGAGCTCCTCCATCGCAGACGGTGTTCCGATCTCACGAAAAGTGTACGCCTCAAGCGCCAACATCGAAGCGGGGGGTCAGGGCAAGCAGCCAAGAGAGGTCGGTGCCCGGCGCAACCTCCACGGGGTCGTGCCCGCGCCGAAACAGCTTTGCGCCGGCAACTCCCTCGAGGCGCAGCGTGCGGTCGCGGCGGCGGAGCCAGCTCCCCTCCCGCAGCCCAAGCACAGCGACATCGTTTTCCTCGAGAAATTCGGCAATCCGCATGTCGCGTGTCTCGCCGCCGGGCGAGGACGCCCCTTCGACATAGTGAGGGTTGATTTGGAACGGCAGGAGACCGAGCGCCTCGAAGGAGGAAGGCTGGACGATCGGCATGTCGTTCGTCGTCCGGATGCTCGGGCAGGCGACGTTTGCGCCGGCGCTCGCGCCGATGTAGCGCAGGTCGCCGGCTTCGACCCGCCGCCGCACGAGGTCGAGAAGGCCGAAGGTCTGGAGCGCCTTGAGCAGGCGAAACGTGTTGCCGCCGCCAACGAAGAGTGCCTGCGCTTCGGCAAGCGCCGCCCGCGGGTCAGCGACGCGATGCAGCCCGATTACTGTCACCCCGGGCGGCGCGAACGCTTCCTGCACCCGGGCGGTGACGGCATCATGCTGAGCGAGCGCCCAGGGCGCGAAATACAAGGTGGTGGCGCCGCCGAGGCTGGCGCGGATCTCAGCGAGAACCCGGTCACGATAGGGCCGCATGTCGCCGCCGGAGAAGAGAAGAAGGTCCATTGTCCGGTTACCCCGTGCAACCTAGAATATGCGCAAGATTTAGCGCTCGATGCTATGAGCATCCCCTCGATATTGAAGTGGTAGCACGCAGCTCGGCTGCCTGCCATACTGGGCGGCAGCATCGTTCAGGGGGAGCCAGTGGCCGAGTTCGCGCATCTGCACGTTCATACCGAGTATTCGCTGCTCGACGGGCTCTGTCGGATCCCCGTGCTGATGGACCGCACGCGCGAACTGGGGATGAACGCGATTGCGCTGACCGATCACGGCGCGCTCTACGGCGCGGTGCAGTTTTACACCGAAGCGAAAGCGCGGGGGATCAAGCCGATCATCGGAGTTGAGGCCTATGTCGCCCCGAACCGCCACACCGATAAGACGGCAGCCGACAAGAACCCCTTCCACCTTGTCCTCTTGGCGAAAGACCTGACCGGCTATCGCAACCTCCTCGCCCTCACTACCGCTGCGTGGGTAGACGGGTTCTATTACAAGCCGCGCATCGACCGCGAGCTGCTGGCTCGTCATCGCGCCGGGCTGATCTGCCTCTCAGCCTGCCCGAGCGGCGAAGTTCTTCGCGCCATCCACGAGGGCCGGAGTGAAGACGCCATCGCCACGATCGGCTGGTATCGCGAGGTGTTCGGAGAGGACTACTTCCTTGAGGTGCAGCGCCATGATATGCCGGCGTTCGCGCGCGCCTACGCTGAACTGGTCGACCTCGGACGTGCGCTCGGGGTGCCGCTCGTCGCCACAAACGACCTGCATTATGTCTATGCAGAAGACCATGAAGCGCAGGACCTGCTGATCTGCATCCAGACGAACGCCCAAGTCTCCGACGAGAAGCGGATGCGCATGGAGGCGCAGTCGTTCTATCTGAAGTCGCCGGCGGAGATGGCGGCAGCGTTCTCTGGGCTCGAGGACGCGCTCCGCAACACGCTGGTGATCGCCGATCGCTGCAATCTCACGCTCGATTTCGACCGGGTGAAGCTCCCGGAGGTGGAGCGGCCAGCGGGGATGAGCGCGGACGATTACCTCGCGAAGCTGTGCTGGGAGCGGCTTCCCCGCCGCTACGGCGGCCAGCTTCCCCCCCGCGTCCGCGAGCGGCTGGAGATGGAGCTGGGGGTAATCCGCGCGACCCAGTTCGCAAACTACTTTCTGGTCGTCGATGACATTCTTACCTTCGCCCGCGAGCGCGGCATTCTCTACGGCGTGCGCGGCAGCGCGGCGGCGAGCATCGTCCTGTATGCCCTCGGCATCACCTCGATCGACCCGATCGAAAAAGGGCTTGTCTTTGAGCGCTTTCTGAACATCGAGCGCAAAGAGATGCCCGACATCGATATGGATTTTCAGGACGACCGCCGCAGCGAAGTGATCGAGTATGTCGTCAAGAAGTACGGTCGTGACCGCGTTGCCCAGATCATCACCTTCGGAACGCTCGGAGCGAAAGCGGCCATCCGCGACGTCGGCCGCGCCAAAGGGCTGCCGTACAGCTTCGTCGACCGCGTGGCGAAGCTGATCCCCCAGCAGCTGCACATGACAATCGACCGCGCCATTGCCGAAAACCCTGAGCTGAAAGCGCTGATCGATCAAGACCCGGCTGTCCGCGACCTCGTGACTATGGCGAAACAGCTCGAAGGGATTACGCGCCATGCCAGCACTCACGCCGCCGGCGTCGTGATCTCGGATGAGCCGCTCATCCGCAACGTCCCGCTGCAACGCCCCGCGAAGGGAGATGAGTCGTCGATCTTGGTCACCCAGTTTGATATGGATGCGGTTGCCAAGATCGGGCTGCTCAAGCTCGACTTCCTCGGGCTGATCAACCTGAGCGTGCTCGCCAGATGCCGCGCCCTGATCGAGCAGACAACCGGGCAGCCGTTCGATCTCAGCGCGATCCCGCAGGATGACCCAAAGACGTTCGAACTGCTTTCTGCCGGGGAGACGAGCAATGTCTTCCAGTTAGAGTCGCAGGGAATGCGGCGCTATATCAAAGAACTGAAGCCGCAGAGCATCGCCGAAATCATGGCGATGGTGGCGCTCTACCGCCCCGGGCCGATGGCGCACATCCCGCGCTACATCGACGCAAAGCACGGCCGGGCTCCGGTCACCTACCTTCACCCCGTGCTTGAGCCGATCCTGAAAGAGACCTACGGCGTCATCGTCTACCAAGACCAAGTGCTGCACATTGTGCGCGCTGTCGCCGGCTTTTCGCTCGGCAAGGCCGACATCTTCCGCAAGGCAATGGGCAAGAAAAACCCTGAGGTGATGCGCGCCCAGCGCGAGGAATTCCGGCAAGGCGCTCTCGCCAACGGCTTTTCTGCCGAGCTCGCGGACCAGATTTTCGACCTGATCGAGCCGTTCGCCGGATATGCCTTCAACAAAGCGCATTCGGCCTGCTACGCCGAACTCGCCTACCAGACAGCGTATCTCAAAGCGAACTACCCCGCCCAGTATCTCGCCGCGGTGCTCTCGGCCCACCTCGACATGACCGACAAGATCGCCAGCACAGTCGCCGAAAGCAAACGGCTCGGGCTCGAAGTGCTGCCGCCCGATGTCAATCGCAGCGGCGTCGCTTTTACGATCGAGGGGGAACGGGCAATCCGTTTCGGGCTGGGCGCGATCAAAAACGTCGGCGTGGGCGCCGCCGAGGCGATCGTGGCGGCCCGCGGCGATACCCCGTTCGCATCGCTCGAGGAGTTCTGCCGCCGCGTCGACCCGCGCGTGGTCAATAAGCGGGTGCTCGAATCGCTAATCAAAGCAGGGGCCTGCGACTCCTTCGGCGACCGGGGCAGCCTGCTCGCGGGGATCGAACGGATCCTGGCGTTCGCCCAGCGCCAGCAGAAGCTGCGGGAAGCAGGACAGGCGACGATGTTCGACCTGTTCGGCGCCGAGGTGCCAGTGCCGCAGCCGACGATCGAGCTGCCGGTAGCGCCGGTCTCCGGGCGCGAGAAGCTGCAGTGGGAAAAGGAATTGCTCGGCGTCTATCTCTCCGAGCATCCGTTTGCCGCGGTCGCTTCCGACCGTTCCCTCGACGCCACCCCCTGCGGAGCGATCACCGAGGAGCATGTCGGACAGACCCTGCTCGTGGCCGGCATGGTAACGTCGGTTCGAACGCTCTTCACCCGAGACCGCCGGCCGTTCTGCACGGCAGTGCTCGAGGATCTGATCGGCTCGATCGAGGTGACTGTCTGGGCCGACGTCTACGAACGGACGAAAGACCTGTGGGTCGACGGCACGATCGTCACGGCGCGCGGACGGGTCCGGTCGCGCGACGACCGGCTGTCGTTCGTCGTCGACACGGCGGCCCGCTACCAGCCCGGCGTCAGCGAGGAGTTCACTGACCTCGCGCCAAAACGGACGCGCGTTCGAATTGAGTTCCGCGAACGGGGCAATCCGGTCGAGGACTGTCAACGCTTCGACAGTTTGATGTCGCTTCTGCAGCAGCACGCGGGCGATGACCCGGTCCAAGTCATCGTCGCCGCCCAGCGCTCGAAGGTGGTGCTCCAGCTGCCGACCATCCGAGGCGTCACCATGACGGCGGACCTCCGCGCCAGCTTGGACGACCTTGTCGGCCCAGACGCCGTCAGCCTCACTCCGATCGACCTCGTGCCTCTCGACCCCGACAGCAGCGGACGGAATGGGCGCGGTCTGAAGAAAGCCGGCTGAGGGAGGATCGCGCCGCCTCGGGCGACCGACGCTCCGCTTTTGGGCAGCGCAGTGACCGCCGGCTAGCGCGCTTGGGCGCCCGGCCCGCTGAGCGTAAGGAGAGCCGCCGCGAGGCCGGCGAACACGATCCAGAGCGCCATCAGCAGCGCGCCGTCTGCTCCCGGAGCGACGAAGCTGGGGAGGAAGGGGACAAGATTCGGCAGCCCAGAGTCGGCCAGCCGAAGCCAGAGGTGGCCGTGCCCGGTTGGGTGGTTGTACATCGTCTCCGGCCAGAGCACAAAGAGGACGCCGATCGTGAGGGAAGGCAGGGCGAGGAGAGCAGCGATGCCCCACTGCCACCAGCACGCCGGCCGGGCAGCGGCAAGAGGCAGCGCCGCCAGCGGAACGACCGCCGTCAGGTAGCGGGCTGGCGGCCCCCATTCGCCCCACCACTGAAGGTAGGCGGCGATGAGAAGGAAGTAGGGGAGGGTGACGATCAGCAGCCCGAGCGCGTCGCGCCGGCGATGGACGACAAGCGCGGGGAGCCCAGCCGCAACCAGCAGGTAGATCGGCGCGTAGATCAGCAGGCCCCACTGCTGATCGAGCAGGAGACCGGCGGCACCGATGAGCAGGTGCTGAGGGCCGCCGAAGCCGGCGTGATCGCCGCTATTCGGCAGTGGCGACCCGAACGCCCAGAGGTGGTATAGGACGATCCCCGCCGCCGAGACAGCCGCGGGCGCGAGCAGCAGCGCCACTTCGCGTGCGGTCCGCCGCCGGCCGATGACAAACCATGCCGCGAGCGCGAGCGCGAGGACGATGAAGCGGGGATGGAGCCACGGGAGGAGGCCAAGTGCCGCGCCGGTAAGCAGGGTCCGCGCGCTCCCATTGGGAAGGCGGGCGCGCCGGAAGGCGTAAACAGTGAGGAGCGCAGCCGGCAGCTCAGGAAAAATGAGAAAGCTGTAGGAAAGCAACGGGCTGCTGAAGGCGAGCAGCAGCGCAACAGCGGCGCTCCACCAGGTCCCGCCGCCCGTTTCGCGCGCTACGAGGAAGATGTTCATGGCGACGAGGCCGCCGACGACGCCCAGCGCGAGCGCGACCGCGAAGCGCCCTGCGCCGTATGCGCCCCTGCCGAGCGCGTCGCCAACGAGATAGAACGGCGCGATCAGGACCGAGAGACCGGGATAGTGCTTCGAAACATGGCCGCGCGGCGAGTTGGCCTCATGCCCGAGGAGCGGCTCGGGATAGAACTCGGAATACAGACGATCGATCGAGCGGGCGCGGGTCAGCTCGAGCGAGCCGTAACGCAGCAGCGAGAGCGCCATTTCGAGGTAGTACGGCTCGTCGCCGGTCGGCGCCGGCAGAGGCGTCGCCAGCGGCCGAAGAGCGTCGATCCGGTGCGGGAGGATGGCCCAGAAGACGCCTGTCACGCCGAGGAAGAGCAGCAGCGGGAGCAGCCATCGTCGCCGGCCGCATTCGCTCCATTTTTGCCGGCGCGGGTCCCGATGGCGGCGAACTGCCTCGCGAAGGCGAGCGCGGGCGCTCACGCGGGCGGAAGCCCCTTCACCCGGCCGGCAGCGCGCTGAGCGGCAAACTCCTCCTGCATCTGCCGGAACAGGTCGCGGTCGGTCATCAGATCGATCGCCGTCATCGCGAGGGCGCGGGCACCGTCGAGCGCCGCTTGGTCACCGCCGGACGAGCCTGCCGCGTCGCGGAAGGCAGCGGAATGACCGCTGATCCCTTCGCGGGCGATGCTCAGGTAGGCGTGGACCGCCGGGAGCGCTTGACTGACATTGCCCATGTCGGTCGAGCCCATCCGCTCGTTGCCGGTCGTCGGCGTCACGACGCGGCCGAGTGCCTCGAGATTGGCGGCAAAGGCGCGGGCGATCGCGCGGTTGGGCACCATATTCTCATAGCCGGGGGCGACGACGACCTGCGCCTCAGCGCCGGTCGCCAGAGCAGCCGCTTCCGCCACCCGCCGGAAACGTTCGAGGAGGTGCTCGGCATACTGCCGCTCAGAAGCGCGGATTGAGAAGCGGGCGACGGTGCGGCCGGGAAGCAGCGTCGGCGTGCTCCCTCCCTCGACGATGATGCCGTGCAGCCGGGCCGTCGGCAGCATGCCGGCACGGAGCGCATTCGCCCCGGCGAAGAGCTGGATCATCGGGTCGAGGGCGCTGATGCCGCTGCCCGGCGGCGCATCTGCATGGACCGACCGGCCAAGGTACGTCACCTCGACGCGCAGCGAGGCGAGCGAGCCGCGATCGACCAGATTGCGCGTCGCCGGGTGGATCATCATCGCGGCGTCAAGGTCGTGGAAGACACCTCGCTCAAGCAGGATCACCTTGCCACCGCCGCCCTCCTCAGCCGGCGTGCCGATGACGACAACCCGGCCGGGCAAGCGGCTGCCGAGCGACGCTAGTGCCAGCCCGGCGCCGACAGCTGCCGCCGCGATGACGTTATGCCCGCAGCCATGGCCGAGCTCCGGCAGCGCATCATACTCGGCGCAGATCCCAATCGTCGGGCTGCCGCTGCCGAACTCGGCGCGGAAGGCCGTTGCCAAGCCGCCAACGCCGCGCGCAACGACGAACCCCCCTGCCTCGAGCAGCGCGGTTAGGCGGGCGGCGGCGCGAACCTCCTGAAACGCAAGCTCTGGGTCAGCGTGGATCGCCCGGCTGAGCGCGATCAAGTCCTCCTGGCGCTCATCGACCGCGCGGCGAACACGCTCTTTGAGGGCGACCGTCGTTGCAAGCGACATGGGTCCTGCACAATCTTCGCACATCAGACGACCGAATGCGGCCGGCGCCTAGGATACAATGCGCCGTGAGCGGCAGCCCGCCGCGCCGGAGGGCTCGTTCCGCCGAGGGAGGGAAGTGTGAGCGACACCCGCGGCCCCGACCAGGATCCCCATGGCGACCGTGGAGCAACGGACCCGGCGCGGCAAGCGCCCTACCCCGGCGTCGAACCGACGTTCATGCCCGAGAACGAGCCGACGACCGCGCGCGCTGGCGATCTTCCGGGCGAGGAGCGGCGCGGCCCGCTCTGGGACGAGCCGGCTCTCGAGCGCGCAGACGAACGAAGCGACCCCCTCTGGAGCTCCTCGTCTCTCGAGGAGCCGGCCGCGCCCCCTTCGGCGGCCGCGCCGCCAAGCGCATCGCTCGCCGAGACCGCGGCAGCTGTCGAACCGCCTGCCCCGCTGAGCGCGTCGACGGAGGCCGCGAGCGAACGGAGCGACGAACCCAGCGGGCCGGCGCCGGCGCCGAGTGGGCCGCCTGGTGCGGAGGAGGTCGCCACTCCCCGAGCGGCCACGGAAGGCAGCGCGCCGCCGCTTGAGCCCGCTGCCGGCGCCGCGATATCGGGCGTCCCCCCCGAGCCGTCGCCGCTTGCGAGCGACCGCCCCGCGTTCGCCGAGACTGCTGGGCCAGCGATCCTCAGCTCCGCGCCGGCGGTCGCGGGCGGGCAGAAAGACCCAAGCACGGCCTTTCTCCTCGAGCTGATCCCCGGGCTGTTCGGCTTTCTCGGCATCGGCTATCTCTACGCCGGCCGGACAACCGACGGCATTATCCGCCTCGCCGCGTTCCTTCTCTACAACGTGCTGGCCTGGACGGCGATCCTTATTCTCTCGCTCGTTATCGTCGGGCTCTGCCTGATTCCGGTGCAGATTGCGATCCAAGTCGGCGTGCCGATCTGGTCATCGCTTCAGCTGCGTAAGGAGATGGAGGCCGACCGGCGGGCCGGCTAGCCCCTCTTCCCGCCTACGAGGGGTTCATCTTCGGGAAGACCGGCAGGTCGCGCTCCGTGATGCCGACGACCGCGGCAAGGGCGAGCGCCGCCGTCCAGAGCTGCTCGAAGGCCTTATCCGACACCCTCGCAAAGCCGTGCGCCAAGATCGAGTTGTTGCGCGCCACAAGCGGCGACTTCTCGCCGTCGAGACCCAATTCGCGGAACTTCGCGCCGAGCGGGGCACCGAGAGAGTCAAGGAGAAGATAGAGATCCTGCAGCCCTAGCTTGACGATGCCGTTCTCCGCGCGGGCCGCCCACTTTTCGCGCAGGGCCTCCGGCAGCCGCTCCACGGGAATTTTGTCGCTCCCCTCGAAGCCGTAGTCTTGGATAGCCAACTGCCCGAGCGCCTCGATGGCGCGGTAGAGGCGCGCGACAGCGTCGTCGTAGAGGTGCTCGTCCTTGCGGCGCTTGGCGTTGGCGATCAGGTCGATGATCAGGTCGCGGACCGGCGGCGACTCGGTCCCCTCCAGGCGCTCGAGATACCCGCGTAACTGGTCGCACTGTTTCAGAATGCGGTCGGCGCGCCCGTCGCCGAGAGCAGCGCGCAAGCCGTTTCGGTCGATGGAGGACAACGATGCGAGCGCGGCAGCATGATCGAACTGATCCCACTGTTCGAAGGCCTTGGCAAGCTGCTCGAGCGCAGCGAACTGCTGTTTGCGATGCTTCTCACGGACGTTCCGCTTGCTCTCCTCGGCGAGCCGGCGGGCAGAGGCGTAGTCGCCGTGGTCGAAAAGCAGCATGAAATCTTGCAGCGCCGCCATCCCGAGCAGTTCAACCGGGTTCGGGACGAGGATGACGCGCTCCGTCCCGGTCTGGACAATGCCAAGCCCCTCGCGGTCCCGGACCTCGCCGCCGACGTAGGAGAAGGTACACCTCGGCCAGCGCGCCGCGACGAGCGCGAGCGCCGCCGTCATCAGTTTCGTCCCGCCCGTCACGTCGACCACAACCTCGTACTCGTCGCCGCGGCCGAGCCAGTCCTCTACCTCGTCGTTCAGCTTGCGCATCGCCTCGATGCACTCGGCAAGATGCTGCGGGTTCTCGACCACGTAGCTTCTGTACATCCCGGGAGGAAGCTCGCATTTCGGGACGATCGTGGAGGCGACGCGGACATGAGAGTCCCTTGACGGGACAAAGCAGACGCGCGCGGGCTTCAGTTCCTTGATGCTCGTGATGATCGGCTCTGGGCTGCCGCCAACGGTGCAGATCAGCAGAACTTGACGGTGCTCGTTCATGGCCGCTTATCTCTTTTTTTGAGGAGACTGCATACCTTGCTGAGGAGCAGGCACACGAAACTGGCGTTGACTTCGATTAGCCACCACCAGTGCTATCCGATCGCCAACCTTCTTTTCACTCGGTACAGCGGAAGAATTCAAGATCGGCCCCTGCAAGCCTGATGGCTCGTGCTTGGCGATCCAACTGCCGTTCGGTCTCCGTTCAACCAGTACAGCCTCAACGAGGTCGCCGTTGTTCGGCATCGCAGTCTTACGAGGAGGCGCCACTTGGGCTCTAGTATCTGCCGCCGAAGTTGCGGTCAGTCGCCCGTAGCCGGCGCTCGTTTTGGCGCCGATGCCCCACGTGGCAAGGGCATCGAGAAGAAGGTGCTCAGCGAGCGCCGTCCAGTCGGGCGGGCCGGAGAGCGCGAGCAAGAACCGCACATGCGGGCGAACGGTGAGAAAGGAGACCGGGTTCGGACTGTCGTAGTCGTTCGGCCACGGCCCGTTCTGGGCGCCCGGCATGTTGTGCGCATCGTAATAGCGCTTCTGATGAACCGTCAGCACATCCATAGCGAACGGTATGCCGCTGCCCGGCACGTAGAGCGCATCGTGAAAGGTGACGAGGCCGGCTGAGGCGCCCGCAGGCTGGCCGGCCGCGCGCAGCCAGTCGTCCTCATCGGTCTCGGGCGCGCCGAAGAGCGCGCGGTACACCTCCCCGGGCCCGCGCCTGATGCGGCGGCCGTCCCACGTGATGCCGCGATAGCGCCGCCGCTTCTGCTCTTCGTCCGCCGCGTCTTGGCCGTCAGGACCGTAGACGGCGTCGACATAGTGCGCGAGCAGCCCCTTCAGCGCCGTGCCGGGAATGACCGGCACGCCCCAAGTGTGATGGACGGTCAGCCCGACGTCGGTGGCGCTGGAATTGCCGTGCCCGATGAGCAGGCGGCTGGCGAGCGTCACCTCGAGCGCCCGGTCGCCTTCAGCGCGGAAGCTCGCTTTCCACCGCTCGAAGAACCGGGCGTAGTCCGGGTCGACGGGAATGTCGGCCAGCTTGCCGAGCCACGCTTGCCGGTCGTTGTCCGGCACTTTGCCGTCGCCCGGCGAGACCGGCGCCCAGGCATCATAGGCGAGGGCGAGGTGGCTCGGCGTCTCGCCGCTCTTGACGATGTTCTCCAACACTGCCCGCATCTCACGCCTCCGTTGTCCCGAAGGTAGCTTGGGCAGCCCGCTTCAGCCACGCGGCGACGCGCAGCATCTCCCGGGTCGCGAGGATATATCCGTCGGTATCCAGCTTGCGGACCTCGTCGACGAGCGTCGTCTTGTCCGCCCTCTCGAGACCCGGGACACCCGCCGCGGCGAGATGCGCGAGGACGACCTCGCCGCGCGGGCCGAGCCGCTGGAGGGCGGCAAGCGCCGCGCACAGCCCGCCGCGCAGGATGTTTGCGCCGAGGTCGTTGACGGCAATCTCGTAGTCGCGCTGTTCGTGAGGCTTGACGCTGGCGACGCAGCGATAGGCATGGCGGGCGCGCTGCTGGTCGCGGAAGAGGGTGGGGTTCTTGCTGGCAGAGGACTGCTGAGAGGTGGTCGTCATCGTCGTCCCCTCCTCACGAAACCGGGATGATGCGGCAGCGGCCGTGGCCGGTCGTCGCTTTGCCGCCGATCTGCAGCGTTTCCTCGCGAGGCAGAGCGAAGTCAGCAACTTCCTCGGGAGAGAGCGGCCCCAGCTTGCCGTTCCTGCGGCTCCGGTCAGCGACGAGCAGCCCAATCAGCACCGTCTCCGGCGGCAAGCTCTCCTCGAGCCAGAGCGCGCCTTGGGCGACCGTCCGGGTCGTGTCGTCGAGCCGAACGCGAGCGTCGACTTGGGTCGCCGTCTCCATGAAGAACGCCATCGTGTCGTCGTCGACGATGACAAACCGCTTCGAGAAGATGTCCTCCTCGGGCGAGATCCAGGGAGCGAGGAACTGCGCCCAGCGGGCGGCCTCCGGCGAGGCGGCAGCTTCGAGGTCGAGTTCACCGAGATAGACATGGTTCTTGTGGAGAACGGCGCTTCCGCTGGTAACGAGCGCCCGCCGGCCGTCGATCGCCGGGACGGGAAGGTCGCGGGCGCGCTCATTGAGGTCGCGCTTGGCGAGCTTGAGCAGCAAGGGCGAGGTTGTCCACGCGAAGACGCCGCGGAAGCTGCGCACCGGCATCGCGAGCAGGCGAGCGTCGGTCAGCGAGAGCGCGCTGGCATGCTCATGCGCCTCGCCGGTCGGCGGCCCGAAGACCGCCTTGAGCCTCTCCTCGTTGTTATTGTCCTCGGTATTGGCATTTTGGCGGGCGTCGCGGAGGACGCCCTTCAGCGACGACCCGGGGATGAACGGGATGCCGGTTGCTTTCAGGCGCGCGATCGGCAGGTCGACGACGTCTGCCGCGTGGCCGACGCCGGCGTGGAGCGGAGAAAGCGCATGGACGAGGAAAGGACGGACGATCATCAGCTCCTCCTTGCAGGGGTCCAGACACCTGGGACGACGCGGCCATAGCCTCCGCTCGGGCGCGAGCCAAGCTGAGCGAGCCAGAGCGCCCGCGCCTCGGCGTCGGTAAAGACGCCGCCGTCGGCGCGTTCGAAGAAGTAGACCGCTCCGGGCGGAACAAGTCGGTCCGAGCGCTTGGCGACCCCCTCGCGCACCGCCCAGCCCGAGACCTCGATCGGACGAGGGACGAACGCGGCGCGCAGGACGAGGTCGACCTCGAGACCGCGCAGCCGGCCGCGATACGTCTTCGTTTCGTCATCGCGCTGGAGGCCGTTCGGCAGCCAGCCGCGGCGGAACCACGCCGGCGTGACGACGACCAGCCGCAGGCCGCGGCTTCCTGCCCGGAACGCCTCGAGCAGCGCGGGCGGCGGCGCGAACAGCTCCGCGGGCAGCGGCTCGACTGCGGCCAGCCGGGCATCCGCCCCGATCGTCGCCCAGCGCAGCCCGGCGCTCGGAAGGGTCACCTCGGCGCCGATCGCCCACTCGGCATCGCGCTCCACCGTCTCGACGACATCGTGGGAGTAGAGCAGCCCCTCCTTCGCTGTGAGGGTACTGGGGTCCACCGTAACATGGATTTGGACACGCTTTGCGAGCCGGAACCGCTCCCGTCGGACAGGGACGGGACGGCCGGCCAGCCAGGCGATGAAATCGGCGTCGGGCAGCCACGCGGGTGGCGGTTCCGGTTTCTGCCGGTCGTCAAGCTGCGGACGCCAGAGCGCCTCGCGCGCGTCGTCGTCGTCGCGGCCCAAGGTCGGCACGTCGCTTGGCACCGGGTCGAGGCGCGCCACCTCCTTCTCGTCCTTCAGCCAGCGGGCATCGGCCGGCGCCGGCCACATCCGCTGGCCGGGTTCCCACGCCGCGCCGTGCGGCCGGCGGAGCGGGAACGTCGGCCCAAGCGCGATCGCCGCTGTCTGGTCAGCCCACTCATCGGGACGAAAGGCGCGGCCGCGCCGCGCTTCTTCCGTGCGCCCCCAGGCGGTCCGGAGCGCGCCGAGGATAGTCTGGGGCCACGGCCAGTCGAGCGCGTGGCCGCGGTTCGAGGCGCTGGTAAACCAGCCGCGCCCGTCTTTGCAGAACAGCCCGTCGCGAGGAATGAGCGCGAGATGCGCGGTCTCGGTCATCGTTCCTCCTGAGCGCGCGATGCGCCGGGTTTCGCCATCTCGAGCACGCGGGCAAGCAGCACTCGGTTGACCCACTGCTCGACCGCCTCGCGGCACTCGCGGTACGATTTGGGAAGGTCGAGCCCGACCTCGGCCGGCGTCAGGCTGCCCTCGCCCGCGCGCGCCAGAGCGCGCTTCACCTCGCCCGCGAGCAGCGCTCTCCATTCCGCATCGCCATCGACCGCCTCGGCCAGCGGCAGCCGGCGGAGGACGGCCGCGATCTCATACACCTTGCGGGAGGAGAGCGGTCCTGCGAGCAGCTCTGCATCCTCCCTGAGCCGGCTGGCGGGGTCGGAGTTCCATGAAGCGCGCCAGACGCGCCGGTCGCCGGAGCGGCGGTCGACGATGACGGCGAGGGCGTTGCGCTCCTTCTTCGCCTCGCGCTCGGCGTCCCGAGCGAGGTCGAGAAGATCGCCCATGCCTTCCATCACGTGGCCGATGCCGATGCCGACCGAGAGCGTCGGCCGGTCGCCGGCGGGAACGCCCGTCTTTGCCATAGCGTCAGCAAAGCCCCGGCGGAGCGCGTCGGCGCAGGCCACCGCCTGCGGCACCGGCAGGATGGCGAGCACATCGTCGCCGCCCGAATAGATCAGCGCGCCGCGATGCCGCTGCTCGACAATGTCGCGCGCCTCGCCCGCGAACTCGGCGAGCTGCTTCGAGAACGTCTGAAGCTTCTCCGGCGAATCGAGGGTATCGAGCGCTCGCCCGACGCGGTCGCCGTCGGCGACGAGGAACGCGACATAGGGAAACGGCTCCTTCGCTCGCCGCAGCACCGGCCGAACCCAGGTCTCTCCCCACTCCTGCGGGTCACCGTTGAGATCCTGCTCACCGTTGAGATCCTGCTCTTTGAACACTGCCGGCCAGCGGTCGGGGAAGAAGATGCTGGCATCGAACCGGAACGGCCGCGCGCACGGAAGGTCGCGGGAGACGCGGGAGAGCCCGATTTCGCGTGCGGCCTCGGCGAGTTCTTCCATCTCTTTAGCGGCAATCTCCCGTGCGTAGGCCGCCCAATCGGCGACGGCGACGTTGACGACAGGGACGAACTGGTCGGGGTCGCCGCCGGCGCGCTTGATCAGCCCGATGGCGTCGAGGTTTTCGCCGTCCCCGATACGGTAGGTCGTTGCAAGCGCCTTGTCGCGGGCATCCGGCAGCCTTAAGACGGTCTTCCTCGCCCCGTCGAGGCTCGAGTTCGGGACGGCGCCGCGCTGCCATTCCCAGGCGGTGAAATCGCGCAGGAGCTTGCGCCCATCGACCGCCTGCGCGACTTTGCGCCGCGCCTCGACAAAGTTGTCTGCCGGCGCCCAGGCAGCCGTGAACTCGAGGAATGTCTCGACCTGTTCGCGCCACACGTCGTCGATATTGGGGGAGATCAGGCCGGCGCAGCGCTGCCGGACCCGGGCAGCAATCCCCGTGCGCCAGAAACGCGTCACTTCATCGCGCGTGGCGCGCGCAATGACGGCAGGGTCAGCGCCGTCAGGCGTGAGCGCGAGCAGCTTGTTCGGGATCGCCTGCGGCGGCCGGCCATTAGCGCGAACCGGCTCGTCGCAGCGGGTCAGCTCAGGGTCGCCCGCCGCGAGCGCCGGGAAGATGAGCTGTGCGCCTTGAGCGACGAGTGCCCGCGCCGCCGCCCGGCTCAGCTCAGAAAGGAGATGACTGCCGTACCAGAGGTCGCGGGTCCGGCGCGCTTGAGCGATGAAGCCCTGCACCGGCCCAAGCGTCACGAGCAGCAGCGAGCGTGTCATCGGACCACCGCCTTCGCGCGATTCGTCTCGGCGAGCCAGTCGAGGAAGGCGTCCCGCAGCGACGTCTTGCCCTGCAGCGCCTTGAAGCGCGGCGTATCGCCCGGCGCGACCAGCCGGTCAAACGGCGCGTCGGAATCGGGCACGCCTTTAAGGAACACGCGGGCGTCAGGGGGCAAGGCGCGGGTGAACCAAAGCGCGATCGGCACGAATTGGCCGTTCGCGAGGGCAAGCGGCTTGACAATCAGCGGGCTGGCGAGACGATCGTGCTCCGTGCCGTTGGAGCGCCATCGGAGCTCGAACCCCTCAGGCTCGTCGAGCCGCCTGCCATTGCGGCCATCCTTCTGAAAGCGGCCGATGATCGGCAGGCCGAACCCGGCCCGCGGCCACGCTGGCGTCCCGTTATGGCGAGGCGTGTGGCCGCTCGTCTTGCCGGTGAGATGCCGCACCTTGTCCGCCTCCGGCCAGTTGGAAATCGATGCCCGCTTGCCTCCTTGCGGGTCGGGCTCCCGCGCGCGCTCGCCTTGGGCGCCGCGCGTCCCTTGGCGGAAGTCCTGCAGCCACCCGAGCGCGGCGGTCCATGCCCGAATCGCACCCGGCTCCGGCTGGCCGGCGAAGAGGCGCGCCCCGGCCAGCAGCGGCGTCTCCCGCGACGCGCCGGCGTTCGCGAAGATGTCGCGGCCGAAGAGACGCTGGAACTCCTCGCGGCTTGCCGCCTTCGGCAGCCACGCTTCTTTGTCCGAAAGCGCCGTGAGGCTGCCGACGCCGCGCCGCGTCCGCCCGCCGTAGCCGCCGAAGAGCAGCCACGCCCGCACGGTGTCGCGCACTTCCTGTGCGCGGGCCGCCGGCACCGTGAACTCAAAGCGAACCTGGATGCCCGGGCACCAGCGCGGCGCTGCTGGGTCTTTGACCGCGCCGCGCTCTCTGGTCTCACGAGCTGGCCAGAGCGCATACGCGCCCGTGTCGCCCAAGCTCACGTTGCTGCCATCCTTTTGAGAACGCCGCTCGATTTGGACCGCAAGCTCGACCGCTGAGCGGCCGCCTTGGTCGGTGGCGGCGCGGCCCCAGAGCGCGCTCTCGGCGTCAAAGAGCTGCTCGGCGGTGGCGTAGCGGTGGCCGTGGAGCGCCCGCCACCAGAAGCGCAGGTGGCCGCGCACGGTGGCCGGCCGGATGACGTCGATTTCATCGACGGTGCGCGGCTGGACGCTCCCGCCGAGGATAGGCGTCACGACCTGAACGGTGACGTCGAACCGGCTGAGCAGCGGGCCGGCGCGGGCGGCGCGGGGTCGCCGTTCCGGAAGGTCTGCGAGCGGTGGAGCCGCGGGGTGTTCGATCTTCGCCATGATGCTCTTCCCTCCACTGGCCGACGGCCTCTCAGGATCCATCTTCCACGGCTGCAGCCGAAGCGCGACAGTCGGTCGCGGTATGCCGCCTCACCCAGTTTATTGGATTACACACTCACCACGTCTGCAATCGAACGGCGCACCGCCGGCAGAGGGGAGCGTCGCCCGGCGCCTCTCCCGCCTCCTCAACGATGCCCGCATCGAGGGAGAGAGCAGCGTTTCGTCCCCCCTCGGTGACACCGCCCCGTTCAGCGAGGGCAAGAGGCTTGACAGGCGCTTGTTTCGTCGGTATTATATAGAACACTAGTTCGGATCCGGTTCGCGAAGGACTGCGCGAGCGACGGTGCTGGCCGGGGTCGCTCTGCGTGGACCTCGCGCGGTCGAACGCTTGAAGAGCCGCGGCCCGCGCTGCCGCGTCACGCAGGGTGAAGACGCGCCGGGTGAAGGGTTCTCGCGGAGTGTTCGCGAGGCAAGGGCACCCTGCTGCGTGCTCGAAAAGGAAGGTGACGAACTATGACATACGAAAATGAAGTCATTGCCGTTACCCCGTCCTCCGATGCGCTCGAGGAAGCAGCTCGTCAATTAGCGAAGGCGTATCCCGGCTTGTACCGCCATCAGCAAAGCGGCATCGCGTTCCTGCTTTCACGGCGGCGCGCCATCCTCGCCGACGACATGGGGCTCGGCAAGACGCGCCAGGCGATTATTGCCCTGCGTGAAGCCGCTCCAGAAGGGCCGTTCCTTATCATCTGCCCGGCTGGGGTCAAGCTGACGTGGCGGCGCGAGATCGAGGCGATCGAGCCTGATGCCGCGATCACGGTGATCGACGGCGCCAACCTGCAAGCCGACGCCCGTTGGACGATCGTCAACTACGACCGGCTTGGTCAAGTGGAAAAAGCGCTGCTGGCCACGCCGTGGGCAGGCATCGTCGTTGACGAAGCGCACTACATCAAGAACGACAGCCAGCGGACAACCCGCGTTCTGCGCCTGCTCGGCGTGGGCAGCGGACCGAAGCCTGTCCGCGACCCCGAGGCGGTCTATCTGCTGACCGGCACGCCGATGGCCAACCGGCCCCGCGACCTGTTCAATCTGCTCAAGGCCGTTCGCCACCCGCTCAGCAAAAACTTCTACGTCTACGCCAGGCGCTACTGCGCCGCCCATGACAACGGCTACGGGCTTGATACGCGCGGCGCGTCCAACTTGGAGGAGCTCGCGGCGCTGGTCAGCGGCATCATGCTGCGCCGAACGAAGGACGAGGCGCTGGACCTTCCTCCCAAGACCCGCATCTGGCAGGAAATCGAAATCAAGAGCCAGAAGGCGCGTCAACTCGAGGCGCGCGCGATCGAGTTCTTCGAGAAGCATCCTGCCACGCAGGGGCCAACCTGGAGCCAGTTCCTCGGTCTGCTCAACACGGCGCGGCACGCCTTGGCCGAGGCGAAAATCCCCCATACGCTCGAGGCGGTGCATGAGCGGCTGGAAGCTGAAGAGAAAGTCGTTGTCTTCACGAACTATGCTGTCGTCGTCCAGAAACTGAAGGAGGAGCTCGGCGCGGCGGCAGTCACGATTACCGGCGACACGCCGGCAGCAGCGCGGCAGGAAGCAGCCGATGCGCTGCAGCAAGACCCTTCGATCCGCGTGCTGGTCGGCAATCTCGTCGCGGCGGGCGTCGGCTTGACCATGACAGCCGCGACCCACGTCATCTTCAACGACCTCGATTGGGTGCCCGCGAACCACTGGCAGGCCGAGGACCGGATCTACCGCATCGGCCAAACTCGGCCTGCCTTCATCACCTACCTTGTCGCGACTGAAACGCTCGATGACTTCGTCGCGGCCGTGCTCGAACAGAAGGCGCGAACGATCGGCGTCCTCGAGGAATACGCCGCCCACAATGCCTCGGTCGTCGAGGAGATCGTCCAGGCGGCGGTGCGCGGCGAGCGTCCCGAGCGGCTAACGCCGCGCTACCAGCCTCCAACCGACCGCGGCACGGTCGGCGTGCTCGGCGACGTGCTCGACCTGCTGGCCAAGGCGCGGCGCGGCCTCGCGGCGGCTGGGCCGGCGGAGCAGACGTTCACCTTCCCAAGCGAATCGCGGCCCGGTCTCGTTCATACTGTGACCGTTGCGCACGGCGTCGCGCGCTGCACCTGCGAAGGATTCGCCATCCGCGGCAACTGCAAGCACGTGCGCGCCGTCGCGAACCGCCTGGCCGCCTGAGCCTGCGCGCGCCGGGCGGCCG